>NZ_CP146609.1:2227500-2549776 GCF_037094465.1 Pseudodesulfovibrio sp. 5S69
GGGTCGAGCAGACCAAGGCGCTTGAGAGAACTCTGGTTAAGGAACTCGGCAAAATGACCCCGTAAGTTCGCGATAAGGGTGCTCGAATCCGTGACCATTTGACTATGTGAGTGGATTTGAGACGCAGGAATCGAGGGGGCGACTGTTTACTAAAAACATAGGTCTCTGCTAAGTCGTAAGACGATGTATAGGGACTGACGCCTGCCCGGTGCTGGAAGGTTAAGAGGTGGGGTTAGACTTCGGTCGAAGCTCTAAATCGAAGCCCCAGTAAACGGCGGCCGTAACTATAACGGTCCTAAGGTAGCGAAATTCCTTGTCGGGTAAGTTCCGACCTGCACGAATGGCGTAACGATCTCCCGCTGTCTCAACCAGAGACTCAGTGAAATTGAATTCCCGGTGAAAATGCCGGGTACCCGCGGAAGGACGGAAAGACCCTGTGCACCTTTACTGCAGCTTGACATTGGTATTTGATTAATAATGTGTAGGATAGGTGGGAGACTTTGAAGCGTGCTCGCCAGAGTGCGTGGAGTCAACCTTGAAATACCACCCTTTATTACTTAGGTATCTAATCCATAACCGTTATCCGGTGTGGAGACAGTGTCTGGTGGGTAGTTTGACTGGGCGGTCGCCTCCTAAAAAGTAACGGAGGCTTGCAAAGGTTCCCTCAGGCTGATTGGAAACCAGCCGTTGAGTGCAAAGGCATAAGGGAGCTTGACTGTGAGAGAGACATCTCGAGCAGGAACGAAAGTTGGTCTTAGTGATCCGGTGGTTCCGAATGGAAGGGCCATCGCTCATAGGATAGAAGGTACGCCGGGATAACAGGCTGATCGCGTCCAAGAGTTCACATCGACGACGCGGTTTGGCACCTCGATGTCGGCTCATCACATCCTGGGGCTGAAGCAGGTCCGAAGGGTACGGCTGTTCGCCGTTTAAAGTGGTACGCGAGCTGGGTTTAAAACGTCGTGAGACAGTTTGGTCCCTATCCTCCGTGGGCGTAGGAGAGATTGAAGAGGGTCTGCCCTAGTACGAGAGGACCGGGGTGGACGAACCTATGGTGTTCCTGTTGTCACGCCAGTGGCACTGCAGGTCAGCTAAGTTCGGAACGGATAACCGCTGAAAGCATCTAAGCGGGAAGCCAGCCTCAAGATAAGTTCTCCCTGGACATTAGTCCCTAAAGATCCCTGGAAGACCACCAGGTTGATAGGCTGGAGGTGTAAGCAACGTGAGTTGTTCAGCTGACCAGTACTAATAGATCGTGCGGCTTATTTAACAATTACAGGAATTCTCTCTTCCCCTATTTACTAATATATTCCGAACTCCGGTTCGCCAAAATTTTCTTGGTGGCCAAGGAGGAGGGGGTACACCCGGTCCCATTCCGAACCCGGTAGTTAAGCCCTCCATCGCCGATGATACTGCATGGTAGCGTGTGGGAAAGTAGGTCGCCGCCAAGGAATATTTCAAAAAAGCCCTCAGTCATTCACTGAGGGCTTTTTTGCGTTGTGGAGTGGGTTGCCGGGAGAGGGGTGGCTGCACGTTCGCATTCAGTTGCTTTTGGTCTCGAAGTATTTGGGGCCGCGCATTTCCAGATCGCGTACGCATTCTTCCCTGACGGAAGAGTCGGGTTCGAGGAGCACGTAAGTGCTATTCCAGATGAAGCTCCTGACGGCTTTCTGTTCCGCTTCCGCAGTCAGGGCCGAAGACATGTTCTCACCTTGCGCGATGAGCAGAGGAGTTGCCTGCCAGCCCCCCATGTGGCCTCGAAGATGGGTATACGCGAGGATGAAAACGCCTGCCGATTCCGGCAATCCCTCGCTTTTGGGGTAAAGGGTGAAGAGATATTCCGAGCCTGATGCTCCGGTGAAGGTCCATTCGTCTCGCCTGATCATGATGGAGTGCCTTTCTCTTTGGTAATAGTCGAATAGTCGCCAAGCGGTGTTTGAAGGAAGGACTTGATGCTTTTCAAGCCGTGCAAGTCTGGTCAATTTGAACATGTTTCTTGGTCAAGGCCAAGTGTGGCGTATTGGTGAGAAATATCCTTGCGGGGCATGGATGTGTTTGCGATACTGGTTTTAGCCGGATTATTTTAGCTTAAGGAGGGGTTATGGCGATTTTGAAAGCCGTTCCCAAGGTCATACCCATCCGGAACAAGGAAATTACCAAGCAGAAGTTGGTCCGGGCCGTGGGCAAGGTGCTCGCCGAGGTCGGATTTCAACGGCTTGGCGTCAATATGGTAGCCCGCGAAGCCGGTGTGGATAAGAAATTGATCTACCGGTATTATCAGGGACTGGAAGGACTTGTGGCCGAATACGGCCGGACCGTGGAGTTCTGGCCCACGGCCGAGGAATTGCTCGGCGAGGACGTGGATCGCATCCGGGGTATGGCCCCGCATGAACTCATGTCCCAGTTTTTCAGACGCTACCTGCGGGCCATCCTGCGCAGGCCGCAGACCCTGGAGATCCTGGCCTGGGAAGGGGTCGTGCGCAACGACTTAACCCGGTCGCTGGAGGAGGTCCGGGTCAAGACCGCCCTGGAATTCTTCGAGTTGATGCAGGCCGACCCGCCCGAGGAAGTGGACCTGACCGCGTTGGTCATGATCCTGGCCTCGGCGGTCAATTTCCTGGCCGTCCGCTCCCGCATGCACCGCAGTCTGGGCGGGGTGGACCTCCAGTCCGAAGCCGGGTGGAAGCGGATCGACGACACCCTGGATCTGATGTTGGCACGGACGCTCACGCAATGAAAAAGGCCCGGGAATCAATCCCGGGCCTTTTCGATTTCGCGCTTACGCCTTCTTGCCGCGTTTGGTCCAGAGTTTCATCTCCTTCATCTTCTTGCGGCGTTCCCGTTGCAGGGACTTGCAGACCAGGGGGAGTTTCTTTTTGTATCCATATTGCTCCCGGTATTCTTCCGGAGTCATGCCGTGCGTGGACAGATGCTTCTTGGTCAGCACCTTGAAGGATTTGCCGCAGGCACAGCAGAGGATTGACTTTTCACGGATGGCTTTCTGAGGGTCGACGGCGGCGGGGATACCGCTCTCGACCACGTCCCCCTCGGCAATGGCTTTGATGCCGGCGGCCAGTTTCTGCACCATGGAGGTAATTTCTTCCTCGGTCATGGTTCGTACGCTTGCCTGGGCTTTCACGATCTCCAATGCCTCTTGCAAGTAATCTTCCATAGGAATCTCCTTGTTACTCGGACTGTCGGGAATACAGTGCTGAAGCAACTGTATCGTGTCCAAAGTTATAATGCTAAAGTTACACCGCAGCTACATCCTATTCAACATACGGAGTCGTGTGTCAAGAAAATTACACATTAGTGAACCAAAGAATAGCGTGTCTAGGAGATCGGGGGTGGTTATGAAAGGGATTCGGCCTTGGATGCGACCCGGCCTTGATTCCTCTTGCAGGGTGAAGTATATGCATGATCATTCAGGCGGTTGCCACGAGTAAAGCACAATCAATGGAGATTAAAATGGGTTCTGATGGAAATAAAATCCATAAATTGGAGGCTGTTCCGGCGGATAAAGTGAACAATGACGCAAACGGTCAGCAAGCGGGCCCCGCAGCGGCCGCCAACGCCACCAGCCGGGATATGAGCAAGGTTGCGGTCATTGTCTCCCTGCTCGTGGTCGTTCTGCTGGTCATCTTCTTTTTCGGCATGAACAGGAATATCGCCGGACTCACCGAAGAGGTGAAGAGCCTGGGGGCGCTGCGCCAAGACGTTTCCCAGCTTGACGGGCGTATGGTCAAGATGGAGGAGGGCTTCCGCTCCAGATGAAGCGGCTGCTCGCGTTGGACATGGTCAACGAGATGGCCATGAAGTCTGCCTACCTCGGCAACACCCTTGAAGATCAGGCGTTGCGCGACAAGATGCAGAACATTTTGCAGTCCCTCAAGGAAGTTCGTAGCGAGCTTGAGAAGTAGCGGTTCGCCGCATATTCGGTCCAGCCAGAGGTGCGGCGCAGTGTGCGCCGCACTTTTTTTTGTTCACTATATTGATCAGTGCTGTTCGACATTGTTCAAAAATTGGTTGACATAGCATGATTTCATTCATAATGTTCAATTAAATGATTAATGATCAACAGGGGCTGGCGGGGTGAGTAAAAAATTTATCAGTTTGCGCGAAGTGGGGAGGCGGTTGGATATTCCGCCTTCTACTGTTGTGTATTACAAGGATAAATTTGAACGATTCATCCCCTCCGAGGGCGGCGAGGGACGCCGGACCCGGTATCCCGTCGAGGTCTTGGAAATCTTCAGGAGGATTCGAAAGATGTTCAACGACAATTGGTCAACTGAACAAATTGAACAAGAATTAGCGTTGAAATTCGGATTGTTAATGAATGATCAACAGCGTGATCAAGGGTTTGAACAGCCAATCTCTTCCAGCGCCATGCAGGATCTGGCAGGGGTCCTGTCGCGGATGTCCGACGCGCTGGACAACCAGTCCCTGTTTCGCAGCGAGATCCGTTCCCTGCGGGATGAAGTGGCCGCGCTGCGCGCAGAGCGCGAGGCCGAGTCGGCCCGGCTTGAAGCCGAGTCGGTCAGGCAGGAGGAGACCGTCCGCGCGCTGCGGGACGAACTCGCCTCGCTCAAGCGCAGGCTGTCGGCCGGGGATGGGGGCGGCTCCGGCATCGACTTCCCGCCCGCCGAGTTTCTGGCCAGCCCGCTGGTCATCGCGTCCGGCGGCGAGTTTCTCGGCGTGCAGGGCAAGGGCAAGCATTTTTCCCTCAAGGATTTTGTCCAGCTCATTGAGCGCAAGGAGTCGGCCGCCGTGGCGGTGGAGACCTCCTGGAAGCGGCAGAACGGCCATTGGGTGCTCGTGGTGCGCACCGAGGACGCCGATGGCGGTCGTGAACAGAACATTGTCCTGGTGGCCAAGAAGACGGTCACGCCCAGCCGGAATACGGTCACGGAGATCATCCGCCTCAACATCGACGGCAATGACGCGCCCGATGCGCTTCTGCTCACTCTGTTCCGTCAATTGAAGACTGTTTTCAACGGGTAACGGCCATAATTGTTTTAACCTTCTTCTAGAAAAACTCTTGATTGATTCGGCCGTTTCCTTTATATAGCTACTGCCAAATATACTATCAGGTACTAAGTTTCGCCGGTTCATTTGGAGGAGACGGTATGCCCCAGGTCGCTGCAAGAATTACCCATGATCAGGAAAAGTGGCTCAAGGACTATTTCAAGACCAAGAGTGCCGGAGCCGAGTTCATCCTGCCCTGGGCCGTTGACGTCTTTTTCAAATCCATCCGCAACGTGTCGAGCGATTTTTCCGTTGCCGAACTCAAGACCATCCTCGAATCCCACAAGGAAGTGAAGCTGCTTCCCAACCAGTCCAAGCAGGCGTACCTGCTGCTTCGGGTGGAAGAGGCGTGCGACGAGCACAGCGTGCATATCCAGCATGGCGCGAGCAAGAGCAACCTCGAAGTGAAACTGCGTCGCCTGACAGACCTCCAGGCCACCGCCCTGATGATCTGGGCCACGGCCTACTGGGTCAGCAAGGCCTGGAACGGCGTCTCCGTCGAAGATTACGTCAAGTTGTCCTGCGGTTGATAGGCGGCCGTGCGGCCGTCCCCGTTTTTTCTGCTGCGATTGTCGGATGCAGGTGTTGTCACCCTCCGGCGATCGTTGTTTTTTTGCCGGTGATCGTTTTTTTATTGGAGGTTGAACAATGGACAGACTGCCTTGCGTCCTGACCATCGCCGGGTCCGATTCCGGCGGCGGAGCGGGCATCCAGGCCGATCTCAAGACCATCACCATGCTCGGCGGATACGGTGCCAGCGTGATCACCGCCCTGACCGCCCAAAACACCGCCGCCGTGACCGGCATCCACGCCCCGTCGGCCAAGTTCGTGGCCCTGCAGCTCAAAACCGTGCTCGACGACATAGCGGTGGACGCGGCCAAGACCGGCATGCTCTTTTCCGCACCGATCATTGAGGCCGTAGCCGCCTTGCTGAAGAAGAAAACCTTTCCGCTGGTGGTCGACCCGGTCTGCGTGGCCACATCCGGCGGCAAGCTGCTGCAGGACGACGCGGTGGAGGCCGTGGTCGACCGGATGTTCCCCCTGGCCGACCTGTTGACCCCGAACATACCCGAGGCCGAGTTGTTCACCGGCATGGAGATCAAGAGTCGGGAGGACATCCTCCTGGCCGGGAAGCTGCTCCTCAAGATGGGGCCCAAAGCGGTGCTCATCAAGGGGGGGCACGCCGACTCCCTGGCCGTGACCGACTGGTTCATGAAGCCCGGAGCGGACCCGATCCCGTTCATGCAGCGGCGAGTCGACACGGACTGCACCCACGGCACGGGCTGCACCCTGTCCTCGGCCATCGCCACCGGACTGGCCAAGGGGTTGGACCTGGGCGCGGCCATCCTGCGCGGCCAGGAGTATCTGAACATGGCCCTGCGCGCCGGGTACCGGCTCGGGGAAGGGGGCGGACCGCCCAACCATCTCGCGCCGTGGATCAAGGAGCGGGCCAGGGCCGACGTGCTGGCCTCGGTGGACGACCTGGGCCGGCGGCTGGCCGCCAGGCCGGGACTGAGGGACATGCTGCCGGGCGGCCGGGCCAACGTGGCCGTGGCCGTGCCCTTCGCCGACTGCCTCCAGGACGTGGCCGGGTTTTCGGGCGGGTTCATCACCACGGTCCGGGGCCGGGTGGATGTGGTCGGATACCCCGAGTTCGGGGCTTCGGTGCGCGCGGCATCCCTGCTGCTGTCCGCCCGGCGTGTGCGCCCCGAGATACATTGCGCCATGACCTTGAGCGGCGGCGGGGCACTGCTCGGGGCGCTCAAGGCCCTGGATATGGGAACGGCCTGGATGGATTGGGACGGGCGGCCGGACTACGTCAACGGCGCGAGCGGCGCCTTCGAGGAGTGGGGCGGCCTGGATGCTCTCAAGGCGCTCCCGGACGCGGAAAGGGTCCGCGTCCTGGGCGATCCCGGCGGACTGGGCCGGGAATCCGTTGTGTACCTGATGGCCACGGACATGGCCGAATTGCTCGTCTTCCTGCGCGGGATCGCCGACGAATTGACGGAAAACCCCGGAGAAGTGTAGATTTCCGCCTTCGCGAGGCCCCTATAGGTTGACATATGCGCGAGAGCTTGCTTAAACAGCACGTTCTTTTTGCGGGCGTGGCGGAATTGGTAAACGCGCCAGATTTAGGATCTGGTACCTCACGGTTTGGGGGTTCGAGTCCCTCCGCCCGCACCACAAAATGCCATATTTACGCGCCTGCCCAGGCGTTTGAGGAGGATACGTCTCATGGAATACAATGTTGAAGAACTCTCCCCGGTGAAACGCAAGATCACCGTTGAGGTCCCCGCAGAAGAGGTCAATGCGGCTCTCTCCGCCACCATCGCCCTGTATCGCATGCAGGCCGACGTCAAGGGCTTCCGCAAGGGCAAGGTGCCGTCCTCGATCATCGAGTCCAAGTTTCACAAGCAGGTCTACGGCGAAGCGACCACCGACCTGATCAACTACCAGATCAACGAGATCATGAGCGGCCTGTCCATGCAGCCCATGTCCCGCATCGACGTGGACGCCGAGGAACTGGTCCGTGACGAGGACTTCAAGTACGCCATCGAGTTCGAGGTCGCGCCCAAGCTCGACCTGCCCGAGTACAAGGGGCTGAAGATCGAGGAAGTGGACGTCACCGTGACCGACGACGAGATCGCCGAGGTCGAGGGACGCATCCTCGAAAACAATGCCGAGGTCAAGGTCATCGAGGATGTCCGCCCGCCCAAGGACGGCGAGGTCGCCTCCGTGAGCTTCGGCGCCTACCGCGACGGCCAGATCGTCGAGGGCATCCAGGCCGAGAACTTCGACCTGGTCCTGGGCCAGAACCAGGCCCTGCCCGAGTTCGAGGCCATGATCAAGACCCTGACCTCCGGCGAATCCGGCGAGACCGACATCACCTTCCCGGCCGACTTCATCAACGAGAATCTGGCCGGCCAGACCGTGACCATGAAGGCCAAGCTGCACGCGGTCAAGGAGCGCATCAAGCCCGAGATGACCGACACCGTGGCCCAGAAGGCCGGGTTCAAGGACGTCGAGACCATGCGTACCGGCATCCGCGAGTCCTACGCCTCCCAGCGCAAGCAGATGAACAAGTCTGCGGCCCAGAATGAGCTGCTGAATTCCATCATCGGCAGCATCGAGGATTTCCCGCTGCCTCCGGCCATGGTCGAGGATCGCATCGACCGCCTGCTCAAGGATCTGGAGTACCGTCTGGATCGCCAGGGCAAGGGCTTCCAGTCCCTGGGCAAGACCCCCGAGGAACTGCGCGAGGGCTTCCGCGCCGAGGCCGAGGCCTCGGTCAAGTCCGAGATCTTCCTGCTGGCCGTGGCCGCCGAGGAAGGGCTGGAGATCTCTCCCGAGGAGATCGAGGCCACCCTGTCCCAGTTGGCCATGCAGTCCCGCCAGCCCTTGCACGAGCTGAAGAAGTACTATGAGGACAACAACCTCATCGTGCCTCTCAAGGACCGTCTGCTGTGCGACAAGGCCTCCGAGTTGATCTATGACGCCGCCGAGGTCAAGCTGATCGCGTCGCCCACCGCGGGCGAGGCCGCCAAGAAGGCCCCGGCCGAGAAAGCCGAGGCCGCCGGCGAGGCGAAGTCCGGCGGAATCCAGTTCCAGGACAAGGCCGAGGCCGTCGAGTGGGCCGTGGCCAACCTGGGCATCAAGGAGTCCACGGCCAAGGGCTACTCCCTGGCCAAGCTCCAGGAGCGCGCCGACAAGTACGAGGTCGAACAGGCCTAGTTCTCAGCATCGTTTCAAGACAAGCGGCGGTCCGGGAGCTTCCGGGCCGCCGTTTTTTTGCGGCCGCACTTGACCTTGCCTCCGGGATGCCTATTTGGTTCCGGTAGCGGGGTAAGTTTCCCCTTGTCCTTACAGGGGAAATATCTCATACTGAATGACGTAAAACTGAGTGGATACGGGCGCTGTTCGCCCGATCAAGGGTGCATGAGGGCTCACGTTTTCCCTCCGGACATCCGATAAACCGCCCAAGAGCCTTCAAGGAGACATACATGGTCGCCATTCCGATGGTCATCGAAACAACCGGTCGTACGGAGCGCGCGTACGACATCTATTCCCGGCTCCTCAAGGACCGGATCATTCTGCTCGGCACCGCCATCGACGATCACGTGGCCAGCCTGATCTGCGCCCAGCTCCTGTTCCTGGAGTCCGAGGACCCGGAAAAGGAAATCTACATGTACATCAACTCGCCGGGCGGTGTGGTCACCTCCGGCATGGCCATTTACGACACCATGCAGTACATCTCCGCGCCGGTGGCCACCCTGTGCCTCGGCCAGGCCGCCAGCATGGCCTCCCTGCTGCTTTGCGCGGGCGAGAAGGGCATGCGCTACGCCTTGCCGCACAGCCGTATCCTGATCCACCAGCCGCTGGGGGGCGCACAGGGCCAGGCGTCGGACATCTCCATCCATGCCAGGGAAATCCTGCGCATGAAGGACGAGCTCAACGGGATCATGTCCCACCACACGGGCCAGTCCATAGACAAGATCACCGCGGACACGGACCGCGACTATTTCATGTCGTCCGAGGAAGCTCTCGAGTACGGACTCATCGACAAGGTCATGACGTCGAGGGCGGACGTGGACGAAAGCATCAAGGGTTAATCGCCATGACGACCGACAAGAAGAACAATTCATCCGACCTGTGCTGCTCGTTCTGCAGCAAGACCCAGGCGGAAGTGCAACGGCTCATAGCCGGGCCGGACGTATACATCTGCGATGAATGCGTTGCCCTGTGCAACGACATCATGGCCCAGGAGACCATCAGCGAGGAATTCGAGGACGGCCGCCTGCTCCCTCCGCAGGAGATCAAGGAGCTGCTGGACCAGTACGTCATCGGCCAGGAGCAGGCCAAGAAGATCCTGTCCGTGGCCGTGCACAACCACTACAAGCGCGTCTTTTACGCCGCCGCCAACGCGGGCGCGGACGACGTCGAGATCGACAAGTCCAATATCCTGCTCATCGGCCCCACCGGCTCGGGCAAGACGCTCCTGGCCCAGACCCTGGCCCGGGTGCTCAAGGTGCCGTTCGCCATTGCGGACGCCACTACCCTGACCGAGGCGGGCTACGTGGGCGAGGATGTCGAGAACATCCTGGTGCAACTGCTCCAGAACGCAGACTACGACATCGACGCGGCCTCGCGCGGCATTATCTACATCGACGAGATCGACAAGGTCGCGCGCAAGGGCGATTCGCCGTCCATCACCCGCGACGTGTCCGGCGAGGGCGTGCAGCAGGCCCTGCTCAAGATCATCGAGGGCACCGAGGCCAACATCCCGCCCAAGGGCGGGCGCAAGCACCCCCAGCAGGAGTTCATCCGCATGGACACCTCGAACATCCTGTTCATCCTGGGGGGCGCCTTCATCGGACTGGACAAGATCGTGCAGCAGCGCAAGCAGGGGTCCGGCATGGGCTTCGGCGCCAAGGTCGAGGCCAAGAAGGAAATGGACCTGGGCGAGCTGTTCGGCCTGGCCGAGCCCATGGACCTGATCAAGTTCGGCCTGATCCCCGAATTCGTCGGCCGCATCCCGGTGCAGACCGCCCTGGAAGAGCTGACCGAGGACGATCTGGTGCGCATCCTGACCGAGCCCAAGAACGCGCTCATCAAGCAATACCGCAAGCTGTTCGAGCTGGACAAGGTGGAGCTGACCTTCACCGAGAACGCGTTGCGGGCCATCGCCAAGAAGGCTATCGAGCGCAAGACCGGCGCGCGCGGACTGCGCAACGTGCTGGAAAACACCATGCTTGAGATCATGTACAAGCTTCCGGCCATGCCCGACGTGCGTGAATGCGTGATCAACGCCGCCGTGGTCGACAAGGACATGGATCCGCTGCTGATGTACCACCAGGAAGTAAAATCCGCATAGGGAAGTTCTCATTGACATTCCGCCCGCGGGCCTTACTTGTTGTGCATCGGCGGCGTCCATCCCCTCCGCATGAGGGAACCGCCTTATTTTAACCCCCGGAGGAATCAATGCCGACATTCAGTTTCGACGGCAAGAAATCCCCTGATCCCATGACCCTCCCGATGATGTCGCTGAGGGAAGTGGTGATGTTCCCGAAATCCATCGTCCCGCTCTTCGTGGGGCGTGAAGCCTCCATCAAGGCCATAGAGACCGCGGTAGCCGATTACGGCAAGCAGATATTCCTGGTCACCCAGAAGAGCCCGGAAAAGGAACACCCCGAAGCGGGCGACCTTTACCGCGTCGGTACGGTCAGCAAGATCCTGCAGATGCTGCGGCTGCCCGACGGCACCATCAAGGTGCTGTTCGAGGGCGTGTCCCGCGCCACCTGGGATCCCGAAGTGGACATGATCCCCTATGTCGAAGAGGACGGGGACTATCCCAAGGCCCGGTTCCAGGTGCTGGGCGAGACCGGCGAGGAGACCGCCGAGGGCAAGGCCCTCATCCGCGCGGTCCAGGATTCGCTGGAGGAGTTCGGCAAGGTCAACAAGAAGGTGGCCCCCGAGGCCATCCTGGCCATGTCCACCATCAAGGACGCGGGCCAACTCGCCGACCAGATCATGCCGCACCTCAAGATCGACTTCTCCCGCAAGCAGGAGATCCTCGAAGAGCTCGACCCCAACCGCCGTCTCGAACGCGTCTACGAGCTGCTGCTCGGCGAAATCGAGATCGTCTCCATCGAGAAGCGCGTCAAGGGGCGCGTCAAGGACCAGATGGAGAAGAACCAGCGGGAGTACTATCTCAACGAGCAGGTCAAGGCCATCAACAAGGAGATGGGCCGCGACGACGACCCGCAGGCCGAGGCGCAGGAGCTGGAAGCCCAACTGGACGCCAAGCCCATGTCCGAGGAGAACCGTGAGCGCGTCCGCAAGGAAATCAAGAAGATGCGGACCATGCAGTCGTCCAGTGCGGAGTACACCGTGGTCCGCAACTACATCGACTGGGTGCTCGATCTGCCCTGGGACAATATCAAGGACGACAAGGACGTGGACATCCGGAAGGCCCGGGCCATCCTCGACGAGGACCACTACGGCCTGGAAAAGCCCAAGGAGCGCATCCTCGAATATCTGGCCGTGCAGACCCTGGTGGAGACCATGAAGGGCCCCATCCTCTGTTTTGTCGGCCCTCCTGGCGTAGGCAAGACGTCCATCGCCCGGTCCATCGCCCGGTCCATGGACCGCGAGTTCCTGCGGTTGTCTCTGGGCGGCGTGCGCGACGAGGCCGAGATCCGCGGCCACCGGCGTACCTACGTGGGGGCCATGCCCGGCAAGATCATCCAATCGCTCAAGCGGGTGAAGTACAACAACCCGGTCATCTGCCTGGACGAGGTGGACAAGATGTCCGCCGATTTCCGTGGCGACCCGTCCGCGGCCCTGCTTGAAGTGCTGGACCCGGAACAGAACTACGCCTTCAACGACCACTACCTGGACCTGGATTACGATCTGTCCAAGGTGTTTTTCATCACTACGGCCAACAGCCTGGAAGGCATCCCGCTGCCGCTGCAGGACCGCATGGAGATCATCCGGCTGCCCGGCTACCTGGAGACCGAAAAGGTGGAGATCGCCAAGGGGTTCCTGCTGCCCAAGCAGATCAAGCAGCACGGGCTCAAGCCCGAGAACCTGAAGGTCTCGGACAACGCCATCCTGGACGTGGTCCGCTACTACACCAAGGAAGCGGGCGTGCGTAACCTGGAGCGCGAGATCGCCTCCATCTGCCGCAAGTCCGCCATGCGCATCGTGGAGGACCACGACCGCGACAAGTCCATCCAGATCTCCAAGCAGAGCCTGCAGAAGATCCTCGGCGTGACCAAGTTCACCTACGGCGAGCGCGAGGAGGAGGCCCAGGTGGGCGTGTGCAACGGGCTGGCCTGGACACAGCTCGGCGGCGAGATGCTGCTGGTCGAAGTGGTCCTCATGCCCGGCAAGGGCAAGGTGGAGATCACCGGAAAGCTCGGCGACGTCATGCAGGAGTCCGCGCGGGCGGCCGTGTCCTACATCCGCTCCCGGTCCGACCTGCTGGGGCTCAAGCCCGACTTCTACAAGCTCGTGGACATCCACATCCACGTGCCGGACGGGGCCACTCCCAAGGACGGTCCGTCCGCGGGCGTCACTCTGACCACGGCGCTCATCTCCGCGCTCCTGAACATCCCGGTGCGCAACGATCTGGCCATGACCGGCGAGATCACCCTGCGCGGCCGTGTGCTGCCCATCGGCGGCCTGCGCGAGAAGCTCCTGGCCGCTCATCGCGGCCTGATCAAGACCGTGCTCATTCCGGCCGACAACGAGAAGAACCTGCAGGATGTGCCCAAGGACATCCTCAAGGACCTTGAAGTCATCCCGGTCAAGACCATGGACCAGGTCATCGACAGGGCGCTCGAGGGCGACTCCAGGAACGTCTGGGTGCGCAACCACGGCGAGGCGCCGGTTGCGGCCTGCCTCCTCAAGGAGGAGTTCCGGCGGCCCGCCCGCCAGTAACCCCCTCCATACGAATCGGAAAAGAAAGCCGGACGGTACTATTGCCGTCCGGCTTTTTTCGTGTACTCTTGAGGGAACCTGGAGGTCCATCATGAATGAACTGACGAGAAAGGAACGCGCCATGGGCGCGATAGTCGGCATGTACATCGGCGATGCCCTGGGACTGGGGCCGCACTGGTATTATGATTTGAACGAGTTGCACGCGGATTACGGCGACTGGATCACGGACTACCGGCCGCCCAAGCCGGGACGCTACCACGACGGATGCAAGGCCGGAGACGTCTCCCAGACCGGGCAGGTGTCCATGCTTCTGCTCGCCTCCCTGGCGGAGCAGGGTGTTTACGACGAGGCCGACTTCACGGCCCGACTGGACGAATTCCTCAAAACCATCGACGGCACGCCGCAGGGCGGGCGGTACACGGACATCGCCATGCGCGAGGTCTGGCAGGCACGCCGGGACGGCAAGCCGTGGAGCGAAGCCGCCGGGTTGTCCGATTCGGGCGAGGCCGCCGTGCGCGGGGTCATGCTGGCCGCGCGCTACGCCGACGATCCGCGCGGGCTGGCCGCCCATGCCGTGGCCAACATCCATCTGACCCACGCCGAGCCGTTCGTGGCCGCGCAGTCTCTGGCCTTCATCCTGGCCGTGTGCCGCCTGATCCGCGGCAAGTCCCTGGAGAAGTCCGGCAAATCGCTCATGGGTTGGGCGCAGAAGGAAGTGGACCGGGCGCTCATCGACGTCTTTCTCCAGCCCGGCCTGGTGCACGAGGCGGCCGTGGACGGGGACATCCTGGTGGACCCGCCGGAGCGCATCGCCCAGATCTACGGCCTGGCCTGCCAGCTCGGCTTCATGGTCCCGGCGGCCTACTGGCTGTCCAGCCGGTTCGGCGACTTCGAGACCGCCGTGCTCACGGCCGTCAACGGCGGGGGCAACAACATGGCCCGAGCCTGCCTGACCGGCGCGCTGTCCGGGGCGCAGGTCGGCCTGGGGGGCATCCCCCGGCGGTTCGTGGACGGATTGCGCGACCGGGACGAGATCCTGGCGGGCGCGGAAAAGGTGGCTTCGGCCCTGGACTAGAGGACCGGCGAAGCGAGGGAGGAAAGGCCCTCTAAGCTGATGGCGTTGAACAGGGCGTTCCTGCGGAGCATCTGCATGCCCGGGTTGTCGCCCTTGCCCGTGAGCGGCTTGTTGTTGTGCACCGCCTCCTCGGGGTCGATGCCCACGGTCTGGTAGCCCAGTTCCCGCTCCCGATCTTCCTCCCTGTCCTTTTTCCTGTCGGTCTTGCCGGGCATTTTGGCGACCATGTTCGAGATGCGGGAATGCATCTTGACGCCGGTGATCTTCTCCAGCTCGTTCTCGATGTCGCGGATGCGCGTCTTCTGCTCGTCCGTGGGGTTGCCCTCGGCCATGGCCAGGGTCTGGGACAGGAGGTTCTGCAGGAATTCCACCCGCTGTTGCTCTTCGGGGGTGAGCTCCTTCGGCACGGTGAACGGCGCGCCCTCGGTCCGGCTCTCGTCCATGGTTTCGGCTTCCCCGTTCACGGGTGAGATGTTCCGCGACCGGGTCAGCAGCCGGGTGGCCGCCGTCGTGTCGGGCCAGGTAGTCGGGTCGGTGGATAGTTGCATGCCGTCTCCGGAGGAAAGGATTGCCGCCTCCGGGATGCATGCAGGATTCGGTCCGGAAAAAAAGTGCCCCAAAATAAGGCGGCCCGCTTGAGGCGGGCCGCTTTCTTTCCGGTATTACTGGATTTTCGAAGTGATGTTGTGTTTGATCCAGGTCCCGTCCCACCATTCGATGGGCTGGGTCGGGATGCCGCCCACGGTGATGCCGTAGTGCAGATGGTCGCCGCCCGCCAGGCCCGTGGCCCCGGTATGGGCGATGATCTGGCCCTTTTCGACCATGTCGCCGGGATGCACGGCGACGGACGAGAGGTGGGCGTAGAGCGATTGCAGGCCCAGGCCGTGGTCCAGGACCACCACGTTGCCGTAGATGCCCAGGAAGTCGGCGTAGACCACCCGGCCGCTGTTGCCCGCCGGGACCGGTGCGTGCTTGACGCTGGCCAGGTCCAGGCCGAGGTGGGTCTGGAAGTCCACCTTCTTGCCCTTGTACAGGTAGTCGCGGGCGTCGGCGAAGCGGGCCCGGTTGGCCGCGTTGGGCAGGCGTACGAACGGACCGGACCAGAGCATGGTCGGGCTGGTCTGGCGGCTGAATTCCACCAGCTTGGCCCGGTTCTCCTTGCGGATGGTGTTGTTGATGTACAGGTACTGGTCGATCAGCGAGCCCTGATTGGGGATCAGCCCCTGGAACTCCGGGATGGTCTGTTCCATGAAGCTGTCGGACAGGTTGATCTTGTCATGCCGGAAGGCCCGCGGGTTGGTGTGATAGTTGAAGGACCGCTTGGCGCTGTTCCCGGCCGCGTCCGAGGCGGTGATGAACGGCTGGAAGTCCTTGACCGGGACGTCCCAGGGGTGGGCGAACATGCAGTAATAGAGGAACTTGCCCTGGCCGCCGGTTTGCAGGTAGGCCGGGAAGAACCGTTCGCCCACCTGGATGCCGGTCTTGGCCGCCTCTTCGCTCAGGGCGTAGATCATCAGCCCGGCCCCGCCCTGATTCAGGTTGTTGACCGGGGATTCCACGTAGATGCGCGGCGGGGTCAGGTCCAGCGAATAGGTCTTTTCAGCCTTGCTCGTGCCCGCCTGCCCAAAGGGGTAGAGGGAGGCGTCCCGGGCCGTGACCTCAATGGTGAACTGCCCCTCCCGCATGGTCCCGGAGTCCAGGGGAATGTCCTCCTGGACCTGGAGGATGCCGCCGGGGTAGGTCTTGGCGGCCAAGGGGACGCGCTTGTCGCCCTGGACGGCATAAATTTCCAGGGACTTCAGGCCGCTGCCCGGGTCGTCGACCTTGACGGACACGACGGAGCCCTTGCCCAGTTGGTCCGTGTCCGGGCCTATGGAAACCACCGGAGGGGTGGTGTCCCGGAAAATCATGAAGGCCCCGGCGCAGAGGGCCAGGAGGATGATGATGGCCAGGAGGCCGCCGAGGGGCAGCTTGCCGCCGCTTTTCTTTTTCGTCAGACTCGTGTCTTTGTTCATAGTACTTCCTGTGTGATGAAATCTAGAGTATTTCTATAATACTCCATGGCAGGACACAAGGGGAGATGGGGAAAAGTCGGCGCCCCGGCCCCACGGGCGGGGCCGGGAAGGGCGGAATGTCAAAAAAGCCGCATCCCTGGGGATGCGGCTTCGGGTTCGGAGCGGGTCCGGGTCAATTGTCCTGATCCAGCCCGTCCATCAGGTTGATGGTCAGGCGCAGGAAGTCGGCCTCGGTGACGATGCCGACCAGGCCGCCGCCCTCGACCACGGGCAGGCACCCGTATTTGTTGTTCAACAGGAGCCGGGCGGCGTCCTTGAGGGAGGTCTCCGGCGTAACGGAGGTAATGTCCGCGCGCATGATTTCATGGATGGGGATGCCCGAGTCGATTTCCTTCTGCGTCTCGGGGTCGAGGTCGGCCAGTTTGGAGATGGTCGCGGACAGGATGTCCCGGTGGGTGATGAGCCCGGTGAAGACGTTGTCCACGGTGACGATGGGGATGTGCCGGATGCGTTGCAGGTCCATGAGTTCCCGCGCGCTGTGCAGCGAGTCGTTCTCCCTCAGGGAAAAGACGGGCGACGACATGAGATCACTCACCTTCAGCATAACTCCTCCTAGGTCTACTATTACTTTCCGCCACTGTGGGAAATGTGTCAAGATTTCTGCTCCCTTTCCGGTTATTTCTTGCCCCCCGAGTTGACTTGGAGGGTAAAATCTGTTCAGCATCCCGCAGGTGTTTTCGTTCATGGAACGCCGTATTCCCAGGAGAGACGATGGTTGACCCGGTAAGGCTCAGGGAGCGCATGGTGCGCGACCAGATTCAGGCGCGCGGCGTGACGGACGAGCGCGTACTTGCGGCCATGCGCGAACTGCCGCGCCATGTTTTCGTTGAGGAGGCCCTGGCCTACAAGGCCTACGGCGACGGGCCGCTGCCCATCGGCGAGGGACAGACCATCTCCCAGCCCTACATCGTGGCGCTGATGTCCGAGCTGCTCCAGGTGGAGCCGGGCATGAAGGTGCTGGAGATCGGCACCGGATCCGGCTACCAGGCGGCCGTTTTGGCCCACATGGGGGCCGAGGTCTACACCGTGGAGCGCATCAAGAAGCTCTTCCACGCGGCGCGCAAGCGGTTCATGGACATGCGCATGTTCTCGGTCAAGCTCAAGCTGGACGACGGGACCATGGGCTGGCCCGAGGAGGCCCCGTTCGACCGTATCATCGTCACGGCGGGCGGTCCCGAGGTGCCCGGCCCGCTGGTGGACCAGTTGGCCGACCCCGGTCGCCTGCTCATCCCGGTGGGCGGGTCCAGGCGCAGCCAGACCCTGGTCCTGGTGGAGAAGAAGGACGGCCGGGTCACCCGCGAGGACAAGGGCGGCGTGGCCTTCGTGGACCTGGTGGGCAGCCATGGCTGGTAGCGGGAGGGCGGCGTGAGCGGCGACAAAATGAATTTCAGGGCGGCCTTCATGGCCGCCCCCGGCCCGAGGTCCACGCGCGAGGCCGCCGTGCTCTGGCTCAAGGGGCTGTGCATGGGCGGGGCGGACATCATCCCCGGCGTGTCCGGCGGGACCATCGCCTTCATCACCGGCATCTATTCCCAACTGGTGGACGCCATCCGCTCCTTCGACGTCCTCTTCGTGCGCAGGCTGCTTCGCCTGGACCTGGCGGGCGCCTTGGCCGAAGTGCACGTCCGTTTCCTGGCCTGCCTGCTCTTCGGCATCCTGACCGCCGTCGTGACCATGGCCGGGGTCATGAACTACATGCTCAACAACCGGCCGGTGGAGATATGGTCCCTGTTTTTCGGGCTCATCGCGGCCTCCATATTCGTGGTCGGGCGGGAGATCAGGCCGCTGAACGCCGCGAATCTGTGTTTCGTCCTGCTTGGGGCCGTGGGCAGCTATCTGCTGGTGGGCATGATCCCGGTGTCCACGCCCGAGACGCTGTCCTTCATCTTTCTGTGCGGGGCCATCGCCATCTGCGCCATGATCCTGCCGGGCATCAGCGGGGCGTTCCTCCTGCTCATGCTGGGCAAGTACGAATATGTGACAAGGACCCTCAAGAATCCGTTCCTGTGGAATAATTTCGTGGTCATAGCGGCCTTCGCCGCCGGGGCGGTGGTGGGCATCGCCCTGTTTTCCAGGGTATTGCATTTCCTGCTCAGTCGCTGGCATGCGGCCACGGTGAGCGTGTTGACCGGATTCATGATCGGGGCGCTGCGAAAAGTCTGGCCCTGGAAAGAAGTCTTGGAATCGGCGGTCATTCGTGGGAAGATGCACGTGTTGAGGACGCAAAACGTCTTCCCCGACGGCTTCAGCGGGGAAGTGGTCCTGGCAATGGGCCTGTTCGTGGCGGGCGTGCTCGTCGTGGTCGTCTTGGAGCGGCTTTCGAACCGTGTGAAATGATTAGGTTCTCCTTAACGGGAGAGACAGATAAAGAGAGAAACGGATATGAGTGAGTGCAGTTCCGGCTCCTGCGGAGGCGGTGGCGACGGCAAGCCGAGCGCCAAGATGAAAATCCAGGACGAGATGATCAAATCCACCCTGGAAAAGATCAAGTACAAGCTGTTCATCATGAGCGGCAAGGGCGGGGTGGGCAAGAGCTCGGTCTCGGTCAACGTGGCCGCGGCCCTGGCCGCCGAGGGCTACAAGGTCGGCCTGCTCGACGTGGACATCCACGGCCCCTCGGTGCCGACCCTGCTCGGCATCTCCGGCACCCTGGACATCGACCGGGGGTCACTGATCCTTCCCAAGGAATACAATGAGAATCTCCACGTGGTCTCGATGGAGTCCCTGCTCAAGGACCCGGATCAGGCCGTGCTCTGGCGCGGCCCCATGAAGACCTCGGCCATCCGCCAGTTCATCTCCGACGTGCAGTGGGGCGAGCTGGACTTCCTGGTGGTCGACTCCCCTCCGGGCACCGGCGACGAGCCAATGACCGTGCTCAAGACCATCCCGGACGCCCTGTCCGTGGTGGTGACCACGCCCCAGGAGGTGTCCTTGTCCGATGTGCGCAAGTCCATCAACTTCCTACAGTACGCCAAGGCCCCGATCCTCGGCGTGGTGGAGAACATGAGCGGGCTGATCTGTCCGCACTGCCACCAGGCCATCGATCTGTTCAAGAAGGGCGGCGGCAAGGATCTGGCCGAGAAGTACGGCCTGGACTTCCTCGGGGCCATTCCCCTGGACCCGGCCACGGTGGTGGCGGGCGACCTGGGCACCCCGGTGGTCCTGCTGGAAGAGGACTCCTTTGCGAAACGTGCGTTCATCGAGTTGGCGGACACCATCGCGGCGGCCGCTCAGAGCAGTCTTGAGGCGGCCTCGACCACAAACACATAAGGCGGGAACGATGGACAAGAAGAAAGTTTTCAATCTTCCCAATTGCCTGACCATGGCCCGGATACTGGCGGCGCCCTTCATCGTGCTGCTGCTCTATTTCGAGATGTGGTTCCAATTCAAGTTCGGCTCCTATTTCGCCTTCGGCCTATACTTCCTGGCCTGCGTCACGGACTACTTCGACGGCAAGATCGCTCGCGAGCAGAACACCATCACCAACCTGGGCAAGTTCCTCGACCCCCTGGCCGACAAGCTGCTCATCGGCTCGGCCCTGATCATGCTGGTCAGGCTCGGGCCGGGGTGGGGCGTGCCCGCCTGGGTGGTGATCATCATCATCTGCCGCGAGCTGGCCGTGACCGGCATGCGCGCCATTGCCGCCGAGATGGGCGAGGTGGTGGCAGCGGACAGGCTGGGCAAGCTCAAGACCCTGACCCAGTCCTTGGCCGTGGGCTTCCTGATCTTCCATTACCCGCTGTTCGGCTGGGACCCGCGCCTCACGGGCAAGGTCCTGTTGTACATCGCGCTCGTCCTGACCGTGGTCTCGGGCGGCCATTACCTGTACAACTTCTACAAGAAGTGGATAGGCACCTCCGAGGGCTGATCAGGGAGACCGGAAACGTCCGGCCGAACGCGCCGGCCGAGTCTAGAAAAAATCGAGACCCGGCTCACAAGCACGGCTTTCCGCGCGACAACTGCTTGTCTCTACTGGGGAATTTCAAGGATGACAGGGGTGTTGTAACATGCTAGTTTTTGGTATTGCATAACTGTACAAGATCTCGGAAAAAGGGTTAATAAACGAAGAGAGACAAACATTTCTGAGAGATACCTATGTCGGATTCCAGCTCGGTCAAACATCTTGTCCGCATAACCAACTGCCTCCAGACCATTCTCGATCTCGAGTCACAGCTGGAGCAGTTGGAAAACGGCCATTCCCTTCTGGACGAATTCGCCGTGCTCAAGTCGTTCCTCGAAAAGATCGATGAAGTCGAGTTGAGCGAATCGGACGTGGAGCGCATTGAAACGGCGACCTCGAATTTCCTCAGGGAGTTGCAGGGGCCGCTGGCTCGTCGCAAGCCCCGGGCGAGGGCGGAGCGCAGGCTTCAGTAACCATGCGAGGAAGATTGATATTCGTGGTGCTGCTCGTGTCCATCAACCTTTTCCTGATGACCAGGTTGATATGGAGCGATCATGGAGTGTTCGCCTATCTGGAACTGAAGAACCGGTACGAGGTCCTTCGCAAGAAGATCGAGACCGTGGACGCCAGAAGCCTGGACCTGAGCCAGGAGATCCGCAAGCTCAAGTCGGACAAGGGCTACCAGGAGAAGGTCATTCGAGAAAAGATGAATTTTGTCAAGAAGGACGAATTGTTGTACATATTCCCGGATGAGAAGGACCAACCTCGCGGAGAAACCGCCGATGTGCAAGAAAATTGAATGGTATCAGGAAGTTCTCTCCCTGGAACCCGGCTCTCGGGTTTTCTTCCCTCTCGCCAAGCTGTTCGTGGAAAACGGACAGCCCGAGGACGCGGTCAAGACGCTGCGCCAGGGACTGGACAGACATCCCGATTACCTTGAGGCGCGCATGCTCCTGGTGGAGCTGCTGACCGAGCTCGACCGCGAGGCCGAGGTCCACGAGCAGTTGGAGCGGGTCATCAATCCCCTGCGCGACTATCCCGCGTTCTGGCGCGGCTGGGCTCGGAGCCTGCCCCCGGAACAGCGCGACCTGGCCGTCTTTCTGATGTTGGTGGCCTCCAATCTCTCCGGCGACATCATCAAGTGGACCGACGTGGTTTTCGAGGGCATCGGCACCCTGGCCGACCGGCTGGTGGGCGCGCCCTTGCCGCCCCCGGTGGACTGTCCCCCGCCTTTCAGGCTGCCCGAACGGGAGCGGCCGCATTTCGACGACGAGGCCGGTCGTCCGGACTTCCGGCCCGGCACCGGTTCCTTCCGGACCAAGACCATGGCCGACCTGCTGGCCTCCCAGGGGGACGTCGAGGGCGCACTTGAAATCTACCGGGATTTGTTGCAATCAACCATGTCCGACGAACGGCGCGCGGAACTGCAAGACCGGATCGTGCAGTTGGAGCGCGACCGGGACGGCGGAGGGCCGGACGGGGAAGCCGACGCCTTCAGCGTGCATGCCAAGAACCGGTTGATCAGCACGCTCGAAACCCTGGCCGCCAGATTCGAGGCCCGGGTCCAGAGCTAGCGAACCTGTAAGGGACGTTTCCGCCTCGCGGCGCGTCCATGCATGAAAGCGGGAATATGCGATACCTATTTTTGATCCTTCTGGCCACCGCCATGTTGCTCGGCGGCTGCGGCGTGTGGGACTCCACCGCCGAATATACCAAGGAAACCTGGCAGACCACGCGTGATTTCGTGGACCCGCCACCGGTCGTCGACACCGACAGCTACCAGTTCACCAACCCCAACCAGGAAAAGCTGGCCAAGCTCATCTCACCGGTCGACGGGCCGTTGACCTCCCTGATCCGGTTCGTGTCCGACACGGACACCATGCCCGGCATCGAGTGGCTCGACCTGCTCATGGCCCGCTTCCCGTGGGTCGACCGGGTCCTGGTCACGGACGAGGAGGGGACCATCATTTTCATGCAGCCCGAGCTCCCGGTGAAGCGCATCAGCAAACCGCTGGTCTTCGAGGGGGTCTGGCGGCAAGTCAGCCTGCTGACCGTGGTGGACTACTCCGATCTCGGTCCCGAGATGTACATCGGGAGGCCCTATTTCGAGGACGTTCGGTTCGGCGGGCTTATCGGCGTGGGGTTCGATCCCCGGTCGCTCATGCGACTGTGCCCGGCCCCCAAGGCCCTGATCATCATCCATCCCGGACACAACGTCTGGACTCTGGGTGCGGACGTGGACAAGAAGGCCCTGTTGGCCGTGGACTGGGAGGACATCCTCAAGAGCGAGGTCCACGGGCAGATCAGAGTTGGCAATCGGTATTACACCTGGTTGACCCGGTACGTGGGTAAGGACCAGTATATTTACGCTACGGAAAGCGTGGACCCAAACGCAGAGGGAAGCTGGTGGCCATTCTAGGGGCGCAAAACAACCGTGGGGGCAAGCAAATGTCGCAACAGGTAACCGTCACCGAGCACATCCTTCTGCACCAGAAGATGGTGCCGGGGGCAACCGGCCAGTTCACGCGACTCTTCAACGAACTCGTGCTTTCCGCCAAGATCATCGGCCGCGCCGTGAACAAGGCGGGGCTGGTGGACATTCTCGGCTTCACAGGCGACATCAACGTCCAGGGCGAGGAAGTCAAGAAGCTCGACGAGTACGCCAACCGCATCCTGATCCATCGGCTGGCCCGGTCCGGCGTGCTCTGCGCCATGGCCAGCGAGGAGAACGCGGACATTATCGAGGTGCCCGAGTCCCTGCCGCGCGGCGAGTACATCATCATCTTCGACCCCCTGGACGGTTCCTCCAATATCGACGTCAACGTCAATATCGGGACCATCTTTTCCATCTTCAAGCGCAAGAGCGACCCGGACGCCGCGCTGATGTCCAGCGACGTGCTGCAACGGGGCAGCGAACAGGTGGCCGCGGGCTACGTGCTCTACGGCTCCTCGACCATGCTGGTCTTTACCTGCGGCGACGGGGTGCACGGCTTCACCCTGGACCCGAGCGTGGGCGAATTCCTGCTCTCGCACCCGAACATCCGCATCCCGGAGCAGGGCAAGATCTACTCGGTCAACGAGGGGTACGAGCGGTATTGGGACCGCCACACCAAGAAGGCCCTGGCCTATTTCAAGTCGCCCAAGAACGCCCTGCGCAAGCCGTACTCGGGCCGGTACATCGGCTCCCTGGTGGCGGATTTCCACCGCAACCTGCTCTACGGGGGCATCTTCATGTACCCCGCCGATCTGCGCGACCCCAAGAAGCCCACGGGCAAGCTCCGGCTGACCTGCGAGTGCAATCCCATGGCTTTCCTCGCCGAACAGGCGGGCGGCATGGCCGTGGACGGCGTCAATCGGGTCATGGACATCGAGCCCGACCACCTGCACCAGCGCATTCCCTTCTTCTGCGGCTCGCGCAACGACGTCCAGGTGGTCCAGGAAATCTTCGAATCCGAGTCCCGGAGAAAGAAGAACCGCTGATGCTCATCCTCGGTATCGAGACCTCCTGCGACGAAACCGCCGTGGCCCTGGTCCGTGACGGCCGACTGCTGGGCCAGGAGCTGGCCACCCAGGTGGACACGCATGCCCTGTTCGGCGGCGTGGTTCCGGAGATCGCCTCGCGGGAGCACCTGCGCGTCCTGCCCCGGCTCTACCGGGAACTCATGCGCACGACCCGCGTCGATGTCGGGGACCTGGACGGCGTGGCCGTGGCACGCGGCCCCGGCCTGCTCGGCAGCCTGCTGGTGGGCGTGAGCTTTGCCAAGGGGTTGAGCCTGGCGTGCGGCGCGCCCCTGATCGGTGTCAACCACCTCTGGGCGCATCTGCTCGCGCCCGGGCTGGAAGGGGAGCTTGCGTTCCCGGCCCTGGGGCTGCTGGTCTCGGGCGGGCACACCCACACCTACCTGGTCGAGTCGCCCACGGAGTTTACGCTGCTCGGGCGCACTCTGGATGACGCGGCCGGGGAGGCTTTTGACAAGACTGCGAAAATGTTGAATTTTCCATACCCGGGCGGACGCTATATCGACGAGCTCGCCCAGGAGGCCGAGCCGGACACGGACCTGTTCCCCCGGCCGTATATCGACAACCCGACCCTGGATTTCAGCTTCAGCGGGCTCAAGACCGCGGTGGCCAACTACGTGGCCGACCACTCGGAACTGGTCTTCGAGACCATGGCCGATCCGCAGGCCGTGGCCGACCTGCCCGCAGAGCGGCGGGCCGCCCTGGCCCGGGTCTGCGCCTCCTTCAACTGGAGCGTGGCCGACACCCTGCGCATCAAGGTGGAGCGCGCCCTGAAACAGGCGGGCGAGGTCAGGAGCCTGATCGTGGCCGGTGGCGTGGCCGCCAACACGGGCGTGCGCGAGGCCATGCGGGGCGTGGCCGAGGGCCACGGGATCGGGCTGACCCTGCCCGGACTGTCTCTGTGTACGGACAACGGAGCCATGATCGCCCATGCGGGCTGGCTGCTCGCCGAGGCAGGATATCGGCACGGGCTCGACCTCGAAGCGATACCCCGTGGGCGTATCGTTCCGTTGGACTGGGAGCGGGTGTGACGGGCGTGAAAATTCCCGCCACTCCTTGACAGTAGGGTACATGCGGACCTATTTTAAATAAATTGCGAAAACAATTGCGGCATGACGCCGCTCCGGCGCTGCCGGACCCCGAGAATACAAAGGCCGTTGGCCGAGTAAAAAAAGGAGTACTTCATGGCGAACCAGATCACCGACGGTAGTTTTGAGCAGGACGTTCTGCAGAGCGACATCCCGGTCCTTATTGATTTCTGGGCCCCCTGGTGCGGCCCCTGTCGTGCCATGGGTCCCGTCATCGACGAGCTGGCCGAGGAATTCGACGGTCAGGTCAAGATCGTCAAGATGAATGTCGACGAGAACTCCGCCACTCCCGGCAAGTACGGTATCCGCGCCATCCCCACCCTGATTCTGTTCAAGGGCGGAGAAGTCGTCGACCAATCCACCGGTGCCGTTTCCAAGAGCAGCATCAAGGAAATGATCACGAAAAAGGCGCTGTAATCGATGAAATCTTATGACGCCGTAGTCATAGGGGGCGGCCCGGCAGGAATGACGGCTGCCCTTTATCTTTTACGGTCCGGAGTAAAGACCGCCATGGCCGAGAAGCTGTCCCCCGGCGGGCAGGTTCTGATGACCTCGGAGATCGAGAATTACCCCGGTTTTCCCAAGGGGCTCCAGGGGTGGGAATTGGCTGACAAGTTCGCCAACCATCTTGAGGACTACGACCTCCACCGAATCAACGACGAGGTCCGCGAAATCAAGGTAGGTTCTCCCTGGCACACCATTGTGGTGGGCGACGAGGAGGTCCGGGCCAAGTCCGTGGTGCTGGCCACCGGTTCCCGGTACCGCAAGCTCGGCGTACCCGGCGAGGAACGCCTGCTCGGGCGCGGCGTGTCCTATTGCGCCCTGTGCGACGGAAACTTCTTCCGTGACCGGGACGTGGCCGTCATCGGGGGCGGCAACTCCGCCCTGGAGGAGGCCCTGTACCTGGCCCGCCTGGTGAACAAGGTCTACCTCATCCACCGGCGCGAGGATTTCCGCGGCCATATCTGCTACCAGAACAAGTGCTTCGCCAACGAGAAGATCAAGGTCATCCGCAACAAAGTGGTGGAAGAAGTCCTGGGCGACAGCGACGTGGAGGCCCTGGCTCTGCGGGACGTGTGCAACGGCGAGCAGACCCGGCTTGAACTCGACGGCGTCTTCATCTTTGTCGGGTTCGAACCGATCATCGATTTCGTTCCCAAGGAGATCGAGATGGAGCCCAACGGCGTCGTGACCGACGTGGAGATGCGCACCAACGTGCCCGGCATCTTCGCGGCCGGCGACATCCGGGCCAAACAGTGCCGTCAGGTGGCCTCCGCCGTGGGCGACGGGGCTACCGCCGCCACAGCCGCCTTTTCCTATCTTGAGCAACTGGACTAGGAGTCCCCATGCGTCGAATATTGGCCCCCGTCCTTGTCGTCGTCCTGTTGTCCCTTTCGGGGTGCATCTGGATCGACAGCTATTTTCTGCCTCCGCCCGAGGATACGGCCCAGGAGCTGTACGAGGCGGGCATGGCGGCAATGGACCAGAAGGAATACGGGGACGCCCAGGATTACTTCTCGAAGCTCAAGGACCGCTTCCCGTTCAGTCCGTACTCGCTCAAGGGCGAACTGGCGTTGGGAGATGCCTACTTCCTGGATGAGGACTACCTGCACGCCCTGGATTCGTACAAGGAATTCGAGGCACTGCATCCCAGCAACGAAAACATTCCCTATGTGTTCTACCAGATCGCCAACACCGATGTGTCCATGTTCAAGACCATCGACAGGCGGCAGGAGAATATCAAGGAGGGGCTGGAGTATCTCTACCGCCTGGTGGAGACCTATCCGAAGTCCAAGTACGTCAAGCCGGCCAAGGAAATGATCCTCAAGAGCCGCCGCATCCTGGCTGAGCACGAGATATTCGTGGCCGACTTCTTCTGGCGTACGGACCAGTTCGGCCCCGCTTGGCATCGCTACCAGTACGTGGTGGAGAACTTTTCGGATATCCAGGACCTGCGCGACTACGCCATGAAGCGGGCCGAATACTCCTACTTCGAGTACCAGAAGACCCTGTCCGAGGGCGAGCGAGAGCGCGTCCAGGGGAGTTGGAAGCTCTGGCTCAAGCAGTGGCTCTAGGCCCTGCCCAACCCTTCAACCGCTGGCCGTTTCCATGCCCGACCCCGCATTGTCCCTGCCTGATCTGATCGGCGAGTCCCTGGTGGACGACGCCCTGTTCGCGGCGGCCTACGAGGAGTCCTCGGACCGGGAACGCGCCCTGATGAAGACCTGCATCGCCCGGCTGTACGACTGGTACGGCCCGCGCAAGGATACGGCCTGCGAGGTTGCCCGGCGCTGGCGCGGTGGTTTTTCCTCGGTGGCAAGGGTTGCGCCCGCGGATTGCGCCCTGGTCCTGTTCGACGATTCCTTCGTTTCCCCGGCACGGCTGCTGGCCGCGCTGGTGCCCGCCATTGCCTGTGGCGTGCCGAACGTCCTGGCCGTTCGCGTGGACGGCCGGGGGAAATGGCCGCGCGCGCTGCTCACGGCCATGGAATTGGCCGGGCAGGAACTGGTGGCCGACCTGACCGGGGAGGGCGTCTTCCATTTGCTCGACGACCTGGCCGGGGCCGGGGCGAGCGTGGCGGTCGTGGACCTGGCCGGACGGCCCGGCCTGCGCGCCGGACGGAGCAGAGTGGCCGTACACAGACCGGCCTTCGACCGTAGCGCCGTACTCTTTTCGGATGACCGGGAGCCGTTCGATCTCGATGCCCTGGCCTTCGTTCATCCCGACATCGCGTTCACCGCGTTCGGGGCCGACGTCCCCCTGCCCGGCGGCTTCGTCCGGGGCGGGGCCGATTTCCCGGCCTTTCTCGATGCGGTCCGCGACGCGGCATTCGTCCCTTCCGACCGGATCGGCGACGCCCTCGACCGCGCCCGGCTCGTCTTCGGGCCCGGCCAGGAAGGGGGCTGGGTCTGGCCGGAACTGCATCCCGGTTTTTTCCTTTTTCACCGTACCGCCTGGACCATCGGAGACTGATCGTGAGCAAGAGCAACGCCCCCTCGGCGAAGGTTCTCGGCAACCTCCGCAATATCGGCATCATCGCGCACATCGATGCCGGAAAGACCACGCTGACCGAGAGAATTCTCTATTACTCCGGACGGATTCACCGTATCGGGGAGGTCCATGAGGGCACGGCTACCATGGACTTCATGCCCGAGGAACAGGAGCGCGGCATCACCATCACCTCGGCCGTGACCTCCTGCCAGTGGGACCCGTGCATGATCAACATCATCGACACGCCGGGCCACGTGGACTTCACCATCGAGGTGGAGCGCTCCCTGCGCGTACTCGACGGAGCCGTGGGCGTGTTCTGCGGGGTCAGCGGCGTGGAGCCGCAGTCCGAGACCGTCTGGCGGCAGTCCGAGTCCTATCACGTGCCCAAGCTGGCCTTCGTCAACAAGATGGACCGGCTGGGCGCGGACTTCGAGGGCGTGCTCGACGACATCGTCCGCAAGCTGCGGGCCAACCCGGTGGCCGTCCAGTATCCGGACGGCGAGGGCCAGGACTTTTCCGGCGTCTTCGATCTGGTGACCATGGAGCGGCTCGAGTTCGACCAGGGAGCCAGCGGCGCGACCTACACCCGTACCCCGGTCAGCGAGGACCAGGCCGCCATGCTCTCGCCCTGGCGCGAAAAGCTCATCGAGGCCGCCGCCGAGGAGGACGAGGAAATCCTCGACCTGTACTTGTCCGGCGAAAACGTGCCTGCCGACAAGATTCACGCGGCCCTGCGCAAGGCCACTCTGGCGCGCCGGATCGTGCCCGTGCTGGTCGGTTCGGCGCTCAGGAACATCGGTGTGCAGCCGGTGCTCGACGCGGTCTGCCGTTATCTGCCGAGTCCTCTCGACGTTCCGCCCGCCACCGGCGTGGATCCGGTCACGCACAAGAAAAAGCATTTCGAGGTCTCGCCCAAGGAGCCCCTGTCCGCCCTGGTCTTCAAGGTGGCCATGGACTCCGGCCGCAAGCTGGCCATGATGCGCATCTATTCGGGGCGCATCGAGGCGGGCGGGACCGTGTACAACGTCACCCAGGACCAGGACGAGCGCGTGGCCCGGCTGTTCCGGCTGCACGCGGGCCGCAAGGAGAAGATCGACGCGGCGTTCGCGGGCGACATGGTGGCCGCGGCGGGAATGAAGTTCGCCCGAACCGGCGACTCCCTGTGCGACAGGGAATCGCCCATCATCCTGGAGCAGATCGCGGACTACAAGCCGGTCATCTCCCTGGCCATCGAGCCGCGCAACACCGAGGAGGGCGACAAGCTCGACGAGGTCCTGGAAAAATATCTTCTGGAAGACCCGACCCTGGACCTGACGCACGACGAGGACACGGGCCAGATCATCCTGTCCGGCATGGGCGAACTGCACCTTGAGGTCGTCCTGGAGCGGCTCGGGCGCGAGTACAAGCTCGAACCACGGGCGGGCAAGCCCCAGGTAGTCTACCAGGAAACCATCGGCGCCAAGGGGTCGGGCAAGGGCCTGTTCAGCCGCGAGCTGGGCGAGGTCATGCACTTCGGCGCGGTGGAGCTTTCCGTGGAGCCGCTGCCGCGCGACAAGGAGCGGACCATCTCCTTCGAGGTGGACACCGAGGCCTGGCCCGCCGCCTGGCTGGAAGCGGTGGAGGACGGCATCACCGACGGGTTGCAGAGCGGCGTGATCCGGGGCTACCCGGTGCAAAATGTCCGCGTCCGGGTGCTCGGCCTGGAGCGGCGGGAGGGCGAGTCGAGCCCGGTGGGCTATCGTATGGCCTCGGCCATGGCCCTGAAGGAGGCGTTGGCCAACGCCGATCCCAAGCTCATGGAGCCGATCATGTGGGTCGAGATTTCCGTGCCCGAGGAGTTCGTCGGCGACGTGGTCGGCCTGCTCGGCTCCAAGGGGGCCAAGATCGAAAACATGATCGACCGAGCAGGGCTCAAGATCGTCCAGGGGTTGGCCCCGCTGGGCAGGCTGTTCGGCTTTTCCACCGACCTGCGGTCGGCCACCCAGGGCCGCGCCGGGTTCCTGATGAAATTTTCACGTTTTGATGTCTTGGAGTGAGTCTTGACCGCGAGGACTCTTCGCAGGACGCCCCCGGACAAGCCGCCCAGAAGGTCCTTCAGGGAGTGGTGGAAGGGCAGCAAGCGCTGGATGCGGTACTGGTACCTGCGTCTCATGCGCCAGAATTCGTCGCCCAAGAATCTGGCCGCCGCCTGCGCCCTGGGCATGTTCATCGGCGCGCTGCCCATCATCCCGTTCCAGTCCGTGGTGGTCATCGCCCTGGCCTTCCTCTTGCGGGTCAACAAGCTGGCCGCCTGGGTGGCCACCTGCTACTCCAACGCGGCCACCATGGTCCCGTTCTACTATTTCCTCTTCCGCGTGGGCCAGTCGGTCACGCCTTTCCAAAATGTGGCCTTCGATCCCGACAAGCTTCGCATGGTCGACATGATCCATGCGGGCTGGCAGGTCTTCGGGGTCATGTTCGCGGGCGGACTGGCCTTCGGCATCCCGGCCACCATCGTCACCTATTTCTTTTCCCTGTTCGCCATCCGCCGCTACCGCAGGCGCCGGGCCGTCCGCATCCTGCGCAAGCGCGAGGAATAGTCCGCAGCTCGGCTTTTGCCTTCCACCGCGAAACGAAACGGGTTTTTGCGGCCTATAATTGCCAATACCCTCAAAGAGGGGTAGTGGTGGCCCGGTATATGTTTTCCAATTTGCCATCCACCACATCGCACGGGAGCAGATGAATGCCGGTACGTCCACTGGGTAGAATGGTCTTGGCGGGATTGGTCGTGTGCGGGGTATTCGCCGTCGCAACCTTCCGGGAAGGTTGGCTGTTTTATGGTCTGGCGGCCGGTTGCGCCATGCTCGTCTGCATTGCGATAGGCTCCGGCGAGGAGTGGTCCGGGAACCGGCTGAAGGCGGCCCTCGGGCGGCTGGCCGAGGGCGGGGAGCTGTCCGAAGAAGACGGGCATTTGCTCGGCGGCGCGCTGGGCCCCCTGGCCGAAGGGCTGGCCGTCCGGCGCGAGGAGGCGGCGTATTTCGAACGGGCCCTGCGCGCACTGGGCAGTCCCGCGCTGGTCTGCGATGCCGAGGGGCACGTCCGTCTGGCCACCCGGTCCCTGCTCAAACTACTGCGCAGGTCCGAGGAACAGGTGGTCGGCCAGACCGTCGGCCGGGCTCTCTACGACCGCGACAGGGGCTCGGTGACCGAAAAGGCCCTGCGCGACAAAAAGCCCGTGGCCGAGATCCTGGACCTCAATCTGTGGGACGGGCGGACCCTTCCGGTCCAGCTTTACGTGAATATCATCTACGACGCATCGGGCGCGGCCCTTGGCGCGGCGACTTCCTTCCTCGACCTGTCCGACCAGGCGGCCCGCCAGCGGGAGATCGAGGAGCAGCGCGAGCGCATGAAACAGGCGGGCGAGCGCATCAGCGGCCTGGCGGAGCACGTTGCCTCGGCCACGGAGCTGCTCTCCGCCTCGGCCGACGAGCAGGCCCAGGGCGCGCAGAAGCAGCGCCGTCAGACCGCTTCGGTGGCCGCCTCCATGGAGGAAATGACCGGCACGGTGCTGGAAGTGGCCCGCAACGCCACGGTGACCAGCGAGGCTGCGGGCGAGGCCAATACCTCCGCCGCCGAAGGCGTGTCCATGGTCAGCGACGCGGTTTTGGCCATCAACCAGGTGGCCGAATCGGCCCGCCAGCTCGGCCGGGAGATCGGCGAGCTGGATTCCCAGGCCGGGGCCATCGGCCAGATCATCAACGTCATCAACGACATCGCGGATCAGACCAACCTGCTGGCCCTGAACGCAGCCATCGAAGCGGCCCGGGCGGGCGATGCGGGCCGCGGCTTCGCCGTGGTCGCCGACGAGGTCCGCAAGCTGGCCGAAAAGACCATGGATGCCACCAAGGAGGTGGAGAAAGCCATCATCGCCATCCAGGCACGGTCCAAGGACGCCACCAGCTCCATGCAGGCCACGGCGGCCAAGGTAGATGAGAGCACGGCCCTGTCCAACCGCGCGGGCGAGGCCCTGCAACGGATCATGGACAATATCGGCGACATGGTGAAGCGGGTCGCCCAGATCGCCACCGCCGCCGAGGAGCAGTCCTCGGCCGCCGAGGGGATTATGCGCAGCGTGGAGGACATCGCCTCCATCGCCGAGGATGCGGACGAGGCCGCCGGACAGGCTGCCGGGGCCACGCGCGAGATGGCCGAATTGGCCAGGGAGCTGCTGAGCGTGTCCAGGGAGTTCGGCAGCGGGAAATCCCCATCCGGCGACAAACTGCGCCGGTCCGAAGGGCAGATGAAGGGCGTCCTGCCCAAGCTGGCCCAGGAATACGTGCGCAAGACCCTCGGCGACAAGCTCTACGCGGCCATGCAGGAGGAGATGGGCAACCCGGTCTTCCTGCCGGGGGACAGCTACCCCGACCAGGCCCTGCGCCAGATGGCCGAGTTCGCGGCCGCGAAAGCCGGGCTGACGGTCCGGGAGTTCTTCATCGGCCTGGGCCGGTATACGGTGGTCCGCTTCAACGAACTCTATCCTGGCTACTTCAAGAAGGATTCGCTCAAGGCGTTCTACCTGCGCATGAACGACGTCCACGCCCAACTGACCAAGGCCCAGCCGGGCATCAAGCCGCCCAAGTTTACCTATGAGGACAAGGGCGACGTCCTGTTTATGAACTACCGTTCGAGTCGGGGATTGTTCGAGTATTTCGAAGGAATCCTGCTCGGAGCGGCGGATTTCAAGGGCGAACGGGTGGAGATCGCCGTGAAGCCCTTTGACGAGCAATCGGCCCGGGCCGAGATCAAATTCCTGGGAACCAAATAATCTCGCCGTTTCGGAAAAGATTATAATGGTCTATTCCGCTCTTTCCGGATGATATACTGTCAGTACGCCGCAAGTGGCCAACCTAATCGATTCATGCTGTTGAATGTATGCGAATCCGACGTGAGGAGAGTGGCGGAATGTCAGGAGACGACCTGAACAGGCAGATATTCAAGGAGGAGGCCTACGACCTCCTGATCGAACTCGAGGGAGCCCTGCTCGAACTCGAGGAAGCTCCGGACGACATGGATCTGGTCAACCAGATATTTCGGGCCCTGCACACCATCAAGGGGTCCGGCTCCATGTTCGGGTTCGAGGAGATCGCCGCGTTCACCCATGAGGTGGAGACGGTTTTCGACATGGTGCGCAACGGCGACTTGCAGGCCACTCCGGTCCTGTGCAGCCTGGCCCTGCGTTCCCGCGATCAGATCCGGGCCATGCTCGACGCCGAGGATGACGAGCCCGTGGCCCCGGAAACCATGCAGGATATCCTCGACAGCCTGCGGGCCTTTGTCGAAGGGACCAACGAGGCGGCCGAGGCCGGCTCCGTTCAGGCCGTCCCGGACGAAGAGCCCGAAGCAGAGCCCGAGCCCGAAACCGGTCCGGATGCCGAACCCGGCGCAGATCTTCACCGTTATACCATTACCCTGCGGCCCTTGGGCGGCTCCGTGGATGCGGACGCCGTGGAGGGGTTTTTTGAGGAGCTGGAACGGCTGGGGACTCTCAAGATCGAGTCGGGGCACCGCGACACCGGCCAGGGCTGGGAACTGTCCCTGGAGACCGAGGCCGCCCAGGACGACGTCCAGGACGTGTTCTTCTTCCTGGACGCGGACCTCAAGGTGAAGGTCGAGGAGGCGGGAGCCCCTTCCGCGCCGGAACCGGCCCCTTCCGAGCCTCAACCCGCGGCGGAACCGGCCCCGGCCGAGCCCCCCCAGGCAGGGGAGACCCGGCGGGAGAGCGGCCCGGCCACGTCGGTGTCCAGCTTCGCGGACGACGAGGATACTGTCCGCATTCCCATGATCGGCGAGATGCTCGTGGAGAGCGGCGACCTGACCTATGCGGACGTGGCCGAGGCCCTGACCTCCCAGAAGGGTGGCGTGGACAAGCCGTTGGGCCAGATCCTGACCGAGTCGGGCAAGGTCCCGGCGGACAAGGTCAGCAACGCCGTCAAGCGGCAGGGCGAGGTCCGGGAAAAGGTGGTCCACAAGAAGCGCCAGGAAGCCCTGAGCAGCATCCGCGTGGCCGCCGACAAGCTGGATTATCTGGTGGACCTAGTGGGCGAACTGGTCATTGTCCAGGCGCAGATCACCCAGGTGGTCAGCGAGAAGCACGATTCGGCCCTGACCCTTCTGGCCGAGGAACTGGAGCGTCTCAGCGACGAACTGCGCGATTCCACACTCGGCATCCGGATGCTGCCCATCGGCACTTCCTTCAGCAAGTTCCGCCGGTTGGTGCGCGATCTTTCGGCCGACCTGGGCAAGCAGATCACCCTGTCCACCAGCGGGGCGGAGACCGAACTGGACAAGACGGTCATCGAACGGCTGGGCGACCCGCTGGTCCACCTGCTGCGCAACTCCATCGACCACGGCATCGAGCAGCCCCAGGAACGCCAGGCCAAGGGCAAGCCGCCGCAGGGCACCATCATGCTGTCCGCCGAGCATTCGGGTGGCGAGGTGCTCATCCGCATCACCGACGACGGCAAGGGGATGAGCAGCGAGATGATCCGCGAGAAGGGCATCGAGCGCGGCCTGATCACCAAGGACGCCGAGTTGACCGAGAAGGAACTGCTCAAGCTCATCTTCGAGCCCGGTTTCTCCACCGCCAAGGTCGTGACCAGCGTGTCCGGCCGGGGCGTGGGCATGGACGTGGTCAAGCGGGCCATCGACTCCCTGCGCGGGACCATCGACATCGACTCCAAGCCGAACGCGGGCACGACCATCACCATCCGCCTGCCCCTGACACTGGCCATCATCGATGGGTTGCAGGTCCGGGTGGAGGACGAATACTACGTCATCCCCCTGTCCCTGGTGGAGGAGTGCGTGGAACTCTCCCGCAGCGAGGTCGAGGAGGCCGGCTCCGAGCAGCGCATTCTGCACCTGCGCGGCGAGATCGTCCCGTATATCCACATTCGCGAATGGTTCAACATCGAGGGCGAGAACCCGCCCATCGAACAGATCGTCATCACCGGCGTAGAGGGAAGCCGCGTCGGCATCGTGGTGGACACGGTCATCGGCGAGCACCAAACCGTCATCAAGAGCCTCGGTCGCGTCTACAAGGACGTGGAAGGCATCTCGGGCGCGACCATCAAGGGCGACGGTTCCATCGCGCTCATTCTGGACGTGCCCAGCCTGGTGCGCCGGGTCATTGCAGAATCCAGATAGCATTTCAAGAGGTTACAAATGCGCAAGATTCGAGTTCTCATCGTCGACGATTCCGCCGTTGTCAGGCAGACTCTCGAGGACATCCTTTCGTCCGATCCCCAGATCGAGATCATGGGAACGGCCGTGGACCCCTACGTGGCCGCCGAGCGGCTCAAGAAGGAAGTCCCGGACGTCATCACCCTGGATATCGAGATGCCGCGCATGGACGGATTGACCTTCCTGCGCAAGATCATGAAGCAGCGGCCCATCCCGGTGGTCATTTGCTCGTCCGTGGCCGGCGAGGGCACCACCACGGCGCTCAAGGCCCTGGAATACGGGGCCGTGGAGATCATCACCAAGCCCAAGGTGGGCACCAAGAAATTTCTTGAAGAGGCGAAAATTCGCCTCATCGACAAGGTCAAGGCCGCGGCCATGGCCGGGACCCGGCCCATCCGTCCCACGGCCCCGCCGGTCCAGGTCAAGCCCAAGCTCAGCGCGGACGCGGTCATCCCGGCCGGCAAGCCCGTGGCCCTCTCGCGCACGGAAAAGGTCTGCCTGGTGGGCGCGTCCACGGGTGGCACCGAGGCGTTGCGCGTCTTTCTCGAGGCCCAGCCCGAGAACTGCCCGCCCATCGCCATCGTCCAGCACATGCCGGAGCATTTCACGGCGGCCTTTGCCAACCGTCTCAACGGCATCTGCCGGATCAACGTCAAGGAGGCCAAGGACGGCGACGCCCTGATGCGCGGCCTGGCCCTGGTGGCGCCGGGCGACAAGCACATGCTGCTCAAGCGCACAGGGAACAAGTATTACGTCGAGGTCAAGGACGGCCCTCTGGTCTCCCGGCACCGGCCCTCGGTGGACGTGCTGTTCCGTTCCGGAGCGCGCTACGGCGGGGCCAACGTGGTGGCCGCCATCATGACCGGCATGGGCGACGACGGGGCCAAGGGGATGAAGGAGCTCAAGGACGCCGGGGCGTACACCATCGCCCAGGACGAGGCGAGCTGCGTGGTCTTCGGCATGCCCCAGGAGGCCATCAAGCAGGGCGGCGTGGACAAGATTCTGTCCCTGGAAAAGATCGCGCCGGAAATTGTTCGGGCCTGCGGCTGAGGCCGCGGGAAGGGATAGGGCCAACGGATGCGCCCCGGCGGGAATTTTCCCGCCGGGGCGCCTTCTTTCGTATCGTGAAAGCATCGCGCCGTTGGCGCGAAATCGGCTATTTTTCGTTCATCCTGCTGTGGCGATAGGCGATGACGTCCACGGCTTCCTTGGTGACCATGCCTTCCTTGAGCATGGTGTCGAGCTTGTCGAGCAGGGGCAGGAGCTTTTCCGGGTGGTCCACGACTTCCACGACCACCGGCAGGTCCTCGGAGAGGCGCAAAATCTTGCTGGTGTGGATCAGACTGTTGGCGCCGAAGCCCATCAGTCCCCGGTAGACCGTGGCCCCGGCCAGGCCCATCTTGCGCGCCTCGCGAACGATGGCGTCGGCCAGCGGCTGCCCGTCGAACTTGTCATCCTCGCCGATGTAGATTCTGATTCGTTCAGCTTTTTCGAGCAATTTCATGGCGTTCCCCCTAGTATTGGGTTAGAGCAGGCGGCCCAGGGCGATGCCGGTCAGGACCAGGGCCAGTCCGGCCACGGACTGGCCGACCACGTTGACCAGGGCCATGGCCATCTGCGCGGACTTGACCAGAGTGGCGGTCTCGAACATGTAGGTTGAGAAGGTGGTGAACGCGCCCATGAACCCGGTCAGGACCAGGAGCCGGACTTCGCTGCCGGGCAGCAGCCGGTTCTCGAAAAATCCCCAGACCGCGCCGAAGAGCAGGCAGCCCGCCATGTTGACGGCAAACGTGCCCGCCGGGAAGGATCCGCCCGCCATGCGCTGGACCACGCCCGACAAATAATAACGGGCAAGGGCTCCGGCGGCCCCGCCCAGAGAAATATAGAGAATTTTGGTCAGCATTTCGATATCCTTGAGCAGGGTATATCAACACAAGGAGAGAAAGCCAATGGCGCTGGAGTGCGAATTGAAATATCTGGAGGCCGACCTGGCCGACCTGGCCGAGCGGCTGCGCCTGGCCGGGGCCGAGACCACGGGCCGCTACTTCGAGGCCAACACCGTCTTCGACCGGCCCGATCGTTCCCTGAAGCGGGACGGCATCCTCCTGCGCCTGCGGGAGAAGCAGGGCCATACGGTGCTTACGGTCAAGCATCCTCCCGAGGCTCCCGAGCCCTCGGCCCTCAAGATTTTCGAGGAGATCGAGACCGGGGTGGACGACGGCGCGGCCCTGGCCGAAGCTCTCGGTGTCCTGGGGTTCGCTCCCGTCTTCCGCTACGAGAAGGTCCGGGAGAAGTGGCGGTATATGGACTGTGTCATCTGCCTGGACCGGCTTCCCTTCGGGGAGTTCGTGGAGATCGAGGGCGACGAGGCGCGGGTCCTGGCCTGCGCCGCCGGGCTCGGCCTGAACGCGGCCTGCACCACCAAGGCCACCTACCACGGCCTGAATATCGAGTACCGCGTGGCGAAGGGGCTGGAACCCGACGAGAATTTCGTGTTCGAGCCCGGCGAGCGGGCGGCCCTGCTGGACGAACTTGAGAAACTTTGACCGTCGGCCCTCGACAGCCGGGTAAAAGGAATTTATATTGGGAGCTAGGAAATACAAAGGATTGGTGGATTCGAACCGTTATGAGCGACCCTTTTACCGGGGACCGTTTCGATTCGGAGCTCCTTGGCCAACACGAGGCCAAGGAACCGAAAAAGTATAAGGTCCTGTTGCATAATGACGATTACACGACCATGGACTTCGTGGTCGAGGTTTTGGTGCGCGTCTTTCACCGGACAGAGGCGCAGGCGACGGCCATCATGCTCTCCGTGCATAACCAGGGGTACGGAGTGTGCGGCGTGTACACCGCCGAAGTGGCCGAAACAAAGGTGGACCTGGTGCACCGGCTGGCCAAAAGCGCGGGTTTCCCGCTCAAGTGCAGCATGGAAGGTGAATAGAATATGACGATGCTGAGCAAGGAACTGGAAAGTGCGTTGACCTCCGCGGTCAATGAGGTGAAGCGTCGGAACCACGAGTTCCTGACGCTCGAACACCTGCTGTACGCCATCTCCATTGAGGAGCAGGGCGAGGAGATCCTCGAGGCCTGCGGCGCGGAGATGGAACGGCTCAGGGACCAGCTCGGGCGGTTCTTCGTGGAGAACGTGGAGGCTCTGCCCGAAGGCACCGAGTCCGAAGTCATCCAGACTCTGGGCGTGCGCCGCGTGTTGCAGCGCGCCGTGTGGCAGAAAAAGGCCTCGGGCAAGAACACCGTGGAGGTGGGCGATGTGCTGGCCGCCATGTTCGACGAGGAGGATTCCTACGCGGTCTACTTCCTGCGGACCCACGATGTGTCCCGGCTCGATATTTTGGAGTTCATCTCGCACGGCATGTCCATGAGCGAGGACTGGAACGACCTGGGCGACGACCAGCCGTCCAAGGCCGATCCCCTGGACGGCCGGCCCGGCGAAAAGAAGAGCCCGCTCAAGGAGTTCACGGTTAACTTGACCGACCGGGCGTCCCACGGGCTCATCGACCCGCTCATCGGCCGGACCATGGAATTGGAACGGACCATCCAGGTCCTGTCCCGCCGCCGCAAGAACAACCCCATCTTCGTGGGCGACCCCGGCGTGGGCAAAACCGCCATGGCCGAGGGGCTGGCCCTGATGATCGTCGAGGGCAGGGTGCCCAAGGAGTTCATCAACGCCGAGGTCTACAGCCTGGACATGGGGTCGCTGCTGGCGGGCACCAAGTACCGGGGCGACTTCGAGGCGCGGCTCAAGGGGGTCCTGGCCGAGCTCAAGCAGAATCGCGACGCCATCCTGTTCGTGGACGAGATCCACACCATCGTGGGCGCGGGGTCGGTCTCGGGCGGGTCTATGGACGCCTCGAACATCCTCAAGCCCCTGTTGCAGTCCGGAGAGATCCGCTGCATCGGCTCGACCACCTTCGAGGAATACAAGAACCATTTCGAAAAGGACCGCGCCCTGTCGCGCCGGTTCCAGAAGATCGAGATCAACGAGCCCACCGTGGAGGAGACCATCGCCATCCTCAAGGGGCTCAAGCCGCACTACGAGCAGTTCCACGGGGTCAACTACACCCACTTCGCCCTCAAGGCGGCGGCCGAACTGTCCGAGCGGCACATCACCGACCGGTTCTTGCCGGACAAGGCCATCGACGTCATGGACGAGGTCGGGGCGCTGTACAAGCTCTCCGGCCGGCCGCGCAAGGGCGACCGCATCAAGGTTGCCGACGTGGAGAAGGTCGTGGCCCGCATGGCCCGTATCCCGGCGCGCAGGCTGACCATGTCCGACCGCGAGCGGCTCAAGAGCCTTGAAAGCGACCTCAAGTCCGTGGTCTTCGGCCAGGATGAGGCCGTGGCGGCATTGGCCAAGTCCATCAAGCGCTCCCGTGCGGGCATGCGTCAGGCGGGACGTCCTGTGGGCAGCTTCCTGCTGACCGGCCCCACCGGCGTGGGCAAGACCGAACTGGCCCGGCAATTGGCCGCGGTGCTCGGCATCGGCTTTTTGCGCTTCGACATGTCCGAGTACATGGAGAAGCATGCCGTGGCCCGGCTCATCGGCGCGCCTCCGGGCTACGTGGGCTTCGACCAGGGCGGACTCCTGACCGAGGGTGTGCGCAAGAAGCCGCACTGCGTGGTTCTGTTCGACGAGATCGAGAAGGCCCACCCCGACGTCTTCAACATCCTGCTCCAGGTCATGGACTACGCCACCCTGACCGACAATAACGGGCGTAAGGCGGACTTCAGGCACGTCATCCTGCTGATGACCTCCAACGCGGGCGCCCGCGAGATGTCCAAGGGCGCCATCGGCTTCAAGCGCGACGAGAATTCCGACCGCAAGGGCGAGGCCATGAAGGCGCTGGAGCAGCTCTTCAGCCCCGAGTTCCGCAACCGGCTCGACGCCACCGTGACCTTCCACTCCCTGGAGAAGCCGATCATGGAGCGCATCGTGGACAAGTTCATCAAGGAACTCAACGACCAGTTGCAGGACCGCCGCGTGGTGGTCGCCCTGACCGACGCGGCGCGGGCACGGCTGGCCGAACTCGGCCATGACGCCACTATGGGCGCGCGTCCCATGGGCCGGGTCATCCAGACCGAGATCAAGGACGTCATCGCGGACGAACTGCTCTTCGGCACCCTGACCAAGGGCGGGGTGGTCACCGTGGACGTGGCCGCCAAGAAAAAGAAGTCCAAGAAGATTCCGGTGGTCGGCGAATCCGGAGAATTCGCGTTTTCCTTCGACGTCGTCGGAACCAAACAATAGCCAGGACAGGGGGCGGCGCGGGCCGCCCCCTTTTTTACAGCCCATGACCATCTATCGCCTGTTCGACGAACCCGTGTTTCCCGACCCGGAAGAGGCCGATCCGGACGGACTGCTCGCCGTGGGCGGCGACCTCTCCCCCCAACGGTTGCTGAACGCGTACGCCAACGGCATCTTCCCGTGGTACGCTGAAAATTCCCCCATCCTGTGGTGGTCCACCAATCCAAGGCTGGCGCTTGTCCCCTCGGAGCTGCACGTGCCGCGCAGCCTGCGCAGGATGCTCAACAAGGGGGTTTTCACCTTCACCCTGGATACCCGGTTCGAAGCGGTCATCCGGCGCTGTGCCTGCTGCCCCAGGCCCGAACAGGAGGGCACCTGGATCGTGGACGAGATGATCGAGGCCTACACCCTGCTGCACCGGCTGGGCTACGCGCACAGCGTGGAGGCATGGCAGGGCGACGACCTTGTGGGCGGACTGTACGGCGTGTCGCTCGGCTCCATTTTTTACGGGGAGTCCATGTTCTACAACGTGCCGGACGCCTCCAAGGCGGCCTTTGCCGTGTTCGTGGAGCAGTTGCGCAAATGGGAGTTCACGCTCATCGACTGCCAGCAGACGACCCGCCATCTCCTGCGCTTCGGCGCGCGGGAGTTCCAGCGGTTCCGCTTCATGTCCATGATCCGCGAGGGGATGAACGCGCCCCCCCTCGAAGGGATGTGGCGGTTCGACGATCAGGCTTGACCCCGGCTCAGTCCTCGTTCACCAGGGGGAGGTGCCGGCTCAGGTCGAAGTATCCCTTGAGAGGGAAGTCTAGGGGATAACTCGGGATTTTTTTAAACTCGATGAAACCGGCGTCCTTGCCCGGTTGGACCTCGGTGAACCCGGCCAGCCCGGCCGGAACCGGGAAGTCCAGCGGGTTGGACCGGATGGCCGTAAGCCTTGTGGAATACTGTTCTTTCAGGTAATTGACGATGAGATCGCGCTCGTCGGCCGTGAAGGACTCCAGGATGACCTTGCGGCCCTCCGGCAGAACGGTTTTCGGGGCGGAGGGGGCCTGCTCGATCAGCCCGGTGTAGTCCGATTCCGATTCCTCGGATCGGTTCCAGCGGGAGCGGAACAGGTGTACCTCGACGTCGCGCCTGCCCTTGAAACTCCTGATGACCATGGACAGGGAGTAGGCTCGCTGGCAGGGCAGGGGGGAGGCGGGGGTGTTGATGGAGATATCCATAGCGCTGACTCCGGTTCGCGGTTACAGGTTTTTTATAGTTACTTACGTGTTTTGGCGGGCCAGCTCAAGCCCGGGTGTGAAAGAATGCCGGATTTTAAACTTGTCAGCGAATATACCCTCAAGGGCGACCAGCCCCAGGCCGTGGCCGAGCTCATCGCCGGGCTGAACGCCGGCGTGCGCGATCAGGTCCTGCTCGGCGCCACGGGCACGGGCAAGACCTTCACCATGGCCAACGTGGTGGCTCAATTGAACCGCCCGGCCCTCATCCTGGCCCCGAACAAGACCCTGGCCGCCCAGCTCTACACCGAGTTCAAGGGGCTGTTCCCGGATAATGCGGTTGAATACTTCGTCAGTTATTACGACTATTACCAGCCCGAAGCGTACATGCCGCACTCGGACGTGTACATCGAGAAGGATTCGTCCATCAACGACGACATCGACAAGATGCGCCACTCGGCAACCCACGCGTTGCTGACGCGCCGGGACGTGCTCCTGGTGGCCTCCGTGTCGTGCATCTATGGCTTGGGCTCGCCCGATTTCTACGCCAAGATGGTCATCCCCGTGGAGGAGGGCCAGACCATGGCCATGGATTCCCTGCTCGGGCGGCTGGTGGAGATCCACTACGAGCGCAACGACTACGACTTCCACCGCAGCAGCTTCCGAGTGCGCGGCGATGTAGTCGAGATTATCCCGGCCTACAGCCGGGAGAAGGCGCTGCGCATCGAGTTCTTCGGCGACGAGATCGACTCCATCACCGAGACCGACCCGCTGACCGGTGAGGTCAAGGACCGGCTGCGCAAGACGGTCATCTACCCCGGCTCGCACTTCGTGTCCGACCGTGACAACGTAGACCGGGCCATCAACGACATCCGGGACGAACTCCAGTCCCGGCTGGCGTACCTCAAACGCAACAACAAGCTGGTCGAGGCACAGCGGCTGGAACAGCGGACCATGTACGACCTCGAGACCATCGAGGAGTTGGGCTACTGCAACGGCATCGAGAACTACTCGCGCCACCTGGACGGGCGCGTGGAAGGCCAGCCGCCGTCGACCCTGCTCGACTATTTCCCGGACGATTTCATCCTCTTCGTGGATGAGTCGCACATCGCCCTGCCCCAGGTGGGCGGCATGTACCGGGGCGACCGTTCGCGCAAGACCACCCTGGTGGACTTCGGTTTCCGCCTGCCTTCGGCCCTGGACAACCGGCCGCTCAACTACGAAGAGTTCCAGGAGCGCATCCACCAGGCGGTCTACGTTTCGGCCACGCCCGGCCCGCTGGAGCTGGACCTGGCCCAGGGCGTCGTCGTGGAGCAGATCATCCGGCCCACCGGGTTGCTGGATCCGGAGATCGAGGTGCGCAAGACGCAGGGACAGATTGACGATTTGCTGGCGGAGTGTAAGAAGAGGCAAGCAAAGGACGAGCGGGTCCTGGTGACCACGTTGACCAAGCGCATGGCCGAGGACCTGAACGACTACCTGAACCAGATGGGCGTCCAGGCCAAGTACCTGCATTCGGATATCGACACGCTCGAGCGCATGGCCATCATCAAGGCGCTTCGGGAAGGCGAGTTTTTTGTCCTGGTGGGCATCAACCTCCTGCGCGAGGGGCTGGATATTCCCGAGGTCTCCCTGGTGGCCATCCTGGACGGCGACAAGGAGGGCTTCCTGCGCTCCACGCGCTCGCTCATCCAGACCTTCGGCCGGGCCGCCCGCAACGCGGGCGGACGGGTCATCCTGTATGCGGACAAGGTCACGGACTCCATGGCCGCGGCCATGGGCGAGACCGAGCGCAGACGGGAGAAGCAGCAGGAGTACAACCTGGAGCACGGCATCACGCCGACGACCATCCGCAAGAAGGTGGACAACCTCTTCGGGGAACTCACGGGCCACGCCGACAAGGGGGCAACCGTGGCCAGGGCCGCCGAGGACGGCGTGGACTACGGCGCGGACCAGAAGACGCTGAACAAGACCGTCAAGCGGCTGGAGCGGGAGATGCGCGAGGCCGCCAGGGAACTCGAATTCGAACGGGCCGCGGAACTCCGGGACCGCATCGCCCGGATTCGCGAGCGCATGCTGGAGTTGGGGTAAGGGATGAAGGGTACATTTCATCGACGGATGTTGCGCATGCGCGCCAGGCTGGGCTCCTTCTGGAGCATCGTCCTCGGCGTCATCTATCTCTTCGTCATCTTCCTGCTCGGCATCGGCTTCTACATGATCTACGAGCACTGGGACCTGGGCAGCGCCTTCTACATGGTGGTCATCACCCTCTCCACCGTGGGTTTCATGGAGGTCAACCAGCTCTCGCCGGAAGGGCGCATCTTCACGGCTTTCCTGATTATGCTCGGGGTGGGCGGCTTCGTGTATATCGCGGGCGCGTTCGCCCAGGTGCTCATGGACGGGCGACTGCAAATCTTGTGGGGTAAGCATAGAATGATGAAAATGATCAGCAAGTTGAGGAACCATTTCATCGTCTGCGGCCATGGCCGCATCGGCAGCATCGTGGTCCAGGAGATCATGAACGACGGCCACGACGTGGTGGTCATCGAGAACGATCCCGGCCTCATCGACAAGATGGAACAGGAGGGTATCCTGTGTCTCGAAGGCGACGCCACCAGCGATGCCGTGCTCATGAGCGCCGGGCTGCCCTACGCCAAGTCCTTGATCTCGGCCGTGACCAGCGAGGCGGCCAACGTCTACGTCACCCTGACCGCCCGCCAGCTCAATCCCACGATCACCATCGTGGCCCGTGCCGGGGACAAGTCGCACATCTCACGCCTGGAACTGGCCGGGGCCGACCGGGTGGTCCTGCCGCACTTCATCGGCGGACTGCGCATGGCCCAGAGCGTGCTCAGACCCACGGTGACCAACTTCCTCGAACTGGCCGTGCGCGGCGGCATCGACCTCCAGATGGAGGAGTTGGCCGTATCGCCCGAGTCGGAGCTGGTGGACAAGGACCTCATCGAGTCCAAGATCAGGCCCAACTTCAACCTGATCATCATCGCCATCAAGAAGGAGTCCGGGGAGATGGTCTTCAACCCCGGCCCGAAGGAGATCATCCGGGCCAACGACACGCTGCTGGCCGTGGGCAAGAAGACCAATCTGGCTGAACTCAGAGAAATTTTGTAATTATATCCAGGTAGAAAGTATACATGGTTCCTGACAGCGTTGCCGAGCGCGCGGCCTTTCTGCGCGAAAAAATCGAATATCACAACCACCGTTACTACGTCCTGGACGATCCCGAGATATCGGATCAGGAGTTCGACGTCCTGTTCCGCGAACTGGCCGCCATCGAGGCCGAGCATCCCGAGCTGGACGACCCCAACTCCCCGACCAAGCGGGTGGGCGGCGAGCCCGCCGAGGGGTTCATCCCCTACGAGCACGCCCTGCGGCTGTACTCCCTGGACAACGCCATGGACCTGGACGCCTGGTACGCCTTCCATGAGCGCGTGGCCAAGGGCGTGGGCACCTCCGACGTCGCCTATTGGGCCGACCCCAAGATGGACGGCCTGGCCCTGGAAGTCATTTACGAGAACGGGCGGTACGTGCGCGGTGCCACGCGCGGCGACGGCCTGGTGGGCGAGGACGTGACCGGCAACATGCGCACGGTCATGAACCTGCCCATGACCCTCCACGGCGGCGACGTCCCCGAACTGATCGAGGTGCGCGGCGAGGTGATCATGTCCAACAAGGACTTTGCGGCCCTCAACGCGCGCCAGGAGGAGAAGGGCGACAAGGTCTTCGCCAACCCGCGCAACGCCGCGGCCGGGACCATCCGCCAGCTCGACCCCAAAGTGGCCGCTTCGCGCCCCCTGCGTTTCATGGCCTACGGCGTTGGCCGGGTGCAGTGGGCCGGCCGGGGAGCCGACTGGGCCACCCAGCAGGAGCTCATGGAAGGGCTGCGCGGCCTCGGGTTCGCCATTCCGCCCGACGTGAAGCTGTGTGCTTCGGCCAGGGAAGTGGCCGACTATTTCCAGAAACTGATGGCCATGCGGGCCACGCTGCCGTTCGAGATCGACGGCATGGTCGCCAAGGTCAACGATCGCGGGATGCAGGAGGCACTCGGCTATACCTCCCGCGCTCCGCGCTGGGCCCTGGCCCTCAAGTTTCCGGCGCACCAGACCAGAACACGGCTCAACGCCATCCGCATCCAGGTGGGCCGCACCGGCGTGCTCACCCCCGTGGCCGAACTCGAGCCCGTGGAACTGGCGGGCGTGGTGGTCTCCAACGCCACCCTGCACAACAAGGGGTACATCGCGGAGCGCGACCTGCGCGTCGGCGATACGGTTCTCATCCAGCGGGCGGGCGACGTCATCCCGCAGGTCCTGTCCGCCGACCTGGAGCAACGGCCCGACAACGCCGAACCCTTCACCTTTCCCGATACCTGTCCGGTCTGCGAGAGTCCGGCCGTGGAGGACGGTGAGCGGGTGGTCTGCACCAATCCCGCCTGCCCGGCCAAGACCGTGCAGCGGCTCATCCATTTCGTGTCCAAGGCGGGCCTGGACATGGAGGGCGTGGGCAAGCAGTGGGTCCGCAAGCTGGCCGAGGACGGCGTCCTGAACACCCCGGCCGACCTCTTCACCCTGAAGAAGACCGACCTGCTCAAGTACGAGCGCATGGGCGACAAGTCGGCGGAAAATTTCATCAAGGCCATCCAAAAAGCCAAGGAGGTGGCCCCCCTGTGGCGGTTGATCGCCGGGCTCGGCATTCGCCACATCGGCGAGCAGGCCGCGCGCGCTCTGGCCGCCCGGTTCAAGGATCTCGACGCGCTTTTTGCCTCCACTCTCGACGAGTTGACCGAGCTCGACGGCATTGGCGGCATCATGGCCGAATCCATCCTCGATTTCCGGGTGGACGCCTCCAACCGGGCGATGATCGAGCAGTTCAAGGAAGCGGGCCTTCATCCCGAGGGCGGCCCGGCCGCCGCCGCGTCCGACGACGCACCCCTTGCCGGGAAGGTCTTCCTGTTCACCGGGACCCTGCCCGTGACGCGCGACGAGGCCCACGCCATGGTCGAGGCGCGCGGCGGCGTGCCGGTCAAGTCCATCTCCAAAAAGGTGGACTACCTGGTGGCCGGCGAAAAGGCCGGTTCCAAGGTCGCCAAGGCCGAAAAGCTGGGAATTGAAGTCATTGACTTCGCCGCCTTTAAAGCATTACTCGAAGGCAAGACCGCAGCTAGGCAAAAGTCTCTTCTGGACTTTTAACCATACGTATTTTCAACACGAGACAAGGAGAGATTCCATGACTGTCGACATCGTCATCCTGGGTGCCAAGGGCCGGATGGGCAAGACCCTTATCGACATGGCTCTGGCCGACGAGAAACTGAACCTGGTGGGCGCGTGCGAGCGCAAGGGCCATGCGGAAGGCCTGGATTACGAGTGCGCCGTCTCCGACTGCCTCGAAGAACTGCTGCCCAACGTGCCCGGCGCGGTGGTCGTCGATTTCACCGCCCCCGAGGCTTCGGTGGCCATGTCCAGGACCGTCGCCAAATACGGCAACCCCGCGGTCATCGGCACCACCGGCCTGAACCCGGAACAGCAGGCCGAGTTGGCCGAGTCCGCCAAGAAAACCCCGATCTTCTGGGCTCCGAACATGTCCGTGGGCATCAACGTGCTGCTCAAGTTCCTGCCCCAGCTCGTCCAGGCCTTGGGCGAGGACTACGACATGGAAATGGTCGAGACGCATCACAAGATGAAAAAGGACTCCCCGAGCGGCACCGCCCTCAAGCTGGCCCAGGTCCTGGCCGAGGCGCGCGGCTGGGACTACGACGAGGTCAAGCGGCACTGCCGCGACGGCATCATCGGCGAACGCCCCAAAAAACAGATCGGCGTCCAGGCCCTGCGCGGCGGCGATGTGGTCGGCGACCATACCATGTACTTTTTCGGGCCCGGCGAACGTATCGAGATCACCCACCGCGCCCACTCCCGCGAGACCTTCGCGGCCGGCGCCCTGCGTGCCGCCAAATGGCTGGCCCGGCAGAAACCCGGCAAGCTCTACGCCATGGCCGACATCTTCTAGGCCGGGGATATTACAGAACGCCCGAAAGGGAGTCTCTCGCGAGGCTCCCTTTTTTGTACGTGTGCCTCCGGCGGGCCCTCGCCGGGCGGGCGTCTCCGACGGCCGGGGCGCTGCCCCGGACCCCGCCAGGGAACCCTTTGAAAAGGGTTCCCTGGACCCTCCCAAACTTTTTGTGTCGCCTGCGGCGAAAGCGGGGGGGCGGGAAAGGGGATGTTAACACGGGGAGATTGGCTGGTGGCGGTTTGGCGGTGTCCCAAAGGGGGCGGCGTGTTGAACTACGGCGAAATAACCGATTTGCCGCGCTGCCGCCTTCCGCGAAGCGGCACCGAAGAGTTTAGGAGGGGAGATGGGGATGGAGGTCCGGGGAAGGGGAAGAGGGAAGCCCTTTTCAAGGGTCCCCTTCCCTTCCCCGGCCGCCGGAGGCAACCTCCCCCCTACAAAATGGGCGACAGCAGGCGGGCGAAGCGGATGACGGTTTGCTGGAAGATGTTTTTTCCGTCGAACTCGTTGGTCCCGGTCTCGACGCAATGGTTGAAGTCGTCGAGGAACATGGTTTCGATATCCTTGCAGAAGTCGGGGTCTTCGACGAGCATGGTGATTTCGAAATTGAGCCGGAAGGAGCGGTTGTCGAGGTTGGCGGTGCCCACGCCCGCCAGGGCGTTGTCGGCCAGGAAGACCTTCTGGTGCAGGAAGCCGTCGACGTAGCGGAAGACGCGGATGCCGGGCTGGACGAGTTCCTTGAGGCAGGCGAATCCGGCCATGTAGACCATCAGGTGGTCGGGCCGCTTGGGCAGCATGATGCGCACGTCCACGCCGCGCATGGCGGCCATCTGCAAGGCCTTCATGACCGAGGTGTCGGGCACGAAGTAGGGGCTGGCAATCCAGAATCGTTCTTTGGCCGAGGCGATGGCCTGAATGAACATGAGGGAGCAGTTTTCCAGGGCGTCCACCGGGCCTGTGGGAAGGGCCAGGACTTCGGCCTTGCCCTGTTTTGCGGGCATGGACAGGTCCAGGTCCGGGACCTCGCTGGTGGCCCAGTACCAGTCCTTGCCAAAGCAGACCTGGATGGGCAGCACGGCCGGGCCGGAGATGCGGGCGTGGGTGTCGCGCCAGCCGCCGTAGCCGTTGTCCTTGCCGCCGAGGTATTCGGTGCCCACGTTGTGCCCGCCGACAAAAGCGGTGTGGCCGTCCACGACCACGATCTTGCGGTGGTTGCGGAAGTTGAGCTGGAAGCGGTTGCCCGGACCGCGCGTGGTGTGGAAGGGAAAGGCCTCGACTCCGGCGGCGTGCAGGGCGTCCCAGTAGGCGGCCGGGGTCTTGTAGCTGCCCAGTTCGTCGTAGAGGAAGCGGATGTGGACCCCTTGGCGGGCCTTGCGGACGAGGAGCTCGCCGAGCTGTTTGCCCAAGTCGTCGTCGCGGACGATGTAGAACTGGATGAGCACGTATTTTTCGGCTTTTTCGACAGCGTCGAAGATGGCTTTGAAGGTGTCGGGGCCGTTGACCAGCAGTTGCATGTCGTTGCCGCCGAGATAGGGTGACTCGGCCAGGGTCTCGAAGACCGTGCGGGGCTGGTGCGGGAGTTCGCGTTCGGACAGGGGGGTGACGGGAGGCACGTCGTGGCGGTCCCCGATGCGCCGTTGGAACTCGGCCCGGCCGGTGCGCATGGCGTCCACGTAGCCGTGGAACTTGGACCGGCCGAAGATCCAGTACAGGGGCAGGGCGATGATCGGGAAGGTGGCCAGGGAGATGGCCCAGGCCACGGCTCCCTGCGGTGTGCGGGTCTCGCGGATGGCGATGAGCGCGGTGAGGATACCCGTTATCTCCATCGCGGTATAGAACAGGCTGGCCAAGCCGAGCAGGAAGGACATTTCCAAAGATTCCATGGGAGTTATTGCTATCAGAAAACCGCTGAAAAGGGAAAGCTTTGCTTGTCATCGCAGGGGGGATGTGTTCTGGGTTTTTTGGCAGGAGAAAACACGGTGCACGACAGACCGGCACAACAGCCCCAACGACATCCCTTTCTGGACAAGCCCAACCGGACGCTCGTGCGCATGGCCTTGCCCGTGCTCTTTTCCCTGGTGGCCGAGCCGCTGACCGGCCTGGCCGACACCGCCTTCGTGGCGCGGATTCCCGGCTCGGAACCCGTGGCGGCCCTGGGCGTCGGCACCATGGCTTTTTCCGCCATCTTCTGGGCTTTCGCCTTCCTGGGCATCGCCACCCAGACCGAGGTGGCCCACAGCGTGGGCCGGGGCGAGGAAGACCGCGCGATCAAGGTGGTCTCCCTGGCCGGACTGCTGGCGGCGGGCATCGGCATGGGGCTCCTGGCCGCGTCCATCTGGTTTCTGTCGCCCATCGCCTCGGTCTTCGGGGCCGAGGGGCTGGTCAACGACTATGCCTGTCGGTATATGTTTTACCGGCTGCTGGGCGCGCCCGCGGTGCTGGTCACCCTGGCCTGTTTCGGCGGCTTGCGCGGGGCTCAGGACATGCGTACGCCGCTCTATGTGGCCGTGGGCATCAACCTGGTCAACGTCCTGCTGGACTGGCTGCTGATCTTCGGCCACGGGTCGTTTCCGGCCATGGGCGTGGCCGGCGCGGCCATCGCCAGCTCGGTCAGCCAGTGGATCGGGGCGTTCTGGTGCCTGATCGCGGTCTACCGGACCCTCGGCTTGACCTGGCGCATGCGCGGCGCCGGGCTGGCCCGGCTCATGCGCGTGGGCGGCGACCTGTTCCTGCGCACCGGGGCGGTGCTGGTCTTCCTGGCCCTGTGCACCCGGGTGGCCAATCTGTTCGGCGCGGACCAGGGCGCGGCCTTCCAGGCCATCCGGCAATTTTTCCTTTTTTCGGCACTGTTTCTCGACGCCTTCGCCATCACCGGGCAGAGCCTGGTCGGGTATTTCATGGGGGCGGACGAACGGGACAAGGCCCGCGAGGTGGCCAAACTGGTCTGCTGGTGGAGTTTCGGCACGGGCGTGGCCTTGTGCCTGGCCATGCTGCTGGGGACCGAGATGGTGGCTTGGCTGCTGGTGCCCCCGGCGGCCTACGCCGTGTTCGGGCCGGGCTGGGTGGTGGTCTCCCTGTCCCAGCCCATCGGCTCCCTGTCGTTCGCCACGGACGGCATCCACTGGGGCACCGGAGATTTCGCCTACCTGCGCAACAGCATGTTGGTGGCATCGGCCGTGGGCGGGGCGTGCGTCCTGGCCGTGGAGATATCCCGGCCGCAGCACGTGCTGGTCTACATCTGGCTGGCCTCGGCCCTGTGGACCTTCATTCGGGCGGGGTTCGGCCTGGCGCGCATATGGCCAGGCGTGGGCAATGCGCCGCTCAAGGGCTAGGGCCGGTGCATGAAAAAGGCCCGCCGGTCGCGCCGACGGGCCCTGTGAGGGCGTGTCTCCGGGCCGGTTCAGTGCTCGGCCAGGTAATTGAACATGAATTCGTAGGCGTTGCGCATCTCTTCCTCAAGCTGGTCCATGAGCGCCAGGGCAGCGTCCAAGTCGCCGGTCTTGCAGGCTTTTTCAAGCTGGAGGCAACACTCGCGCACCCGCTCCACGCCGATGGTGGCGGCTCCACCCTTGAGGGAATGGGCCAGGTGGCGCAGTTTTTCCACGTCGCCGGAGGAGAGGGCGTCCTTAATGCTCTGGATCCTCTTGGGTTCCTGGGAGATGAACACGGTGAACATCCGTTTCATGAACGGACGACGATCCGCCATTGATTCCAGGAACTTGCTGTCGACTATTTCCTTGCTCACTGTGTTCCCCATCTCTTGAATAGGCCGATTGTGCCGACCATATTTCATCTACATACTTCGATGGGCAGTTTTCAGCAACAGGTTTGCGAACAAAACGAAGAAGTCGATCAACCGGGGTGGTAGAAGAACCGGCCGAGGCCCACGGTGAAGACGATGCAGCCGTATGCGGCGTGCTCCACAGAGGCGAGGATCAGGGAGCCGGTTCTGCGGTAGGTCCGGGCGAAGATCCAGCCTGCCGGGAGGGTCAGGGCCACGGCCACCCAGTTGCCGAAGACGATGTGCAGGAAGGAGAAGGCCAGGACGCTGGCCCAGGTCCGGGCGTGGTCCGACTGCAGAATGGGGGCGTAGCGACGGAAGAGAAAAGCTCGGTAGACGGCTTCCTGCGGAAAGGCGGAAAGCAGGGGGTAGAGTAGCATGACGGCCGCCCACAGGAGCGGTCTGGTGCGGGGAAAGCTGAAGAGTTGGTCCGGTGCCCAAACGAGCACCACGAGCACGGAACACAGGGCGATCGCCAGGGAACGGAGGGCTATCGCCCTTAAATTGGCTCTGTTTTCATGGAGAAAAACGGAAAATTCCGTTTTTGGAAGGTATCCGCCCTTGCCGAGATAGATCAGGCAACCGCCCGCAAAGACGAGGAGCAGGGGGATTTTGGGAAACGGCAACCAGCCCAGCGCGTGGAGTAACGGGGTCAGGCCGAAGAGGGCCAGGAATTCAAACCAGAGGAACGGGGTGGGCATCTCGCGTATATACGTATGGTTGCCGGGTCGGTCCAGCCCGCCGCGCTGTTGTCATGCAACCGCCACATTGTTCTTCCTCTCAGGTTGTCCACAAATATTCACGAAAATCATTCCGTGTTGGCACAACCTGTGGAAAAAAAGTGGAAAGGGCTGAAATCTCCCGCAGTGCCGGTTTATTCGCGTCTCCCTTTGAGATAAGGTCCTCCGTCCGAACATGTGTACCGATTACGGTGGCGAAGGAGGTTCGGTTGTTCGCAGTGATTCATAGGCGGCCCCTTGCGGTCCTTCTGTTGCTGGTCCTGGCGGGGGCGTTCCTGATGCGTCCCGCCCTGGCAGGCGACTCGGTTACTTTCGCCCTGTTCACCAGGGGGTGGCCGCCGTTGGAGATGGTCGTGGACGGCGAACCCAGGGGGGCAGCCCTGGACATCTTTCGGGTCTCCATGCCCGAGGACGCCGAGACCTTCGTGCTGATGCTCCCCGCATCGCGCAGTGTGCTCAGAACGCCGGGGGACAGGGTTTATACCCGGCTGGAGTGCCGGGAATGGATGGGCAACGCCGACCTCTACCTGTGGAGCGATCCCGTTCTGAGGCTGCGAACGGTGTTGCTATCCAGACGGAACCGGCCCGTGGAGTACCGGGGTGAGTCCAGCCTGCACAACCTGACCATCGGCTGCATCAAGTCCTACAACTATCCCGATGTGGAGCCGCTGTTCGAGAGCGGCAAGGCCTACCGCTACGACGTGAACAGCGACGTGGTGCTGTTGCGCATGCTCAAGGCGGGCCGGGTCGACGTGGCCTTGTTCGACGAGTTTACGGTCCGCTGGGTCCTTCGCAGTTCCCCGGAGTTGAGCGTGGAGGATTTTTACGTCTCGAAACGGGAACTGGGCAGTTCGGAACTGCGGTTCGCCTTCAACCGGCATCCGGGCTGGGCATCCCGCCTGCCCGAGATCAACGAGCGCATCCGGATCAACCGGGCCGCCGGGGTCTACAGGGAGATCATGGCTCACTATTGATCGTGTTTCGGCGCGCGGGCCGAAAAAAAAGGGTGAGGGCAGGACGCCTTCACCCTTTTTTCACATGGTTGCGGGAGCGCTACATGGCGTAGAGCTTGTCGCCGGGGATGATGTTGATGTTGTTTTTCTGGAGCAGCTCGATGCCCTGGTCCGTGCGGTCGAAGCGGAAGATCAGGACAGCGGAATCGCCGGACTGCTGGACGAAGGCGTACATGTATTCCACGTTGATGCCCGCCTCCTGGAGCATGGTCAGGATGTTGTTCAGGCCGCCGGGCTGGTCGTTGACCTCCACGGCCACCACCGAGGTGCGGCCCACGGTGAAGCCCGCTTCCTTCAGCTTGGCCTTGGCCTTTTCGAAGTCGGACACGATCAGGCGCAGGATGCCGAAGTCCGAGGTGTCGGCCAGGGACAGGGCGCGGATGTTCACCTCGGCCTCGGAAAGGATGCGGGTGACCTCGGCCAGGCGTCCGGCCCGGTTTTCCAGAAATATGGAGAGTTGATCGACTTTCATGGTGTTCTCCTTGGCTTATTGACTGGTTAGTCCTTGTGGCGGTTGTCGATGATGCGTTTGGCCTTGCCCAGGGAACGCTCGATGCTCTTGGGCTCGACCAGCTTGACCTTGGCGGTGACGCCGAGGAATTCCTTAATGTTCTTCATTACCTTCGATTCCACACGCTGTAAACTCTTGATCTCGTCGGAGAACAGGGACTCGTTGACCTCCACCTGGACCTCCAGGGTGTCGAGGTTGCCCTGGCGTTCGATGATCAACTGGTAGTGCGGGGTCAGCCCCTCGGTGTCGATGAGGATGGACTCGATTTGGGACGGGAACACGTTGACGCCCCGGATGATGAGCATGTCGTCGCTGCGGCCGGTGACGCGTTTCATGCGCGCGGTGGTGCGGCCGCATTTGCACGGTGTGTAGTTCAGGGTGGTCAGGTCGCGGGTGCGGTAGCGGATGAGCGGGATGCCTTCCTTGGTCAGGGTGGTGAAGACGAGTTCGCCTTCCTCGCCGGGCCCCACGGGCTCGCCGCTGACCGGGTCGATGGTCTCGGCCAGGAAGTGGTCCTCCTGGATGTGCAGGCCGTCCTGGGCGACGGCGCACTCGATGGCCACGCCGGGGCCCATGATCTCGGACAGGCCGTAGATGTCGATGGCCGTGATGCCGAGCTTCTTCTCGATGTCCGCCCGCATCTCGTTGGTCCAGGGTTCGGCCCCGAAGATGCCGATGCGCAGGGGCAGTTCGCGAATGTCGATGCCCATCTCCAGGCCGGTTTCAGCCAGGAACAGGGCGTAGGAGGGGGTGCAGCAGATGACGTCCGGGGCGAAATCCTTGAGCAGGGTGACCTGCCTGCGGGTGGAGCCGCCGGACATGGGCACCACGGTGGCGCCCAGAGCTTCGGCCCCGTAATGGGCGCCCAGCCCGCCGGTGAACAGGCCGTAGCCGTAGGCGTTGTGGACCGTGTCTGCGGCCGAGGCCCCTGCGGCCATCATGCACCGGGCCACCAGTTCGCCCCAGTTCTCGATGTCGCGTTTGGTGTAGCCGACCACGGTGGCCGTGCCGGTGGTGCCGGAGGAGGAGTGGATGCGGACGATCTGGTCTTTGGGCACGGCGAACATGCCGAAGGGGTACTGGTCGCGAAGGTCCTGCTTGACGGTGAACGGCAGCAGAGAGACGTCTTTCAGCGTCTTGATGTCCTGGGGCTTGACGCCCTTTTCATCGAATTTTCTCTTGTAGAATGGAACGTTGGCATACACCCGTTCACACAACGACTTGAGCCTGCGCAGTTGGAGCGCTTCCATTTCCTCCCTGGGCAGGGTCTCGTTCCTCACGTCGTAGATCATCCCTTCATCCTCCTTGGGCGGCCTTGAATCGGCCATGCTGTCCATATGAAAAAACCACGGTCTGTTACAGCCCGTGGTCCGCTCCCGCGCCTTCCCCGCGCCATTCCATAAGCCACGAGCCTTCTACAGAGAGCCCGTAAACCAAAAAAAGCACGCAAATAGGAATTGTTGCATAGGCGAAACAGTGCCCCATGTCCCGGTTTGCGTCAAGGGGTTTGTGGCCGCGGGACAGCCGGGGGCCTGTTGTCTGTTTGGGGCGCGATTGTTGCGGACCGTCCAAAAGTGCATTACACAATCGGAGGTTAACAACCAACAGTGGAGTAACTATGACATTCAGGGAATTGATGGAGCGCAACCGGTCGCGGCGCAAGTTCGACGAGTCCAAGCCGGTGAGCGCGGAAGATCTGACCGAACTGGTGGACATGCTCCGGTTCATGCCTTCCGGCAGGAACCTGCAGCCGCTCAAGTACATCGTCACCGCCGATCCGGCGCAGTGCGCCGAAATCTTTCCGCTCCTGGGCTGGGCCGGGTATCTCGCGGACTGGAAGGGACCGGCCGAGGGCGAGCGGCCCACGGGGTACATCGTCATGCTTCTGGACAAGGAACTGGCCGATACGCCCCACTGCGACCACGGCATCGCCTGCCAGAGCCTCATGCTCGGGGCGGTGGACAAGGGGTACGGCGGCTGCATCATCGCCACGGTCAACCGGAAAAAGCTGGCCGCGCTCTTCGACCTCCCGGACCGTTTCGAGATCCTCATGGTCCTGGCGCTGGGCGTCCCCGCCCAGGAAGTGGTCCTGGAATCGCTTCCCTCCGACGGCAGTATCAAGTATTGGACCGGCGAAGACGGCAAGCACCACGTGCCCAAGCGCGGGCTCGACGAGATCCTGGTGGGCCGGTTTCCCGAGGATTGACCGTGACGCACAGTAAACATTCAAGGACATACATTGCTTAATAAAGAAAAGAAATTCGCCGAAATGGCGAGCATCGAAAAGGCCCGTGACGTGGCCGGGTGGCTTGACGCCAAGCAGGGCGAGCGGATCAGCATCATCGACGTGTCGGGCTTAAGCTCGGTCACGGACATGATCCTTGTGGTCTCTGCCAGAGGCGTGAAGCACGCCCAGGCCCTGGCCTCCCACATCCTGGACAGGGCCGCCGAGGAAAACATGGAATTCCTGAGCATGGAGGGCCACAAGACCGGCGAGTGGGTCCTGATCGACCTGAACGACGTGCTGGTCCACGTCTTCCTGGACGAGCTCAGGGAGTTCTACAACATCGAAGGTATGTGGACCGAAGCTCCCCGCGTGGAGTTCGAGGCCTGATGGATAACGACATGGCCGAACCCGAGAAGACACTGCTGCTGATACTGGACGGCTGGGGCATCGCCCCGGAGAGCGCGGGCAACTGCGTGCGCAACGCCGCCACTCCCCATCTCGACCGGCTCCTGGCCGAGTATCCGTCCACCCGGCTGACCTGTTCGGGCCGCGCCGTGGGGCTGCCCGACGGCTTCATGGGCAACTCCGAGGTGGGGCACATGAACATCGGCGGGGGGCGTGTCATCTATCAGGACATGACCCGCATCGACATGGCCATCGAGGACGGCTCCTTTTTCGAGAATCCCGCCCTCAAGACATTGATGGTCAGGACCAAGGCCGGTTCCGGACGGCTGCACCTCATGGGGCTGCTTTCGGACGGCGGGGTCCATTCGCACATCCGCCACCTGTTCGCCCTGCTGGACATGGCCAAGGCCGAGGGCGTCCCCGAGGTCTTCATCCACGTCTTCATGGACGGCCGCGACACGGCGCAGAAGGGCGGGCTCGCCTACATGCGCACCCTCCAGGCCAAACTCGGCGAACTCGGCCTGGGCAAGGTGGCCACCCTGTCCGGTCGGTTCTGGGCCATGGACCGCGACAAGCGGTTCGAGCGCGTGGAAAAGGCCTACCGGGCCTTGGTGGACGGCCGCGGCGTATCCATCGGCGATCCGGTCGAGGCCATCGAGGCGCGCTATGCCGAAGGCGAGTTCGACGAGTTCGTCAAGCCGAGCGTGGTGGCGGGCGTGGACGGGCGCATCCAGGACGGCGACGGCCTGTTCTTCTTCAACTTTCGCGCGGACCGCGCCAGGGAGATCAGCAAGGCTATCTTCGAAAAGGATTTCACTGAGTTCGACCGCCCGCACGTGCCGAGCCTGGCCATGTTCGCGACCATGACTCGGTACGAATCCACCTTCCCCATGGACACGGCCTTCCCGCCTGAGGACTACGAGGGCACCCTGGGCGAGTTCGCATCAAGCCACGGCATGAAGCAGTTGCGTATCGCCGAGACCGAGAAGTACGCCCACGTCACCTACTTTCTCAACTGCGGGCGCGAGGAGCCGTTTCCCGGCGAAGACCGGATCATGATTCCGTCCCCGCGCGAGGTGGTCACCTACGATCTCAAACCGCAGATGAGCGCCGAGGAAGTGGCCGACACCCTGATTTCCAAGTGGGGCGAATACGACCTGTGCGTCTGCAACCTGGCGAACCTGGACATGGTCGGGCACACCGGCATCATGGAGGCCGCGGAAAAGGCGTGCGTGGCCGTGGACGGTTGTGTGGGCCGCATCGTGGACACGGTGCTCGCAAGCGGCGGCCGGGTGCTGATGACCGCCGACCACGGCAATGCCGAGCAGATGCTCGATGCGAGCGGCGCGCCGCACACGGCCCATTCGACCAACCCGGTGCCCCTGGTCTTCATGGAGAAGGGGCGCGAGAGCGCGGTCCTCGAAGAGGGCATCCTCGGCGACATCGCCACGACCATCATCGGGTTGTGGGGCATGAAGCCGCCCGCCGGAATGACCGGCAAGAACCTGGTACACAAGGGATAACCATGGCTGAAAGCAAGAAACCCCTGACCCCGGTGAAGCCCGCGGCCATGGAAATGATCTTCCTCTACCCCTGTCCGCACTGCGGCCGGGAGGTCCCGCTCATCGCGCCGTCCCGGCCCGCCATGGCCCAGTGCGACGCCTGCCGCGAGAACTTCCCCATCGTTCCGGTGGACGACCGGACCATCCGCTACCTCAAGCTCATCCTGGCCGGGGGCAAGGCGGGCATCGATCCGGACTTCCTCTAGCCCGGCGAAACGGGACCTCGGGCCTCCCCCTCAGCCCGAACGGCTGACGGAAAGTTTGAATGAAGCGAAATCCTCTATGGCGTCGTCGTAGGGGATTTCCACTGTATATACGGACTTGAATCGTATTCAGCGGAGGATGAAGCGATGCGGAAAGCCCCTTGGTGCCCCCGTTTTTGTTCATGGATGTTGTTGCTTGTGTTGTCCGTGGCCGGAGGGGCGACGACCGCCTGTTCGGCGAGCCGTCCGGATGCGGCGTCCGCACAAGGGGGCGACGTGCGTTCTTTTACCATGGACTTCCCGGTGGACTTCACTGTCTCAAGCGACGCGAAGACGTTGGCCCGGGAGAGCTATTTCCCCCTGGACGACGGCTCCGTGCGTCTTGGCGGTTGTTATTCCGGCGCGGATTACGAGGGGACGAATTTCGGCAGTGCCTGTATCGTGGTCTCCGTTTCCCCGGCCGCGGAGGGAGGCGGTGATTGCGCCCGCTTTGACGGGGATCTCCTGTGCGGGACGGAGCAGGGGGTGCGCGACGCGGTCGTGAACGGCCTCCCTTTCAGACGGGGCGACATGACGGACGCGGCGATGGGCCATCGGCTTGAGGCGCGGGACTATTGGACCGTCCGCGATGGATGGCGATACGACATCCGGCTCTTCCTCAGCTACACCGCCATCGGCATGTACACCCCGGGCGAAATGCGGGAGTTTTCCCAGGAGGATTGCTGGTCAAGGCTGACAGGGGTGTTGAACACCTTCTCCTTCCGCTAGCGGCCGTTCCGCGGTGCTCGGCTGACGAGTCAATTTGTGGCCCGCCTTTTGCTTGAATGTACCATAGTCTTTATACAGTCCGTATTGGGGAAGAAGAGGGGTAATGCAGAAAAAAGGTATGTTTTTCGTGGTGTTGTCGGTTGTTCCCACGGTCTTCGGTCTGTTGGCCGGGTCCGGATCGGCCTGGGCGTCGGACGGCGAGGTTACAATTCTGTCAGGGTTTTTCGGGGACCCTGTCTGGGGACTCACGGTCCTTGTTATGCTCATTGCGGCCGCATGCGCGGTCTGCGTCTTGCTGACTTCAAAGGCTATTCATAATAAATATAAAGTGTTGGAGAGAGTCTCCGAGCGTATCGCCGAAGGGGACGCTGCAGTGGAGGTGCCGGTAGGAGGCGATGACAATTTTGGCAGGATGGCCACTCATCTGAAGAAGATCGTGAATTACATTGGTGAGTTGGAGACCAAATCCGAAAAGAGCGAAAGTGTAGCCAGGGAGGCCGAGGCTCGCGTGAAAGAGGCCCTGGCCCAGGCCGCCCAGGCGCGCAGGCAGGGCGAGGCCGCCCGGTGCGAGGGACTGTTGTCCGCCGCAGGGACCCTGGAACACTCGGTGCAGGCCATCCGCGACCACTCGGCCACCCTCGGGGTATCCTCGCGCACGGCGCGGGAAGGGGCCGCCGAGCAGCAGCGGCTCATCTCCGAGGCCGCCTCGGCCATGGAGGAGATGAACGCGGCCGTGAGCGAGACCGCTCTCAGCGCGGGCGCCGCCGCCGAGGATGCGGACAAGGTCATGGAGCGGGCTGAGTCCGGTTCCGCCGTGGTCACCCGGACCATCGACTCCATCAGCGCGGTCTCCCAAAATTCCCAGTCTCTGGTTGAGAGCGTGGCCGGACTCGGCTCCCAGGCCGAGGGGGTCGGGGCGATCATGGGCGTGATCTCCGACATCGCGGACCAGACCAACCTCCTGGCGCTCAATGCCGCCATCGAGGCCGCCAGGGCGGGCGACGCCGGGCGCGGCTTCGCCGTGGTGGCCGACGAGGTGCGCAAGCTCGCCGAGAAGACCATGGACGCCACCCGCGACGTGGGCGTGGCCATCGAGGGCATCCAGGACCAGGTGGCCCGGACCATCGACGGGGTCAAGGCCATGTCCGGCCTGGCCGACGAGGCCGCAGGGCTGGCCCGCGAATCCGGGACCGCCCTGGACGAGATAGTGTCCCACTCCGGAACCAGCGCCGAACGCATCGGGGCCATTGCCGCCGCCTCCAGTCAGCAGTCGGTGTCGAGCGAAGAGGTCACCCGGACGATCACGGCCGTGCATGCCATTTCTTCTGACACGGCCCAGGGCATGGCCGAGGCCGCCCAGGCCGTGTCGGATCTGACCGCCCGCGTGGAGGAGCTGGCCGTCATGACCGGCGTGTTCCGCCTGGTGGGCAGCGGCCGGGTCCAGGAGATCATCGGCGCCCTGGCAGAATCCGAGGCGGTCCGTTCCGGACGCCGGGAACGGCTGGAACAGGCCATGCGCGACGCCCTCAAGCGGAACGAGTTTCTGGAGCTCATGTACATCACCGACGTGAGCGGCAGGCAGACGGTCAGCAACATCGGGGGCAAGGTCTCCGGTTTCGCCGAGGACCCGTCGGCCTTCGGCTCGGACTGGGCCGACCGGACCTGGTTCCGGGGCGTGGCCGAGAACGGCACTTTCCACATCTCCGACGTCTACACCTCCTCGGCCTCGGGCCGGGAGTGCATCACCGTGTCCGGCCCCTTTTTCGGCAAGAACGGCAGGATGCTCGGCGTGATCGCGGCGGATGTGAGCGTTTCCGCCTAGGCGGCCGCGGTTTCCGCCGTACCCCTGCCCCGGTTGCATTGTATCCGGGGCGGCACTATGGTCTTGCCTACCGGCGTCTTCACCGGCCGGATCAATCGATTGCAAAAAAGAGGTACGATCATGATCACTACGAAGAGCAAACAAGACGATTACCTGACGGAGTTCACGGACGGCGACCATGTGGGCCAATGCGACGCCCCGGTCGGGAAGGGCGGTCAGGACGCGGCGTTCACGCCCTTCGCCCTGCTGGAGGCCTCCCTGGCCGGGTGCCTGAACATCACTCTGCGCGCCTTCGCCGCATCGCACGACATCGAGTTGGGCCACGTGGAGACCTCCGTCACCGTGGTGCCGGGCGAGGCTGGCTCGACCTTCGAATACAGCGTCAAGCTGCCTGAAGGGTTGAGCGAAAAGGATACGAAACGGTTGCTAGCGGCCCTGAAGGGATGCCCCATCCACGGTCTGCTCGGTAAGCCCATCTCGTTCGAATTGAAGGCGGAGTAATCCGCGAGGCAGCTTGTCCGCCCCGGTTGCCGGGATGCGGGCAAGGCCCCGGCCAACGAAAAACGGCACGCGACCGGATCGCGTGCCGTTTTGCATTTTTCGGGATGGCCGGCGCGTTCGATTCCCTCCGGACGGCGTCAGGCGCGCTTCCTTGGGGAATATTGCATCAGGGCGTTGCCCGCGATGATGAAAGCCAGTCCGACCACCGTGGCGGGGTGGATGGTCTCGCCCACCAGGAAATGGATGAAGACCAGGGAGAGGAAGGGCGACAGGAAAATGAGATTGGCCACGCGCGCGGTGCCGCCGCCGTCGGGCCGGGCTGCGTATTTCATGGCCGTCAGCCAGAGGGCGAAGGTAATGCCCATTTCGAAGAGGCCCACGTAGGCTGCGGCCAGGAGCGGGCCTGCGGCGAGCGGCGGCAGCTCGGAAAAGAGCAGGGTGGCTGCCAGGATGAAGGGGAAGCCGGTCAGGAAGCTCAGCAGCAGCCCGGCCATGGGGTTGGCTTTGCTCCGGGTGTTGAAGATCCAGTACAGGGCCCAGATGACCGTGCTGCCCAGGGCCAGGGCCACGCCGGGCAGGCTGGAAAAGTGCATGCCGAGCAGGTCGCCGTGGGTGGAGATGACCACCACGCCGAGGTAGCTGAAGAGGATGGCGACGAGCGCCTTGAGCGAGAGCTTCTGGCCGAGCAGGGGCACGGACAGCAGGGACAGGGTCACGGCCCAGGTGTAGTTGATCGGCTGGGCCTCCTGGGCGGGCAGCAGGTCGTAGGCTTTGAACAGGATGGTGTAGTAGAGGAACGGGTTGAGCAGCCCGAGCAGGGCGCAGCGCAGCGTCTCCTTGCGGCCCATCCTCATGATTTCGCCGAGCTTTCCCTGGAAGAGCAGGATGGCCGCCAGGGTTGCTGCGGACACGGCGCAGGCGCAGAGCAGGAGTTGCAGCGGGTCGAGGTTGCGCAGGGCGATCTTGAAGGCCGAGGCCACGGTGGACCAGATGGACACCGTGGCCAGGCCGTAGAGCAAGGCTTTCTTGCTGTCGGTCACTGCAGGCTAGACGATGACGTGTTTGCGGATGTAGCCGACCACCTCGTCCACGTCGTCCGTGACCATGAACAGGTCGAGGTCTTCGGCCTTGCAAAAGCCGTTGGGGACCATCTGGGTCTTGAACCAGTCGATCAGCCCTGCCCAGTACTCGGAGCCGAAGAGCACGATGGGGAACGGCTTGATGCGGTGGGTCTGGATGAGCACCAGGGCCTCGGACAGCTCGTCCAGGGTGCCGTAGCCGCCGGGCAGGGCCACGTAGGCCAGGGCGTACTTGATGAACATGAGCTTGCGGATGAAGAAGTAGCGGAACTCGCTCTTGATGTTCAGGAACTCGTTGCTCTTCTGCTCCATGGGCAGGTGGATGTGCAGCCCGATGGATTCGCCATCGTTCTCGAACGCGCCCTTGTTGCCCGCTTCCATGAGGCCGGGACCGCCGCCGGTGATGACCGAAAATCCGGCCTGGGACAAGGCCTTGGACAGCTCCACGGTCTTCTGGTAGAGCGGTTCGTCCTGCTTGACCCTGGCCGATCCGAACACGGAAACGGCTGGGCCGATTTCGGACAGGTTCTCGAACCCGTCGACGATTTCGGACATGATCTTGAAGAGCCGCCAGGACTCGTGGATGGACAGATCGTCGATCAGATATTGCTTGGAACGATGAATCATTGGTTCTCCTGTGCGCTCATGGCAAGGTTGCCTGGACACGGTTTATGGGGCATGTAGTCTGGGCGGCGGATGCAGGATTCCGCCGACTGCTTCATTACACTGATTTTGTTCCGTTCGGAAGAGGATTATATTCCGGAATTCCGGGCGGGACGGCAACGCGAGGACAACGTATGAAAGTCACCTTCATGGGCGCGGCCCGCACCGTCAGCGGCTCCTGTTACATTCTCGAATGCGACGGCAAGCGTTTCGCCGTGGATTGCGGCATGCACCAGGGCAACAGGGAGATCGAAAAACGCAACTGGAACATCGACGCCTATGACCCCAAGAAGCTTGATTTCATCCTGATCACCCACGCCCATATCGACCACACCGGGCTGTTGCCCGCCCTGGTGGCCAAGGGATACCGCAATCCCATCTACTGCACCTCGCCCACCCGCGACCTGCTGGAGATCATGCTCCTGGACTCGGCCCATATCCAGGAGATGGAGGCGGAGTGGGGCAACCGCAAGCAACGCCGGACAGGCGGCGACATGATCAAGCCGCTGTACACCATCGCCGATGCCGAGCGGACCACGCCGCTGTTCGCGGCCATCGAATACTCCAAGACCTTCGAGCCCGCGCCGGGCGTCAAGGTGACCTACAAGGATGCCGGGCACATCCTCGGCTCGGCCTTCATCGAGATCGAGTACCAGGAGGACGGCAAGCTGACCAAGGCGGTCTTCTCCGGCGATCTGGGCAGGCCGGAACAGCTCATCGTCAATGACCCGTCCGATATGGAGTGCGCGGACTACCTGTTCATGGAGTCCACCTACGGCAACCGCAACCACGTGGACGAGAAGGGCAGCCTGGACGAACTGGCCGAGGCCATCGCCTACAGCTACGGCAACGGCGAAAAGGTGGTCATCCCGGCCTTTGCCGTGGAGCGCTCCCAGCAGATCATTTATTCCCTGTTCCTGCTCAAGAAGCAGGGCAAGCTGCCCGCGGACATGCCCATCTACCTGGACAGTCCGCTGGCCATCCGGGCCACGGAGATTTTCCGCCACCATCCCGAATATTTCGACGAAAAGACCCAGGAGTACATCCGGAACGGGGAGAACCCCCTGGACCTGCCCAACCTCCATTTCACCCAGACGCGCGAACAGTCCCAGGCCATCAACGAGTCCCAGGGACCGGCCATCATCATCTCGGCCAGCGGCATGGCCAATGCGGGGCGGATCAAGCACCACCTCAAGCACAACCTGTGGCGTCCGGGGGCCAGTGTGGTCTTCGTGGGCTGGCAGGGCGTGGGCACGCCGGGCCGCAAGATCGTCAACGGGGCCGAGAAGATCACCATCTTCGGCGAGGAGGTCCTGGTCAAGGCCAAGGTCTTCACCATCAACGGCTTCTCCGGCCACGCCGGGCGCGACGAACTTTTGGACTGGCTCGGGACCATGCAGGGCAAGCCCATCAAGGTCCTGCTCGTGCACGGCGAGGCCGAGGTGCAGGACGAATTCGCCAAACTGATTACCGAGAAGTTCGGCTTCGAGGTGCACATCCCCGAGTACATGGAGGTCCTGGAGCTCCTGCCGGGCAAGGAGTTCGAACCCGTGGTGGACCTGGATGTGGCCCGGCCGCGCGTGGACTGGGAATTCCTGCTGGCGGACTCCGAGACACTGTACCAGGAGCTGCGCAACCGGCTCCGGGACGTGGAAAAGCGCCCCTGGGTGGACCAGGCCGAGCTGCGCGACAAGCTGCTTGACATCAACCGCACCATCGTGGAGCTGGTCTCCGAGATGTAGCCGTGCGGATCGTCGGAGGCCAATACAAGGGGCGCAGGATACTGACCTGCGAGGGCCCCGGATACCGTCCCGCGACCATGAAGGTGCGCGAGTCCGTCTTCTCCATGCTCACGGCGCGGGGCGTGGACTTCCATGACGCGCGGGTCATCGACATGTTCGCAGGAAGCGGCTCCCTGGCGCTCGAATGTCTCAGCCGGGGCGCGCCCACGGCCTGGTTCGTGGAGAAAAGCCCCAAGGCCGCCGCGCTCATCCGCCGCAACCTGGCCGATCTGAAAGTGGATAAGTCACGATACAGGGTGGTCTGCAAGGACCTTTTTGGTGTATTGTCCAAGGGCCCGGAGCGCCCCTTCGATTTGGTCTTCATCGACCCGCCCTATGGTCACGACCTGCTCGTCCCGGCCCTGGAAAAGGCGCTGGGCAACGCTTGGATCGCGCAGGACGCACTGGTCCTGGCCGAGGTGGAGAGCGCTGTCACCCCCCCGCAGGACGGCCCCGTGGGGGACATGGAATTGCTAACCGACCGGGAATACGGTCAAACCAGGATTTTACTATGGCGAAATTGAACCCCAGGCTGGCCGTCTACCCCGGCACATTCGATCCTCTGACCATGGGCCACGTGAGCTTGACCCGCCGGGGGCTGAAGGTCTTCGACAACATCATCCTGGCCGTGGCCGAGAGCACGCCCAAGCGGACGCTGTTCACCGTGGGCGAGCGCGTGGCCCTGGCCCAGGACGTGTTCCGAGACGAGCCGAGGGTCACGGTGGCATCCTTCGACTGCCTGCTTATCGACTACGTGGAGAGCCGGGGGGCGGGGGCGATCATGCGCGGTCTGCGCGCGGTCTCGGACTTCGAGTACGAGTTTCAGATGGCGCTCATGAACCGCAAGCTCAAGTGGGAGATCGAGACCGTCTTCATGATGACCGACTTCAAGTGGATGTACCTGAGCTCCACCATCGTCAAGGAAGTGGCCCAGTACGGCGGCGACATCCGGGGGCTGGTCCCCGGCCCGGTGGCCACGGCCCTGTCCGTCAAGTTCGGCGTCAAGCCCCAGGACTGGGGGCACAACCACTACATATGAGTGCCCGGCCTCCCATAGTCTGCCTGCTCGGCCCGACCGGCACGGGCAAGACCGCGGCGGCCATCGCCATCGCGGGCCGCCTGCCCGCCAGTGTGATCAATTTCGACTCCCGCCAGGTCTACCGCGACTTCCCGATCATCACGGCTCAGCCCGACGCGGAGGAGCGCGCCGCCTGCCCACACCATCTCTATGGGTTTCTGTCCACGGAGGAGAAGATGACCGCGGCCCGGTTCGTGGAGATGGCCGTGGACAAGATCGAGGAAGTGCGCGGGGAAGGGCGGCTGCCCATCCTGGTGGGCGGCACCGGGCTCTATCTCCGTTCGCTCCTGTCCGGCATCGCGCCCATCCCCGAAATCCCCGAGGATGTCCGCCGCAAGGTTCTGGACCGCGTGGCCGAGGAAGGCCCCCAGGCCCTGCACGCCGAGCTTTCGCACACCGACCCGGACTACGCGGCCAAGATCCACCCGAACGACACCCAGCGCAACGCCCGTGCCGCCGAGGTCTATCTGGCCACGGGCAGGACCATGACCTGGTGGCACACCGAGAGCGAGCACGCCCCGGCGCCGTACGCCTCCCTCAAGGTGGGCATGCGCATCGCCCTGAACGACCTCGAACCGCATCTCGCCGCGCGCATCGACGCCATGCTCGAACTCGGGGCCCTGGACGAGGCCCAGGCCGCCTTTGCGCGCTGCCCGGACCCGGACGCGCCGGGCTGGACCGGTATCGGCTGCGCCGAGTTGCTCGGGTTCCTGCGCGGCGAACTGACCATGGCCGAGGCCCGCGTGAAGTGGGTGAAGAACACCAGGGCGTACGCCAAGCGGCAGATCACCTGGTTCAACAAGGAAACGGACATCCACTGGTTCGCGCCCGGCGAAAACGGCCCCATCGCGGACCTGGCCCGGCGGTGGCTTTCGGAGCGGGGCTGATCAACTCCCGGCCAGGACGGCCAGTTGCGCGGGGGTCATGGCCCAGTTCAGGGTCCCGGCGGGGTTGCCCGGTTCCAGGCTGAACTGCATGAGCCCGCCGTTTTCCACGCGGACGTCCACCTTTCTTCCCGGCGACAGGATGGCCGAGGCCAGCAGCGCCAGGGAGGGCAGGTGGCCGGCGATGAGGATGGAGTCCAGCCCCACGTAGTCGTTGATGAATCTCAGTGTTTCCGCGGTCGGGGCCATGGCCTTGACCGCGTCCGTGACCACGATGCGGTCCACGGGGTAGCCGGTGGACTCGGCCATGATTTCAGCGGTCTGGACGGAGCGGACCTTGGAGCTGGCCGCCACCAGTTCGAACCGCAGGCCGAGGATGGCGGCGGCCCGGGCGGTTTTCTCCACCTGCTCCCGGCCCACGGGGCTCAGGGGCTGGTTCGAATTGACTTCCTTGGGCAGGCACGCGCCGTGCTGCATCAGATGGATAAGCATGTTTCGCTCCGGGGTTGGTTGGCCGTATCCGGCAAGGCTACCACCGGACCCGCCCAGCGGCAAGCGGCTTGCAGAAATCCGGCAAGCGCGATACATGGGGGAAACCTTGGCCATCCCGGCCGTACGAGGCTTTGAACACTTCAGGACAGTTATCAGATGCCGTTTCGAATATTTGCTCCGATCCTATTGTCGTTTTTCCTTTTTTCGTCGCCAGCGCAGGCCTTTGAGGGGCTCGTGCAGACCTTCGGGACCGACGGGACCATCGCCTGGGGCAGCGGCGATCTTTCCGTGGTCAGGGCTATAGAGGGCGCGGCCACGGACGAATCCGACGCGGCCCTGTCGCCGCTGGCCGTGCGCAAGGCCGTGGTCCAGGCGCGCAAGCAGCTTCTGGACATGGTCTTGTCCGTGCGCATCGACGGCCACCAGACAGTGGGTGCGTTCCTGTCCGGAGACAGCGACCTGGCCACCCAGGTGCGCGGGCTCATCCAGAACTCCCTGTACCGGGGGCCGGGCCTCTTTGACGCGGCGGGCACGGTCCGCGTCTCCGAGAAGCTCCGGGGACAGTTGGCCGAACTCGTCCTGCCCAACACCATCCAGTTCCAGAGCGGGATTCCGCCCAAGCTGTCCACGGCCACGGGGCAGGGCGTGGACCAACCCGACAATGCGCCCGAGGAAGTGGGCAGCGGCACGCGCGGCTACACCGGCGTGGTCATCGACGCGCGTGGACTCAAGCTCACCCCGGCCCTGGCCCCGGTCATCTACGGCCAGGACGGGTTCGGCGCCTACGGATATTTCCAGGTCGGCAGGACCAACGTGGCCGACAAGGGCATGGTCGCCTATGCCGTCAGCGACAACCCCAAGGTGCTGGCCGAGCGAGTCGGCAACCGGCCCCTCATTGTCCGGGGGCTGAGCGCCTACGGCTCCTGGCGGACCGATGTGGTCATCGCCGCCTCCGACGCCCGGCTGGTCCGGGCCGTGGTCAAGACCGGTTCCATTGCGGACGGATGCAGGGTGGTTATCCTGGTGGATGCGCCGGAGAAGTCGCCCGACAGCGCGGGTGCGGCCCAGGCGACCAAAGGAGAGGGCGATGCGTAAATATATTTTCCTGATTACCGTGGCCTGCTGCCTGCTGGCGGCCTGGCCTGCCCTGGCCGGTCAGGTCCAGGTCTTCGAGCCCATGGCCGAAGGCATGTCCCAGCGCGACCTGCGTGACAAAGCGCGTGCCCAGGGGTTCGCCCAGGCCGTGCTCGACGAGGCCGTGGTCATGCTCGGGAACAAGCTCCCCGAGGCGCGTACCGCGCTGCTCAAGGAATATCTCCTCGGCCATGCCGAACCGTTCATCCAGGGCTACAAGGTCGTCTCCTCCCAGGACTACCCCGAGGGGCTGAGCCTGACCATGGATGTGCGGGTGGACCGCAGGACCCTGCGCGACAGCCTCGGCGGCATGGGGCTCTTCGCCACCCTGTCGCAGCCCCAACCCGCAACCGTGGTCTGGCCCGGCGACCTCACCGACGAGGATTTGCAGGCCCTGCACAACCTCATCAGTCTGACCGGCATAGCCCCCACCGAGGGCGCTTCCCCGGTCTTCACCCTGGAGCGGGGTAGCGACAAGAACACCTGGAAGTGCCACCTGTCCTATGACGGGCAGGAGTGGCTGGCCGTCAACACCGACATGGCCAAGGCCTGGTTCACCCTCTGGCCCAGGTTCTTCGACCGGCCCACGGCCCAAGCCGCCCAGACCGGCGGTGAAACCCTGACCGTGTCCGGCTGGTTCTCCCCCGACGGCGTGCTGGAATTCGACCGCGTCCTGCACGGCTGGGACGGTGCCGTTCAGAACGCCCAGCTCGTGACCATGGACATGCAGCCCACCGGGGCCGGGGCCACCTGGACCCTGTCCGTGGTCAACCGCGACCGGCTGGAGATGCTGCTCAACGCCTTCCTGCCCCAGCGCGGCCTGAGCTTCCATCTGGCCGCCGAAAACCGGGACTAGACCGGGCGAAGAGGAAACCGTGCCGCGCGATGCCATCTGGACTGTTCCCAACATCCTGACCATCGTCCGCATCCTGCTGACGCCGCTCTTTGTCGTGGCCTACGTGGGCGAGAACTTCAATCTGGCCTGGGTACTTTTCCTCGTGGCCGGGCTGACCGACGCCTTCGACGGTTTTTTGGCCCGCGTCTGGGACCAGCGCACCCAGCTCGGGGCCGTGCTCGACCCCTTGGCCGACAAGGCCCTGCTGGTCACTTCCTTCATCTGCCTGGCCGCCAAGGGCTGGATCCCCTTCTGGTTCGCCGTGCTCGTGGTCAGCCGCGACGTGATCATTGTCGGCGGCCTGGCCGTGCTCAGCTTCCTCGGCGTGGACGTCAAGAACCGCATCCGGCCTATCTGGATCAGCAAGTTCAATACCGCCGCCCAGATCGTCCTCGTGGTCTCGGTCATGATCCACCGCACCTTCGGGATCAGCTACGGCTACCTGCTCGGCACCCTCGTGGCCGTCACCGCCCTGTCCACCATCCTGTCCGGCATCGCCTACGTCCGTCGGGGCTTCGAACTCTTCTCCGAACAGGCCGAAGGGTAGGCATATGCCTCCGGCGGCCGGGGGAAGGGGGAAAGGAAAGCCCTTTACAAAGGGTTTCCTTTCCCCCTTCCCCCGGACCCCCATCTTCCTTTCCTTCCTAAACTTTTTGTTTGCGCATTCGCGCGTACGGAGGGCTGCGAACGGGTGTGTTGTTGGGTGGAAAGAAGGGTTGGTGGAGAGGAATAGTTGAAGGGAAGAATGAAGAAATGGACGCGCGCGCAACATCTGCGAAGCGGCGCTAAAAAGTTTTGGAGATTCCCAAGGACCTATTTCAAAAGGTTCTTGGGCGGGTCCAGGGCAGCGCCCTGGCCGTCGGAGACGCCCGGCCGGCGAGGCCCCGCCGGAGGCATGCGGCAAAAAAAAAGACCCGGTTGCAGGGGCAACCGGGTCAGAAAAGCCTGTAGGTTGGAGGGGCAGCGATTAGCTGTCTTTTTTTTCGTCGTCGGAGGGGGAGGATTTGGGGGTCACGTCGATTTCGTCAGGCTCACTGGTGGCCTTTTTGAAATTGCTGATGGCCTTGCCGATGCCGCCGCCGATTTCCGGCAGCTTTTTAGCGCCGAAAATGACTAATACAATCAAAAGAATGATCAAGAGTTCCCAAACACCGAATCCGCCAATCATATATTGCCTCCAATTGCGTGAATGACTTCACGATTATTTGTGATAGAGGCTATACACCCGCCACCATTCCCAGTCAAGGACGGCAGCTCATTTGCACGAAGCGGCCTTGGCCCGCTTCCGGCCGGGAAAAGGGCGGTTTGACTTTACAATTGAATGCTCGGGCTTTACATCAGTCACATCGGCACTGGAAGACCGGCCGGAGCGCGGCCTGGTCGTTCCGAACGCATTGAACAAAAGGTAGGAATGGGCAAGATTTCCCGGCTGCCGGGCACCGATTGCCGGCACCATGTCAATGGCCGCTGCCTGTACGAGGAGTGGCTCAATCCCGGTTACACGAAGTCATGGCGCTGCCAGGTCACGGCCCGGTGGGAGTCTTCCTTTGACGATTTCCTGCGTCGCGCAGAGTATTTCGGCGTGGAGGAGGACGCGGCCCCCGACCTCTGGGGCCGCCAGTTCCAGCGTCTGGCCCGGGACACGTTCCACTGCGGGATGTACACATACAGGCAGGGCGCGACCGCACCGGGCTGCGGGCACCATCTGGACGGGGTCTGCGTCATGGGACTGCCCCGTTGCTTTGGGCGGTGCCGCCACTTCGACCCGGCTACCGACGAATAGAACAAGGAGACCGAGCATGCTGCTGGCTTTTCCCTACATGCATCCCGAATTGTGGTCCGGCGACGACCTTGAGGGGCTGACCTTCTTCGATCCCGGCCTGACCGCCGAACCGGCCCCCCACGCCTTCAGGCCCGAGGGGCTGCCGCTCGATCCGAAGATGGCCGGCGCGCTGATCAACGACTGCATTAACTTCGGCGAGCAGTTCAAGGATCCCGGCGAGATGGCCTATTTCGGGGCGGTGACTGCCGACGACTTTTACGAGGGCTCGTCCATGTCCATCCAGGCCCAGCTGTCGCGCCAGTTCGACGACGGCCGGGGTTCCAAGCAGGAGCGTGAGGCTCGCGAGGCCGCGTCCAAGGCGCAATTCGTGCTGCTTCTGGCCTGGGCTTTTGAGGAGCGCATCCTTGAACTGGCCGGACTGGAAGAGGGCATCCGGAACGGCTGGGAAGCCATGGACCGGACCATCGGCGTGGATGAGGAGGACAGCCTGGGCGAGCGCGAGACCGCTCTGGGCGAGACCCTCAGCCACACCGGGGGCACGTCCGACGGCCAGGAGATCCGGCTGCCCTGGCAGCGGGTGGTCGAAGCCCTGCCCGCCTTCGTTCCCGAGGAAACGGTTCTGATTTGCGCCGATCCCGAGATTTTCGAGGTCTGGGAGGAGTTCGGCATCGACTTCGAGGAAGGGCAGGACGGCCTGTTGCGGGCCACGGCCCCGGCCTGGCAGTTCGGTTGCCGCCGCCGTGAGCCCCAGGGCGTGCCCGCGGCGCTGAAACGACTGACCATCGCAATTCTCAAGTAACTTCCGGAGGGGACGCATGGCGATCGCCAATCCGTTGATGAACCTCCGTCTTGTCGAGGGCCTCAAGACCATTGTTTTCGACAACGACGGGGTGCTGATCGATTCCTACGAGGCCAACATGGTCTATTACGGCACCATCCGCGAGCGGCTGGGCCTGCCGCCCATGAACGACGCGGAGCGGTATTTCGTGCATTCGCGCACCCACGATGAGGCCGTGCGGCACATCGTGCCCGCGGACAAGCTCAAGGAGGCCTTCGAAATCGGCGCGACCATGAACCAGGCGGACCTGGCCCCGTACTTCAAGCGCTCGGACGGCATCCGCGAGTTTTTGTGGTGGCTGCGAGCGGCCGGGTTCAACCTGGCCGTGAACACCAGCCGGGGCGAGTCCATGAGTTTGGTCCTCAAGCTCACGGACCTGGAGGGCTTCTTCCACCCGATCATCACATCCTGCGTGGTCAGCAAGCCCAAGCCTCACCCCGAGGGGGTGTTCCGGATCATGCGCGCCCACGGCGTGCGCCCGGACGAGGTGGCCTACATCGGGGATTCCATCGTGGACCAGCGAGCGGCACGGGCGGCCGGGGTGCGATTCTGGGCCTATGGGGATCAGAACCTTGAGGCCGATGTGTTCATCGAAAATTTCTGGGCCATCCGGGCGGCCATGCAGCGCTGCTACAAAGGGTGTGCCCCTGCGTTTTAGGACTTGATTCTTGCATTCCCGTGTGCGAAATTACCAACATTGATACTCATGGCCGGTGTTTAGTACCGCGTCGTCAGGAGGCCTCATGGACTTGATTGTCCAAGCAATTGCTACCGTTCTCGATATCGTTCTCTCCGCCTATTTTTGGGTCGTCATCATATCCGCTCTTCTCTCTTGGGTGAATCCGGACCCATACAACCCTATCGTGCGCTTCCTGCGCGGCGTCACGGAGCCTGTTTTCTACAAAATCCGTAGCTGGATTCCCTTCGCCGTGGTCGGCGGTTTCGACCTTTCGCCCATCGTGGTCCTGCTGGCCATCAAGGTCTGCCAGATCGTGGTGGTGGGGAACCTCATACGGCTGTCCTATTCTCTGGGTTCCGGCGTGTCCATGTAGCCCTTTGACCAAAGGAGGACCGAGGTGACCGTTTCCAAGATCGATTTGCTCAACAAGCAGTTTTCGCGCGGCCTGTTCGGTTATTCGCGCCTGGAGGTCGACCAGTTCATGCTCGAACTGGCCGAAGTCCTGGGCGACGCGGCCGATCTGCAGAAGGGTATGCGCAAGAAGATCAAACGGTTGGAGAGCGCCCTCAAGGAGTACCGTCGGCGCGACGAGACCCTGCGGGACACCCTCATGTCCACCCAGAAGATGGTCGACGACCTGAAGGTCGCGGCCGGACGCGAAGCCCAGCTTATCCTGGACGAGGCGCGGGCCAAGGCGGACGACACCGTGCGCAAGGGCCACAACCGGCTCGCCCAGATTCACGAGGAAATTGAATCCCTGAAGCGGACCCGCACCCAGTTCGAGGTCCAGCTCAAGGGCATGCTCAACGCGCATCTGGAGATGCTCGAGCGCAGCGACCCCGAGCGGGAGAAGGTCGAGGAGATCGAATCCAAGCTCAAGTACCTGAAGAAGGTCGAGTAGGGGGACGCCATCTCTCTGCCGGTGTTCGTCTCAAAGCGGGAGTCGGGGTGGGCCCTCGACGTCTGGGCCCAGCCGGGCGCCAGGAAGGACGAAGTCGCCGGCGAGTACCAGGGGTGCCTGAAGGTTCGCCTCAGGGCCCCGGCGGTGGACAACAAGGCCAACAAGGGATTGGTCGCGTACATCGCCCGGTTGTTGCGGTTGAAAAAAAGCCAGGTGGAAATCCTCTCCGGCCATTCCAGCCGGAAGAAACTCCTGGCACTTAATACAGCGGGAGAGCCGGACTGGGGAAGTCTTCTTTCAGGCATGTCACCGCGTTAACCTGTAAAAAGGAGCAGCACATGGAAGCCAAGGACCTTGAACTCATTGAGAAGTACGGGGCCGACGATACGCAACTCAAGGCTCTGTGGGACCAACATATCAATTATGAGAAAATGCTGGATAAGCTCGAGTCCAAGTCCTACCTTTCTCCCACGGAGATGCAGGAGATGAAGGAACTCAAGAAGAAGAAACTGGCGGGTAAGACGACCCTGTCGTCGCTGCTCGAGAAATACCGCCAATTGGAGGCATAGCAAATGAAGTTGACCGGGGCCCAGATCCTGCTCAAGTGTCTGGAAGAGGAAGGAGTTGATGTCATGTTCGGTTTCCCCGGGGGAGCCGTGATCGACATTTATGACGAGATACCCAAGTCGTCCGTGGAGCACATCCTGGTGCGCCACGAACAGGGCGCCATTCACGCCGCCGACGGTTACGCCCGGGCCACCGGCCGGGTAGGGGTATGCCTAGTCACCTCCGGCCCCGGTGCGACCAATACCGTAACCGGAATCGCCACGGCCTACGCCGACTCCATTCCGGTCGTCATTTTTACCGGTCAGGTGCCCCGGGCCCTGATCGGCAATGACGCCTTCCAGGAAGTGGACATCGTCGGTATCACCCGGCCCTGCACCAAGCACAACTACCTGGTCCAGGACGTCAACGACCTGGCCAGGACCGTCAAGCAGGCCTTCTACCTGGCCCGCACCGGGCGTCCGGGTCCTGTCCTGGTGGACCTGCCCAAGGACATTCAGCAGCAGTTGGCCGAGTTCAAGTATCCCGAAGAAGTGTCCATGCGCAGCTACAAGCCGACCAAGATGCCGCACATCGGCCAGATCCGCAAAGTGGTCAAGCTGCTCAAGAAGGCCAAACGGCCGCTGATCTACTCCGGCGGCGGGGTGATCACCTCCGGCTCGCACGAGGAGCTGACCTGGCTCGGAAAGACGCTGCATATCCCGGTGACCTCCACCCTCATGGGGCTGGGCGCGTTCCCTGGCGACGACGGGCTTTTCCTGGGCATGCTCGGCATGCACGGCACCTATGCCGCCAACATGGCGGTGAACAACTGCGACCTGCTTCTGGCCGTGGGCGCGCGGTTCGACGACCGTGTGACCGGCAAGGTGGACACCTTCGCCCCCAATGCGACCATCGTGCACATCGACGTGGACCCGACCTCCATCCAGAAGAACGTCTCGGTCCAGGTGCCCCTGGTGGCGGACTGCAAGCCCGCCCTGGCCGCGCTCAAGGCCGAGACCGAGGGCACGCTCGACGAGTACGACTGGGCCGCCGACCACAAGGAGTGGGTGGACAAGGTCCAGGGCTGGGCCAAGGAGCACCCGCTGACCTACAAGGACGACACCGAGGGCATCAAGCCGCAGTACGTGGTCGAGAAGATCTACGAGATCACCAAGGGCGACGCCATCATCGCCACCGAGGTGGGCCAGAACCAGATGTGGGCCGCCCAGTTCTACAAGTACAACCGGCCGAACACGCTGCTGACCTCCGGCGGCCTGGGCACCATGGGCTACGGTTTTCCGGCCGCCATGGGCGCGCAGCGCGCCTTCCCGGACAAGCTGGTCATCGACATCGCGGGCGACGGCTCCATCCAGATGTGCATCCAGGAGATGATGACCGTGGTCTGCAACAAGCTGCCGGTCAAGATCGTCATCCTCAACAACGGCTATCTCGGCATGGTCCGGCAGTGGCAGGAACTCTTCTACGAGAAGAACTACTGCGCCACCTGCATGGACGCCCAGCCCGACTTCGTCAAGCTGGCCGAGGCCTACGGGGCCGCCGGTTTCCGGGTGACCGAGAAGAAGGACGTGGAGAAGACCCTGCGCGAAGCCTTCAAGGTGGACAAGCCGGTCATCGTGGACATCCGCGTGGAAAAGGAAGAAAACGTCTATCCCATGGTCCCGGCCGGAGCGTCGCTGACCGAGATGCTGTTGGTTTAGGAGGCCGTGATGAGCAAACACACTCTTTCCGTGATGGTTGAGAACGAACCGGGCGTCCTGTCCCGCGTGGCCGGGCTTTTCTCCGGCCGCGGCTTCAACATCTATTCGCTGAACGTGGCCCCGACCCTGGAGAAGGGCGTCTCCCTGATGACCATCGTGGCCGAGGGCGACGATGCCATCGTCGAGCAGATCGTCAAGCAGTTGCGCAAGCTGGTACCCACCATTAAGGTCAAGGATCTCACCGAGCTGAAATCCGTTGAGCGCGAAATGGTTCTGCTCAAGGTCAATGCCGAGGATTCAAAACGCGCGGAGATCCTGCGTATTGTTGACATCTTCAGGTGCAAGGTTGTAGACGTGAGCGTCGATGAGCTGACCATTGAGGTAACGGGCGACCAGGGCAAGATCGGCGCGCTCGTCAATCTGCTCACCCGCTTCGGCATCAAGGAAATCGCCCGTACCGGTAATGTCGCCATGCGGCGCTCCATGCAGATCGACCTATAATTTGCAACCAGGCGACTCACCGGGCCAGGAGTTCTCTCCTCGCCCGGCTTTTTCGCATGTTCATATAATTCAAGCTGTTGTGTCCCAAGTGGGGCAAACAATATCGAGGAGAAACTCCCATGAAAGTGTATTACGAGAAAGATGCGGACCTGAGCCTTCTGAAAGACAAAACCGTGGCCGTGGTCGGCTACGGCAGCCAGGGCCATGCCCACGCGCAGAACCTGCGCGACTCGGGCGTCAACGTCATCGTGGCTCAGCGCCCCGGTGGCCCCAACTATGACCTGGCCAAGGAGCACGGCTTCGAGCCCATGTCCGTCGCCGACGCCGCGAAGCAGGCCGACATGATCATGATCCTGCTGCCCGATCAGTATCAGGCCGCGGTCTTCAAGAACGAAATTCTCCCGTACCTCGAAGAAGGCAACATCATCGCCTTCGGTCACGGCTTCAACGTCCATTTCCAGCAGATCACCCCGCCCGCGGGCGTGGACTGCGTCATGATCGCCCCCAAGGGCCCCGGCCACCTGGTGCGCCGCACCTATACCGAGGGCGGCGGCGTACCCTGCCTCGTGGCCGTGGCGGCCGACGCCTCCGGCAAGGCCACCGACATCGCCCTGGCCTACGCCAAAGGCATCGGCGGCGCCCGCTCCGGCGTGATCAAGACTACCTTCAAGGAAGAGACCGAGACCGACCTGTTCGGCGAGCAGGCCGTGCTCTGCGGCGGCCTGACCGCCCTGTGCAAGGCCGGCTTCGACACCTTGGTCGAGGCCGGATACCAGCCCGAGATGGCCTACTTCGAGTGCATGCACGAGCTCAAGCTGATCATCGACCTCATGTACGAGGGCGGCCTGGCCAACATGCGCTACTCCATCTCCGACACCGCCGAGTACGGCGACTACGTCACCGGCCCGCGCATCATCACCGATGAGACCCGCGAGGAAATGCGCCGCGTGCTCAAGGAGATCCAGGACGGCACCTTCGCCCGCAACTTCATCCTGGACAATCAGGCCGGTCAGGTCGGCCTGAAGACCATGCGCCGCCTCGGCGCCGAGACCCAGATCGAGGAAGTCGGCGGCCGTCTGCGCAAGATGATGAGCTGGCTCAAGAAGTAAGCTCGCCTCCAGAGGCTATGCAAGGGCGGTCCCGATCGGGGCCGCCCTTTTTTGTCGTTGTCCAGGGGCCGGAAAAAGGAGGGGCTAGTCAGGTGATTTCGTCTCCCCCGGAAAGGCCGTGTCTTCAGACTTCCGACGTCGGTCATAGGACGTAGTTGGTCAGTTATTTCAGGCTGTTGATTGTCCATGGAGAGGGGGCTACGAAAGGGTGGCCGCATACGTTTTTGTAGCTCGAAAAACAGGGAGTAAATTTGTCACATATTTACCTGTTTTTTTTGCTTGACCCATGAGTCAAAGGTGAATAGTTCTCGCTCTCCGATTTCCATTTTGAGGGTGAGACAATGACGTTGGATGTCCTTTTTCTCGGCTTGGCCATATTCCTCCTGGAAGTGATGGCCCTGACCATTGGCACCGTGCGGACCATCGTGACCATGCTCGGCGAGTCGCGCGCGGCCTTTCTTCTGGGCTGCCTGGAGATGACCCTGTGGGTCTTCGGGACCTCGGCGGTCATGACCAAGGTGGGCGATACGCCGGTGCTCGGTCTGTTCTACGCGGTCGGTTTCGCCACGGGCAACGTGATCGGCATCCTGGCCGAGAAGAAGCTGGCTCTGGGCAACGTGGTCGTGCGCATCATCAGCGCCTGGCACGGTACCGACATCGCCCATGCGGTTCGCCGGGCCGGGTTCATGATCACCACCGTGGCCGGAGAGGGCTCCGAGGGCGCGGTCACGGTCCAGTTTGTGGTTTGCAAGCGCAAGGACATGAAGTTGGTGCTGGGTGAGGCCCGCAAGATCGATCCAGACCTGTTCTACACCTTCGAGACCGCGGGCGGGGCCAGCGACGTGCCCAGCCCGACCGCCAGCCGTCTGGACAAGTTCCTGCGGCCCATCCGGCGGTTCGTCCCCCAGTTCTGATTCTTCGGGGCCTGATTTCGTTTATCGCTGTCGCCTGAGAGGGAGGCTAGCGGGCGTTGGCCGTATCGTCGTGATGGCGGTGCAGGGCGGCGCCCAGCGCACCCATGTGGTCGGGGTTGTCCGGGACCAGGATGTCACGGCCGATCTCGCCGCCTATGCTTTTGGCCAGCAGATCGAGCACGCAGGGGTTGTTGGCCACGCCGCCGGTGAAGACCAGAGGGAAGTTCAACCCCACCCGGCGGAGCATGTTGGCCGTGCGCTTGACGATGGCCCTGTGCAGCCCCAGCGCGATGGCCTCGGGCTTTTCGCCGCGGGCCATGAGCGAGGTGGCCTCGGTTTCGGCGAAAACCGTGCAGATGGAGCTGATCTCGGGCGGGTTCTCCCCCTTCATGGCGTACGGGCCGAATTCCTCCACCGGAATCTGGAAGACTCCGGCCGTGTATTCCAGGAACTTGCCCGTTCCGGCCGCGCAACGGTCGTTCATCTCGAATTTCAGGACCCGGCCGCCCGCCAGGGACATGGCCTTGGTGTCCTGCCCACCGATGTCCAGGACCGTGCGCGCCTCGGGGAAGAGGTGCGCCGCGCCCAGGGCGTGGGCCTTGATCTCGGTGATGGTCGAGCACTCGCAGTCCAGGCCAAGCCGCTGGATGAGATTACGCCCGTAGCCGGTCCCGACCAAGGAGGCGGGGCGCAATCCATCCAGCAGTTTGAAACACTGGGACACGGGGTCGAAGGTGGTGGGGAGCTTCTTGGCGGCCGCCACCTCGCCGTCGATCAGGGTGACCAGCTCAATGGAGCGGGACCCGATGTCCAGGCCTGCGATCATGCGAGGGTCTCCACGAACGCCTCGATGCGCGTCTTGAGCTGTTCCACGTCCTCCATGGAGTAGTCCGTCTCGATGGAGAGCATGGGGATGCCCTCGGCCTGCAACCGCTTGTCCACCTTCAGGGACTCGTGGCTGTACGGCTGGCAGAAGAGCAGGCTGTAGTGGATCACGCCGTCGGCCTTGACGTCCTTGGCCAAGCTGGCGATGTTTTCCAGCCGCTCCTGGTTGGGGGTGAAACAGGCGCAGTCGATCAGCATGTAGCGGTCGGCGATGGCGTCGATCATCTCCTCAAGGGTCTCCCCCGACTCGTCCACCAGGTCCCGCGAGTTGCGGGTGCCGATACACGATTCCTCGCCCACGATGACCGCACCGGAGCTCTCCACCACGTAGGGCAGCTTCCAGTTGGGCACGGCCATGGGGCAGCCCGAGAGCAGGAGCCGGGGCGTATCCTTGGGGGCCACGCCGTCGCCCTTTTCGATGCGTGCTTCCAGTTCGTCGCACAGTTCGTTGATCTTGGCCGTGAACCGGATCGGATCGTCGTAGAAGCTGATCTGGTTGACGAGCAGGGCGTCGCGGCCGGAGATGGGGGCCGGGGACGCAGCGCGGAGGCGGGTCAGCCGTTGCAGGGCGCGCCGCCTGTCGTTCAGGATGCGGATGCCTTCCTTGAGCTTCTCGGCGGTGATGGTCACGCCGGTCAGTTCCTCCACGGCCTTCATGTAGCGGATTACTTCGGACTTCCACAGGTCGCGGGCGGCTCCGGACTTGGTCTGGGGCACCTCCATGACGTAGGTGGGGGCGATCTCGTTGAAGGCCTCGTAGGCCTTTTTCTTGCCGTCGCAGGTGGTCTCGCCCACGATCATGTCCGAGGACTCGATGTAAGGGCACAGCTTGGCCATCTTGAAGCCGATGAAGGACTTGATCAGGGCGCAGGTGTTGCGCGGGACGAGCTGTTCGGCCAACTCGCTGCCCGCCTCGGCCCCGGCGCACAACCCGACGTGTATGGCGCCGGCGGCCAGGGATATTTCCTCGGGCACGAACACGCAGAAGGAGCCGATGACCTTGCGTCCTTCCGCCTTGGCGTCCTGCAACTCCTTGATGCGCAGCCCGTGTACTTCGGACAGGACGAAATCGAGGTATTCAGCGCCCTTGAGACGGTTCTCCTGGGACAGGTAGATGTCCCCGTAAAATTTGCCGAGCACTTCGAGCAGGCCGTCGTGCGCCTCGAGATCCATATTCAGTTTTTCCCACATTTCATGATGCGTGTTTTCGGGCATTCCGTACTCCCCGGGATGGACGTTGTGGATTGGTCGGGTTTGATATCGATTGCAGCAATGTTTACCTAGTGAATTTTTCTATTTTTAAAACGGTATTGGCAACAGGAAAACGCTCTTATCAACGATTCGGCACTTTTTTTGTCCGACTACAAAATTGTGTCCCTCTTGTAACCAAACGATTTTGTAGGGGAAAACTGTAACCCCAAAACAGGGCTGATTGCGGCGGCGAAATAGTATGGAAAAAAAGTGCGTCATTACAATATGTTCTTCTAATTTTAGTGCTGAATCGTTGGGTAGTTGCGGAAATGTTGTAGGGAGCCTGCGAGTCCCATAGAGAGTAGTTATGTCTATGTGGGCATAATAAACCGTGAGGATGACCCATGACCATCTGTCCGTTTGATTCCGGCAAATCCGGAGGTGCCCCGCACAGGGGCCGTTCCGGAGTGAAACGTCCGGCCCGGGCGCGGTCCGGTGCCGGCGGCGGCCGGTCACCGGGGATTCCTGACATGCCCGCGGGGAGGTAGACCATGCTGGATGCGAGATCGACAAAGAATGCTTGCGGCAAGCGAAATCCCACCATGCGCATGCACCTGTGGTTCGAGACCGAGGAGGGCGTCCTGTTCGGCCTTGGCCGGTTGCAGTTGCTGAAATGCGTCGAGGAACATGGTTCCCTCAAAGCAGCGGCCGAGGCCTTGGGCATGTCCTACCGAGGCGCCTGGGGCAAGATCAAGACCACCGAGGAACTCATCGGGCGCAAGCTCATTGAGCGGGCCTCCAACCGGCGTGCCGGATACCATCTGACCGCCTTCGGAAAGTCCATCGCCAAGTGTTACGACCAGTGGTACCGGGAAGTGGAGGCCTTTGCTCTCTCCAAGAGCCAGGAATTCCTGCCTTTTTCTCTTGACCGATATAAATGAGCGGATTCCTCCGGTCTTCAATGTGTTAATAATAACATATTGAATTTATTGGATTTAATGCTACGATTGCCGAACCTGGGCATTCCGCTCGGGACAGCAACAGTCGGACCGAATCCATGGTCCGGCGCATAGCAAGGAGGCCAAAGGTATGAAACTCGACCGCCGAAGCTTCATGAAGCTCGCAGGCTCCGGAGCGGCGTGTCTCACCCTCGGTCAGCTCGGAGTCAGCCTGACTCCGATCAAGGCCTACGCGGCGGAGCTCAAGATCTCCGGCGCCAAAGAGGTTGTGACGGTCTGTCCGTTCTGTTCGGTGAGCTGCCACATCATCGGGTACGTCAAGGACGGCAAGCTCGTGAACACCGAGGGCGACCCCGACTACCCCATCAACGAAGGCTCGTTGTGCGCCAAGGGCGCGGCCATGTTCAGCATGACCACCAGTCATCACCGGCTGCAAAAGCCCCTGTACCGCGCTCCTTACAGCGACAAGTGGGAAGAGAAGGACTGGGACTGGATGCTGGATCGCATCGCCCGGCGCATCAAGGACACCCGCGACAAGGACATCATCCTCAAGGATGACAAGGGGAAAACCGTCAACCGTCTCGAATCCATGTTCCTGCTGGGCACCTCCCACGCGGGCAACGAGGAATGTGCCATCGCCCATCAGGCGATGCGCGGCCTGGGTGTCGTCCACATGGACCACCAGGCACGTATCTGACACAGCGCCACAGTTGCGGCTCTGGGAGAGTCGTTCGGACGCGGTGCGATGACCAACCACTGGATCGACATCAAGAATGCCGATTCCATCCTTATAATGGGCAGTAATGCTGCCGAACACCATCCGATTTCGTTCAAGTGGGTGTTGGAAGCCAAGGACAAGGGCGCCACGGTAATGCACGTGGACCCGAAGTTCTCCCGCACCTCCGCACGTTCGGATTTCCATGTCCCCTTGCGGTCCGGAACGGACATCGCCTTCCTGGGCGGAATGATCAAGTACATCGTCGAAAATGAGAAGTACTTCCACGAATACGTGGCTCAGTACACCAACGCCGCGCTCGTCGTGGGCAAGGACTACGGGTTCAAGGACGGCCTGTTCACCGGCTACGACCTCAAGACCCGTTCCTACGACAAGAGCAAGTGGGGCTTCGAGATGGACAAGAACGGCGTTCCCGTTCGCGACACCAGCCTGAAGAACCCCCGTTGCGTGTTCCAGCTTCTCAAGGAACATTATTCCCGCTACGACCTGGACACCGTTTCGGCCACCACCGGCGTGTCCAAGGAAGACCTGCTCAAGGTGTACGAGGCCTTCGCGGCCACCGGTAAACCGGACAAGGCCGGGACCGTCATGTACGCCCTGGGCTGGACCCAGCACACCGTCGGCGTGCAGAACATCCGCTCGGCCGGCATTATCCAGCTCCTGCTGGGCAACATCGGCGTGGCCGGCGGCGGCATCAACGCCCTGCGCGGCGAGCCCAACGTCCAGGGCTCCACGGATCATACCCTGTTGTACCACATCATCCCGGGTTACATGGCCATGCCGCACAACGGCTGGCAGACCTACGACGAGTACATCAAGGCCAACACCCCGATCAGTCACGATCCCATGTCCGCCAACTGGTGGCAGCACAAGCCCAAGTACTTCGCCAGCCTGCTCAAGGCCTGGTACGGCGATTACGCCACCAAGGAAAACGGCTTCTGCTACGAGCTGCTGCCCAAGATCGAGAAGGGCGAGGACTATTCCTACCTCTTCCTCTTCGACCGCATGTACCAGGGCAAGATCCGGGGCGGCATCATCATTGGTCTGAACCCGATGAACTCCGTGCCCAATTCCAACAAGCTGCGCAAGGCCATGGACAATCTCGAATGGCTGGTAACTTCCGAGTTGCACCACTCCGAGACCACGGACAACTGGCATCGCCCCGGCGTGGACCCGAAGAAGGTCAAGACCGAGGTCTTCCTCCTGCCTTCGGCCCACCGCCTGGAAAAGGACGGCTCGGTGACCAACTCCGGCCGCTGGCTGCTCTGGCACTACCAGGTCATCAAGCCCGCCTTCGAGGCACGGGCCTTCGGCGACATGTTCTGCGGATTCATGTCCCGCGTGAAGGCGTTGTACGAGAAGGAGGGCGGCAAGCTGCCCGAGGCCATCACCTGGCTCGACTACCCCGAGACCTATGATCCGGACGACCTGTGCGCCCGCATCAACGGCCGCTTCACAAAGGATACCAAGGTCAAGGACAAGTTGTACAAGAAGGGGCAGCAGGTGCCTTCCTTCACCGCACTGGCCGACGACGGCTCGACCATGAGCCTGAACTGGCTGTACGCGGGCAGCTACACCGAGGAGGACGGCAACAAGGCCAAGCGCCGCTCTACCCAGCAGACCGCGATGCAGGCCAACATCGGCCTGTTCCCGAACTGGTCCTGGTGCTGGCCGGTCAACCGCCGCATCCTCTACAACCGCGCCTCGGTCGACCTGAACGGCAAGCCGTACAACCCGGCCAAGGCCGTCATCGAGTGGAAGGACGGCAAGTGGATCGGCGACGTGCCCGACGGCGGCTGGCCGCCCATTGCTACCGGCAAGGGCAAGTATCCGTTCATCATGACCAAGGACGGCTTCGGCCAGATCTACGGCCCCGGCCGTCAGGACGGCCCGTTCTCCGAGCACTACGAGCCCGTGGAGACGCCGGTGAACAAGAACCTGTTCTCCAAGCAGCTCAACAGCCCGGTGTACAAGTTCGTCTCGTCCAACATGGACAAGCTGGCCAAGCCCGCCGATCCCAAGTACCCGATCGTGCTGACCACTTACAGTCTGACCGAGCACTGGTGCGGCGGCGGCGAGACCCGGAACATCCCCAACCTGCTCGAGGCCGAGCCGCAGCTCTACGTGGAGATGAGCCCGGAACTGGCGCAGGAAAAGGGCATCAAAAACGGCGACGGCGTGATCGTGGAGTCCATCCGCGGCCGGGTCGAAGCCATAGCCATGGTCACGGTCCGCATGCGCCCGCTCAAGGTGCATGGACAGGTCATCCATGAAATAGGCATGCCGTTCTGCTTCGGCTGGACGACGCCCGGAACCGGTGATTCCACCAACAGGCTGACGCCTTCCGTCGGTGACCCGAATACCTCGATTCCGGAATTCAAGGCCTGCTGCGTGAATATCCGCAAGGCAGACAAGCTCACCGAGCTGGCAACCTAAGGAGGATGCGCCATGCCTAAGTCATTCTTGATAGATACATCCCGCTGCACGGCGTGCCGCGGCTGTCAGATCGCCTGCAAGGAGTGGAATGAACTGCCCGCCAACAAGACGACCCAGTATCATTGGGGCAGCCATCAGAATCCGCAGGATTTGAACCCCAACAACTACAAACTCGTTCGCTTCAGCGAACACCTCGAGGACGGTGTGGTCCGTTGGAACTTCTTCCCGGAACAGTGCCGCCATTGCGTAGTCCCCCCGTGCAAGGAACTGGGTGACGTCTACGTCGAGGATGCCATCGTCCAGGACGAGAAGACCGGTGCGGTCATCTTCACCGAGAAGACCAGGAAATTCTCGAAGGAAGAGGCCGGAGAGGTCCGGGATGCGTGTCCGTACAACATCCCGCGGCGCAACGACCAGACCGGGCTGATGAGCAAGTGCACCATGTGCAACGAACGCGTACACGCGGGTATGCTGCCCGCCTGCGTCAAGGTCTGTCCCACCGGGACCATGAACTTCGGCGAGCGTGAGGATATGCTCAAGCTGGCCGAACAGCGTCTGGCCAACCTGAAGAAGAAGTGGCCCAAGGCCATGCTGGCCGATCCCGACGACGTCAACGTCATCTACCTGCTCATCGACGAGCCCGCGAACTACTTCGGGCACGCGGTGGCCGAGGCCAACGTCGGCCCCATGTCGAAGAAGCAGTTCCTTGCCACCTTGGCAAGACCCTTCAAGGCCATGAAGGCATAACCTGAACTGTCTCCGCAGGTGGCCGGAGCGTCTCGAAAGGGGCGTTCCGGCCCGAAACGGGGACCGGAGAACTCCATGAAATCGGCTTCCGACCGGAAAACAGTAGTCTCGACCCTCGACATCATCAAGAAACGTGTTCCCGCCTATGCCGAGTTGGCCGACAAGTTCGGTCCGCTGTTTGTGGAAAAGGCCCGGCTGTGCGACGAATTCGCGGCCGAGGGATTGACCCTGCCCGAGATCGACGAGGCGCGCACCCACCAGGGCGTGCCCGTCCTGGTTGACGCGGACCTCGCCCCTTGGGCCGAGATCCTGAAGAAGTCGGCGGCGGCCATGCTGCCCCTGCTCTTCGACGTGTTGAAGCCGGACGAAAACGCCTGGCGGAAGCTTGAGAAATTCATGGACGACGCCGACAATATTGCGGGGCTTGCCCAGGCTCGCATCGAGGGCAATTGGAAACACTTTGAGAATACCTCCGTACAGCTTGGCATTGAACCGTATACCACGCTGCTGTATGTTTCAGAGACCGTTTTCTCGCCTGTTCTGCGTGCTTTGGTCCATGGTCTGGGCGAGCCCCTTTCCGCGCTCGCCTGGGACGAGGGGTACTGCCCCGTGTGCGGGGCCACGCCCTCCATCGCCCAGCTTTCCCCCAGGGAAGTGACTGATCTGGACCAGTTGGTGGGCGGCGGCGGCAAGAAGTTCCTGCACTGCTCCCTGTGCGGTCACGACTGGCGCTATAAGCGCAACGCCTGCCCGGCCTGCGGCAACGACGAGAACGAGTCGCGGGAGGTCTTCTACCAGGAGAATGCCAAGTTCGAGCGCATCGAGGCGTGCCACAAGTGCGGCAAGTACTGCCTGAGCATCGACATGCGGGAGTGCGAGCCCCTGCCGGACCTGGATGCCGTGCAGATCGGGCTGATCCATTTGGATATCTTCGCCCGCGAGCACGATCTGATCCCCATTTCCTCGACCCTCTGGAACAGCCTGGAGTAGACCATGGCACCCATTTCGCACCTCAGGGCCGTGAGCGGCCAGGCGGAACCCAGGCGGACCGAACGTCCGGCCGAGGTCCGGCCCCTGCAACTGGCCTGTCCGGTGACCATCCAGCGGTATTCGGACGGAAAGCTGTCCTTCAAGGACGACCAGATCGCTGAGGAGGCGGACATCCGCCTGACCGTCAACGGTCAGGCGGAGGCGATCCTGGCCCGGACGCCGGGCGACGACCTGAACCTGGTGGCGGGCTACCTGTTCTCGCTGTCCAGGGTCATGTGCCCGGAGGACATCCTGAACATCGCCTTTTCCTATCACGGCCCGTCGCGCGTGGACGTGGTCCTCAAGACCCCGGTGGCCGTGCGGCGCATCTATCCCTCCCCCCGGCCGGTGCACATCGCCCCGGAGTTGCTCTTCGAACTGAAGGAGTTGTTCGAGCGGCGGCAGAGTCTGTTCAAGAACACCGGCTCCACCCATGCGGCGGCCCTGTTCTCGGTGGAAGGGGAGCTGATCTCCTACGGGGAGGACGTGGGGCGGCACAACGCCTTTGACAAGGCCGTGGGCCGGGCGCTGTTGGAGGGAACCCTGGAGTCGGTGACCATCGCCATGCTCTCGTCCAGGCTCGCCCTTGAGCTGGCCACCAAGGCGACCACGGCCAACATTCCGGTGCTCTGCGGGTTCTCGGCCGCGACCAGTTCGGCCATCACCTACGCCGAGCGCAACAACCTGAGCCTGGTCGGGCGCATCAAGGACAATTCCTTCAACGTCTACGCCAACGGCTGGCGGTTCCGCTAAGGGGACTTGGGGGAAGGAGGGAAGGCCGTTTCGCGGCGATCGGTGGATGGTTTATTTCATCGACGGCGTGCAAGGGGGGCCTTGCACGCTTTTTCATGCGTCTTCCGCGTGGGCTAGTTCTCGCCCAGTATCTGTTTCTTGAAAGTTTTGCCCGGTCCGGGCTTGGGGCCGATCCAGGTGGCCAGGATGGCGTCGGCGAAGTCCTTGCCGGGGATGCCGCCCCGGGCCATTCCGGCGACCATGACGTCGGTGCCGGTGCCCGGATCATAGGTGAAGCCCATCTCCTGGCCCTCCTTGATGTCGGTCATCATGTCGTTCAGTTGGTCGAATTTGTCGCGCAGGTCCGGGGTGATGTCCTTCACGTTGGCCTCGAGGCCGTCGATCCACGCCTCCCTGATGGCCTTGGCGTCCACGTCGCGGACAAAGTGCATGACCATCATGCGCGGTTCTTCCTTTTGGAGGATCGCTGCGGGATCGCTGGACTTCTCCGTCAGGTAGAGGCCCGCCACATAGACGTCGAAGACGAATTTCTCGCGCAGGGCTATGCCGTTGAGCACGAGCTTCTGGGCGCCCACCTCCACGGTGTCGGGCAGGGTCACGCCCGCCAGCTCGGCCGCGCGGGCCGGGGTGAGGCAGAGCAGGGCCAACAGCAGGGCGGCAAAAAGTCGTTTCATGGGGGGCCTCCTCAGGCGTTCAGGGTGTCCAGAAATCCGGAAACGGTTTGGTTGAACTCTTCGGGTTGTTCATAAAACGGCATATGGCCGCTTTTGTCCAGGATGACGAAGCGCGAATCCGGCAGGGACGCGGCCACGAATCGGCCGGTGGAAGGCCCGTAGCACATGTGCAGGGAGCGGCCGTAAACCACCAGGGCGGGCAGGCTCACCGAGGGCAGCACGGGCGTGTAGTCGCGCCGGGCGTAGTCCTCGTAGATGGCGGAGGCCGTGTCCGGGGCGGCCTTGAGTTGCTCGGCGACCATCCATTTCAGGGCGTGTTCCGGGGCGTGGCCGGGCAGGAACATGGCGTTGACGAACCGCTCGGCGAATCCCCTGCGGTCCGCCTGCATGGCGGCCAGGTCTTCGCGCATGGCCTCCTCGTTGTGGCCGTGGCATTTGTGCACGTTCCACGGCGCCGGAGACATGGGATACGGGCCGGTCTCCACCAAGCCGAGCCCGGCCAGCCGGTCCGGGCCGAACCGGTGCCAGTATTCCAGCACCACGGAGCCGCCCATGGACCAGCCCAGGAGCAGGGCACGGGTCAGCCCCAGCGCGGCGATCACCTCGCGCACGTCCAGGGCGTAGCGCGGGACGGTGTGGCCGCGCGGCGTGGACTGGGAGCGGCCGTGGCCGCGAAAGTCGATGGTCACCACCTGGCAGGCGTCCGCCAGTTGGGCCTGGCGCCGCCAGAACAGGGAGCTCATGGTCCAGCCGTGGAGCAGGATGACGGGCCTGCCCGTGCCGCGGATCTCCACCCACAGGCGTACGCCGTCGGTGGTCTGCACCCATCCGCCCACCTGGCTCTCGCCGGTGGTCTCCACGGCCTCGAACCGGTCCATCCGGCTACTTTTCCCGAGGCTTGGGCTTGATGTCGATGATCGGGGTGCCGTCGATGGCCTCCAGCGGCTCCACCACCAGGGTCAGGGGCTCTTCGATGGCTACCAGGGTGACGCGGTGCAGGCCGATGGGGTTGGGCCGGGCCGGGGAGCGGGTGGCAAACACGCCGCGCAGGGGGCGGTCCTTGATGCCCCTCGGATGGACCTTGAGGACCGTGCGGTCGGACTTGTGGAACCATGTGAAAAGTTCGAGCCTGTCGCCCGGTTCAAGCCCGTCCATGGCCTCGGCATAGGCCGGGTCCATGACGATGCGGGCGCGCACGGCTCCGGCCTCGGTTTCCATCTTGGGGGCCGATTCGATGTCCTTGATCTCCGATTGAACGGTACCGATGATGACCAGTTCCTTGTCCATGGGGCCTCCGTTTATTGGCTGAAGTGGTCGAATCCGGGGTTGTCGAACGGCTTGCCGTTCAGGATGATGCCGGGCTCCCTGGTGACCGTGCCGATCTCCATGAAGCCGGGTACGGACCGGGCCTTGCCCGCGTCGAACGGGGAGACCGCGCCGAGCAGGGAATAGTCCTCGCCGCCGAGCACGGCGAATTCCACCGGGTCGAGACCTGCCGCCTTGCACCAGGCGTGCAGGTCGTTGTGCAGGGTCTCGGGATCAATGGTCAGGTTCGCGCCCAGGTCCGGCCCCGTGAAGCGGGGCAGGTCGCGGGCCAGGCCGTCGGACAGGTCCATGAGCCCCTTGATCCCGGCCGCGTTGAGCAGGGTGCCGATCATGACTTTGGGTTTGGGCCGCAGGTGGGCCATGACCGCGGCGGGCAGGGTCTCGCGCGCCTTGATGCCCTCGGCCTCCAGGGCCATGAGCCCGGTCCGGGCCAGGCCGATGTCGCCCACGGTGAACAGGATGTCCCCGAAGGCGCAGTTGCGGCGCCGCAGGAACCCGGTGGAGCCGGGCGCGCCGAAGGCTGAGATGGATATGCCCAGCCGGTCGCTCCGGCTCAGGTCGCCGCCCGCCAGGACCATGTCGTTTTGCCGGGCCAGTCCGGCCATGGACCTGAGAAATTCGTCCCAGAATTCGTCCGGGAGGTCCACCGGGGCCATCAAGTCCATGGTGAAAGCCACGGGTTTGGCCCCCATGGCCGCGATATCGCTGATGTTCACGGCCAGGGCCTTGTAGCCGATGTCGGCTGCCGAGAAGTAATCGCGCCGAAAGTGCTCGCCCTCCAGAAAGAGGTCCGAGGTCACGCAGTAGTCGGTTCCGCCCCGGAGCACGGCGCAGTCGTCGCCCCGGCCCAGGGCCAGGAAATCGTGCTCGCGGGAGAAGTGGCTGTCGATCAGTTCCAGAAAGTGTGCTTCGCTTCGCATGGGATTGTATACTCCATCACAGGAATTCCAGGTAGTCCCCGATGATGACCTTGAGGCCGAAGCCGGGGAAATTGACCCTGTATTTGTTCGGTTCCAGTTGGGCGACGATCTTGCCCTTGCCGAAAATCTTGTGTTTGCAGAACCCGAGTTTGGACGGGTCGGCCTTGGGCCGCGCGGGCCCGGCGTCCCCCGGCTCGCCTCCGTCTTGGGCGGGGACGGTCGGTTCGGGCAGAGTGTACACCGATCGCCGCCGGGTCTCCAGGTTGCCGCCGTAGGATTCGTTCAGCCGTTCGAAGACCGTGTCCGGCAACTCCAGTATGAACGGGCTGGGCAGGGTCGGGTCGGACATGCCGCTGGCCCGGTTGTAGACCGAGCCGGGCACGAACAGCTTGAGTTCCTCCTTGGCCCGTGTGCAGGCCACGTACATCAGGCGGCGTTCCTCCTCCAGGTCCTCGGCCCGCTGCATGGCCTTGCGCGACGGGAAGCGGTCCTCCACCAGGTCGATGATGATCACCGCCGCCCATTCGAGCCCCTTGGCCGAGTGGACCGTGGACAGGACCACCGCGTTTTCCTTGCGCTTCTCATCCTCGGGGTCGCCGTCCAGGGACAGGTCGCCGATGAATTGCTCCATGTCCTGGTAGCCCGCCGCGATCTGGCTGAGCTGCTCCAGCCCGGCCTGGCGCTTGGGATAGTCGTCCGGGTATTTCTCGATGAGGATGGGCTGGTAGAAGGCGAGCACGGCTTCGAGGATGGTCGACGGCTTCATGGGCCCGGCGCGCAACCGGTCCAGTTCGGTCAGCAGCTCCTTGAGCGGTTCGTGCTTTTTGACCATCTTGGCCATGTACTTCTTGTCGCCCGAGTGCATGGCCTGGTAGATCTTGGCCACGGTCTTGGGGCCCACACCCTTGATGTGCTCCATGGCCCGCTGCCAGGCGAGCAGGTCGTGGGGGTTGAGGATCAGTCGGATGTAGGAAAGCACATCCTTGACATGGGCGGCCTCGTGAAAGCGGATGCCGCCGAATTTCTGGTAGTCGATGCCGATGCGCGTCAGCGCCACTTCCAACGGGAAGGACTGGTAGCCCGCGCGGAAGAGCACGGCCACATCGTGCAGCAGATGCTTGCGTCCCAGCTCCAGTATCTGGTCCACCACCAGCCGGGCCTGGGTCTGGTCGCTCAGGGGGTGGACCACCTGGGGCAGTTTGTCGCTCTTGAGGTCCGAGTACAGGTGCTTGTCGAACTTGGTGGTCGCGCCCTTGAGGATCTCGTTGGTCAGGTCCAGGATGGGCTGCACCGAGCGGTAGTTCTTCTCCAGCCGGATGACCCTGGTGCCTTCGAATATATTTGGGAATTCCAGAATGTTGGCCACGTTGGCCCCGCGGAAGGCGTAAATGGACTGGGCGTCGTCGCCCACGGCCATGACGTTGCCCTTGGTCCCGGCCAGGTGTTTGACGATACGCGCCTGGACCAGGTTGGTGTCCTGGTACTCGTCGACCATGATGTAGCGATAGCGGGCCTGGAGTTGGTTGCGCAGCGGTTCGTTCTTGGCCAGCAGATCATCCAGGAGAAAGAGCAGGTCGTCGTAGTCCACCAGGGCGTGCTCGCGCTTGAACTGGGCGTAGCCGTCGGCAATGCGCTGGATGTCTTCCAGGTAGGGGCTCAGGTGGTAGGCCTCGCGCTCCATGACCGCCTCGATGGTCAACTCCTTGTTGCGGGACTTGGTGATCATGTCCAGCAGGGTGGCCTTCTTGGGATAGGAGCGGTCCCCCTTGCCGAGCTTGAGGGTGTCCCGGACCTCCTTGCAGATGTTTTCGCTGTCCGCCCGGTCCATGAGAGTGAACCCGGATTCGAAGCCGATGTCCGCCGCGTTGCGCCGCAGGGTGGCGTAGGCGAACGAGTGGAAGGTGCCGCCCGAGGTCCCGTGCAGGGAGCGGCCGAGGATGGTCTCGGCACGGGCGAGCATCTCCTGGGCGGCCTTGCGTGTGAAGGTCAGGAGCAGGATCTGGGCCGGGTCCACGCCCTGGTTCACCAGATGGGCCAGCCGGTAGACGATGGTCCGGGTCTTGCCCGAACCGGCCCCGGCGATGACCAGCACCGGCCCTTCGGTGGTGGTCACGGCCTCGCGTTGCGCCTCGTTCAGTTCGTTCTCGAAGTCGATGCTCATTTATTCCGTGATGTCGAAGTGTTGCAGTATGATACGCCCGACGTCCCGCATCCGTTCGGGCCGTGCGCCGTGTGAGTCGGCGAAAATGGCTCCGTCCACCGTATGTGTCCCGGTGCGTCCATGCAAACCAAAAATATTTCGGCGATCGAATTTGGCCTTGAGGTCGAAGCCGGGGCGGGCTTCGACGACCAGGTCCGGGCATTGGTCCGAGGTTGCGCCCGGATAGGCGTTCGCGCCCCGGTGTACGGCCTTGAGGACCGGCTTGCCCTCGTATTCCAGGGCCATGAGCCCGTCCGAGATGCGGCCGAGCAGCCCCTCGCGTTCGATCGGTTCCACCCGGCCTCGCGCGAACCGCCCTCGTTCGTGGAGGTAGATGCGGCCGGGGTCCAGGGCGAAGGCCTTGGATTCGGGGGTGATCTTCGAGGCGTCCCATTCGTCCTGCGGCGGCCCGGACAGGGAGAGGAGCCCGGCTCGCGTAAGCCATGTGTTCAGGCTGACCTCGGTCTTCAACTCGGTGAAGCCGTGGTCGGCCAGGACCAGGAGCCGTTTGGGGCCGGGGAGCGCGTCGTAGCGGGTCAGGAATCGGCCCAGGGCGTGGTCCCAGTCCGCCAGAAAGCGCATGCAGGCCATGTGGTTCGGGTGTTTGGCATGGAGCACCGCGTCCATGTGGAAGTGAAAGAGCCGGTCGGTCTCGGTGAAGACGTGCACGAACAGGTCCCAGGCCAGATCGGGCCAGAGCATGTCCAGGGCGGTCAGCCGGGAGTTGAGGGTGGCGCGCAGCTCACTCAGGAGAAAGTCCAGGTCGGCCCGGCCCCGGCTGGTATCGGCTTCGAGCTTGTAGCCCGCCTCATGGAGCTTGTCGGCCAGGAATGGCGGGTAGGCCGCGCCGTTGAGTTCCGGGGCCACGAACCCGGCCACGAGCATGCCGCGCAGCGGGCGGGCCGGGTAGGTGTTGGGCAGGTTGACCACCCGCGAGACCAGACCCCGCTCGCCGAGCCGGTCGAAGACGGTCGGGCAGGCCACGTCCGTTGCCCGGGTGACGCGCAGCGCGTAGGTCTGCGGGTCCAGGTGGGAGAAGCCGAAAATGCCGTGCGCCTCCGGGCCTTCCCCGGTGTGGAAGGAGGTCCAGTTGACCGGGGAGAGCTCGGGCAGTTCGGCCCGGACCGTGGTCGCGTCTTCAGCCAGCCTGCGCAGGTTGGGCAGGGATGCGCCCAGGGAGCGGGCGAGGCCGAGCGGCAGGCCGTCCAGGCCGAGGACGGCCAGCTTGGGGCGTGGCTCGGAGGGCAGGAGCAAGGACATGGCCTAGAGCAGTTCCGCCTCGAATTTTTTGAGGAAGAAAGTGGGGTTGTACGACATCTTCGCCTTGCGCAGCCCCTCGTCCCCGAGGTCCTGTTCGCGGTTGACGTTGGTGTACTCCGCCCCGTCGTTCTCCAGGAACATCTGGTTGATGGCCTGGTACACGCCCTTGAAGCGGATGTCGCCCTTCTCGAAGTGGATGACCAGGGAGTCCTCGCACAGGGGCTCGGCCACGGTGTAGGCGATGACCTTGCCGTCCACCCGGATGGTCGCGCCCATCAACCCCTTGATCTGGTCGATGTGCTGGAGCACACGGGTGATGGCGTGGTTCTCGGCCTTGAGCGCCTCGGACGGGTTGTTCTCCTCGTACCACTTGTACCATTCGTCCTGCATTTCCAGGACCTCTTCCACGCACTCGGGGGCCATGGACTCGTAGGTGTACAGGTAGTTCTTCTTGAACTGGTTGAGCAGGTTCTTTTTCTTGTGGAAGGTCTTGCCCTTGAGGGCGATCAACTCCTCCACCGAGTAGACGTAGTCCCAGTGCTCGCGGCTCTCGGTGATGGTCATCTTGTTGCCGTAGGCGATGGACCACAGCCGGGTCAGGGCCTCGGGCACGCGAACGAATTTTTTCCCTTCGGTCATGGCCCGGCATCCGGCCCAGTCGTAGCTTTCCCATGGGCCCACGGGCGCCCAGCAGACCGGTTCCGGCCTGGTCTGGCGGATGAAGCACAGGCCGCTGTGGAAGGCCCACTCCAGGCCATAATGGTCGGCCCAGCCGAAGACGTTGGCAAAGGAGAAGTCGCTGGTCAGCAATTGGGGACAGCCGGTCAGGGCTTCATGGTATTCGTCCTGCCGGTCCAGAGAAATGGGTTCGAAGTTCAGGGTCATGGACAATCCTTATCCTTTTTGGCCGTTTCGATGCCTGATCATGGCGAAACGCTGCCAGTTTTTGAAATTGTAGAAATAGAACAGGATGGACGACTGGACGATCTGCGAACAGAACATGGCGATCCAGATGCCCTCGGCCCCGTTCATGACCTCGTGGCCGAGGAGGTAGGCCAGGGGGAGCCTGAGGATCCAGGTCGCGCCGCCCATGATGAGCATGTTGTACACGGTGGCTCCGGCCCCGTTGAAGGCCCCGGCCAGGATCATGCTGGTCAGGGTGAAGGGGATGGCCAGCATGTTCCACTTGAGGTAGCTGACCGCCTGGGCGGCCACGGCGGTGTCACGGGTGAGCAGGGCCACCCACGGGTTGATGAACTGCCAGACCACCAGGGCGAACAGGGAGATGGAGACCAGCCCCAGGGCCAGGATGCGGAAGCCGAACCGTTTGGCCTCCAGAGGTTGCCGCGCGCCGAGGTAGTGGCCGATGAGGATGCTTGCGGTCATATTGAAGGCCATGGCGGGCATGAACAGCAGGGATTCGATGCGCAGCCCGATGGACATGCCGGCCAGGGCGTTGACCGCGCCGCCGGGCAGGCTGGCGGTGATGGCGTACAGGACCAGATAGCCGGACTGCCAGACGACCTGCATGAGCCCCGAGGGCCAGGCCACCTTGACCAGGTAGGGCGTGGCCCGCTTCATCCAGCGCCAGGGCGCGAAGCAGGCGGGGTTGAGCTGCCCCTGCACGGCCAGCAGGGCCAAGTTGAAAAGCGCGCCGCAGGTGACCGAGCCGAAGGTGGCCCAGGCCAGCCCCTTGTAGCCGATTTCCGGCAGGCCGAACCAGCCCAGCCCCAGGCCGAGGTCGAGCACGGTGTTCAAGCCGGTGACAATCATCATGCAGTAGAGCGGGTAGAAGACCTGCTTGCGCGCTCGGAAGATGGCGTTGGTGATGAGCAGCATGTAATAGGGTGGCAGCAGGAGCAGGAACACGGTCATGAAATAATGGGTCACCGGACGCATGGACTCCGGCACCTGCAGGGCGGAGATGAGCAGGTCCTTGAGCGGTAGGCCCACGACCAGGAACACCGCCCCGAGCAGGCAGGCCAGGATGAGACACAAGCCCACGTACCGCCGGGCGCGTTGCTCCAGCCCGGCCCCGATGGACTGGCTGATGGCCGCCACCGCGCCGTTGGCTACGGCCATGGCGACCACCAGCAGGAAGAACAGCGACTGGGTGATGATGCCCAGCGAGGCCTGGACTTCGCGGGAGATATACCCGGCCACCCATACGTCCGTCATGCCGATGAGCACGTGGAACATGGTCATGATCAACTGGGGCCAGGCCAGCTTCCAGATGGTTCGGGTGGGAGAGCGCGACATCTGCGCAGTGAGATCGTTGTTCGACATTATGCGGGGGTTCGTTTCAGGTTGACCGGCTTCGGCGGGCTGTGGCTTCATAATAGGTTCTTATTTCAGAAAGCCAAGGGTCTGAGGCTTATTTTTTTCCCCACCGAGGCGATTCTAATCGGCTTGTTCTGTGAGCGGATTCACTGTACGGTGAGTTTTCTATTTCAAAGGGGGAACGGTGCGCCTTTCGGGGCGTGGCCGGATGACGGTGGGAAGATGCAGTTGAACATGGATATGCGTATTCTGGTGGTGGACGATTCCAGCACCATGCGGCGGATTATAAAGAATGACTTGAGGGAATTGGGATTCCGGAACGTGATCACGGCCGACGACGGCCGTCCGGCCTGGGAGATCATCGAGCGGGATTCCATCGACCTGATCCTGTCCGACCACAAGATGCCCGGCATGACCGGTCAGGAACTGCTCACCCTCGTCCGCAAGCACCCCGATTACAAGTGTTTGCCCTTCATCATGATCACGGCCGAGGCCTTCCGCGACAACGTCCTGCAGGCCATCAAGCTCGGCGTCTCCAATTACGTGGTCAAGCCCTTCAGCGCCCAGCAACTGCGCGAAAAGATCGAGAAGGTCTGCGGCGCGGTCTGCTGATTTTCCTCTAATGTTGATGGGGCACGTCCCCTTCCTCGTGCACGTGGACGTGGCTGTGCGGCTTGAGCTCGCCGGGCTGGATGCGGCCGTCGCGCATGGCCAACAGCCGGTCGGTGGTGGCGGCCAGGAAGTCCGGGTCGTGGGAGACCACCAGCCGGGCCATGTCCAGTCTCTTCAGGATGCCCACCAGCCGGTTCTTGGCCTCGGGCGAGAGCCCGGTGGTCGGCTCGTCCAGGACCAGGACCTCGGGGCGCATGGACAGGATGGTGGCCAGGGCGACCAATTTCTTTTCGCCGCCCGAGAGCCGGTGCGGCACGCGGTCCTCGAATCCGGCCAGCCCGACGGTCTCCAGGGCCTCGCGGGCGCGCTCGGAGGCCTCCTCCTGGCTTAAGCCCTGGTTGAGCGGGCCGAAGGCCACATCGTCGAGGACCGTGGGGCAGAACAACTGGTCGTCTGAGTGCTGGAAAAGAAAGCCTATTTTCAAGCGGGCCGCCTCGAACGCCTTGGCGTCGGACATGGGCGCGCCGAATAGGGTTACCTCGCCCTTGTCCGGGGTGAGCAGCCCCATGAGGATGTGCAGCATGGTGGATTTGCCCGCGCCGTTGGGCCCGAACAGGCCGAGCTTTTCGCCGGGATGCAGGTGAAAGTTCAGCCCGTTGAGGGTCTCCTGCCGCCCCGGGAAGGAGTAAGAGATATCGGACAGTTCGATGACGGCGTGGCTCACAGCGGTCTCCCTTGGATGAAGCCCATATAGATCAGGCTTGCGCTCAGCGCGGCGCAGGCCAGCAGGAACAGGTAGTCGGCGGGCCGGGTCCGGAAGGCGGCCAGGCTGTAGAAGCGGCCCCGGAAGCCCCGGCAGAGCATGGCCCCGTGGACCCGTTCCGCGCGGTCCCAGCTCTTGACCAGGAGCATGCCCACCAGCCAGGCGTAGGTGCGGTAGGTGTGCGTGTCCGTGCGCGGCTTGAACCCGCGCGCCCGCATGGCCTGGCGCATGGTCGTGTACTCCTGGTATATGGAGAAGATGTAGCGGTGGGTAAAGAGCAGAATGTGGCACAGCTTGTCGGGTACGCCGAGTTGTTGCAGGGCCGGGCCGAGGTTCTGGATGGAAATGGTCCCGAGCAGGGCCATCAGGCTGACCACCACGGCGTTGGACTTGACCGTGATGAGCAGGGCGCGGTCGATGCCCTGGACCGTGGCATGCAGCGGGCCGAGGTCGAAGACCGGCTCGCCCGGCACGGAAAAGGGCAGGAAGAACCACAGGAAAACGATGAACAGGTTGACCACCAGGAGGCGGTTCAGCACGACCAGCATGTTCAGCCGGGCCATCTTGACCAGGACCAGACCGGTGGCCAGGGCGAGCCAGGCGGGCCTGAACTCCGGCAGCACGGCCACGGGCACGGTCAGAACCAGCGCGGCCAGGAGCCGGATGCGCGGGTCCATGCCGTGCAGAAAGGAATCGCCCGAGGCGAACGGCTCGGTCAGTAAGGCCACGCAAGCTCCTGTTTCCGGTGCATGTTGGGGAAGTTCAATCCGGCACTCGGACCGGGGTCACAGGAGTAATACAAAACCGGTGGCCGTGCAACCGGGGCTAGTCCGCGGCCAGGCCCACCTCGGCGGCGATGCCGGACACCGAGTCTATGGCGATTTGCAGGAATTCGCCGAGCTCCAGGCCGATCTTGTCGCACTCGCGGATGCAGTCGCGGTTGACCGAGGCGGCGAACGCCTTGTCCTTCATCTTCTTCTTGAGGCTTTTGGGCTTCATGCCGTCGATCTTGGTGGGCCGCACCAGGGCGCCCGCGTGGACCATGCCGGTGACGGTCTCACCGCAGCGCAGGGCGAAGTCGAAGTCGGTTTCCGGGTCCTCGGCCCCGTTCATCTCGGCGGCGTGGCGGCGAATGGCGTCCAGCGCTTCGACCGGGAGTTTGCCGTCGAGCAGCTTCACGGTGTCCAGGCCGTGGCGGCCGTGCTGTTCCTTGGTCACGGCGTAGTCCAGGTCGTGCAGCAGGCCGGTGATGCCCCACAGCTCCTCGTCCTTGCCCAGCTTGCGGGCCAGGCCGCGCATGACGGCTTCGGATTCCAGGGCGTGGTTGATCAGGCTGGCTTCGCTGTTGTGGGCCTTGAGCAGGGAAAAGGCTTCGTCTCGGGTTATCATGTTCGCTCCTTGATGCTTGGGTTGAAGGGGCATCATGCCCCAACAGCGCGGTCGGGTCCAGATACAGATGGGGGGCGTGCGGGCCGGTACAGTTACTGGCCGCCGTAGAGCCAGCAGGCGGTGCGCATGCCGTCGGGCTGGTCCATGAGCTCCGGGCGTCCGTTCCGGCACTTGTCGAAGGCCTCGGGGCAGCGGGGGTGGAAGGGGCAGCCCGCGGGCGGATTCATGGGGCTCGGCAGGTCGCCGGTCAAGGCGATGCGTTCGGGCCGGTCGGTCGGGTCGGGCCGGAGCACGGCGGACAGGAGCGCCTTGGTGTACGGGTGCTTGGGGTCGGCGAACAGGGTCCGGCTTTCGCCGATCTCCATGATCCGGCCGAGGTACATGACCGCCACCCGGTCGCAGATGTGGCTGACCACGGACAGGTCGTGGGAGATGAACACGTAGGTCAGGTCCAGGTGCTCCTGAAGGTCCTTGAGCAGGCCGAGGACCTGGGCCTGGACCGAGACGTCCAGGGCGGACACCGGCTCGTCGCAGACCACCAGCTTGGGGTCCAGCGCCAGGGACCGGGCCACGGCCACGCGTTGCCGCTGGCCGCCGGAAAATTCGTGGGGGTAGCGGTTGCCGTGCTCGGGCCGCAGGCCGACCAGCTTGAGCAGGTGCTGGACCTTTTCGCGGCGCTCCTCCTTGGTCCCGATGTTGTGGATGTCCAGCCCCTCGCGGATGATGGAGCCGATCTTCTGGCGCGGGTTCAGGGAGGAGTACGGGTCCTGGAAGATCATCTGCATCTTGGAGCGCAGCTTCTTCTCGTCCCATGCGTTGATGGACCGGTTGCCGAAAATGACCTCGCCGGAGGTGACCGGCTCAAGCCCCATGATGCATTTTGCCAAGGTGGACTTGCCGCACCCGGATTCGCCCACCAGCCCGAGGGTCTGGCCGCGTTCCACGCTTAAGGTCACGCCGTCCACGGCGCGCACGGTGCCGGTCGTCAGCCCCATCAGGCCGCCGGAGACCTTGAAGTGCTTGGTTACGTTGATCAGTTCGAGCAGGGCCATGGCCTAGTCCTCGTAGAGCCAGCAGCGGACCTTGCGGCCCGGCTTCGGTTCGTACAGCGGGGGGAGCATGAGGGAGCACTTCTCATATGCCTCGGGGCAGCGCGGATGGAAGCGGCACCCTTCGGGCAGGTCGAAGATGGACGGCACGATGCCGGGGATCGGGTTGAGCTCCCTGGTGTCGCCCAGTGTCGGCATGGAGGCGAGCAGCCCCTTGGTGTATGGGTGCAGGGGGTCAGCGTAGAGCTCGTCCACTCCGGCCAGCTCGACGATCTTGCCCGAGTACATGACCGCCACGCGCTGGGCCATGCGGGCCACCACGCCGAGGTCGTGGGTGATGAGCATGAGCGAGCCGTTCATGCGCGCTTTGAGCTCGTCCATGAGGTCGAGAATCTGGGCCTGGATGGTCACGTCCAGGGCGGTGGTCGGCTCGTCCGCGATGAGGATGTCCGGGTTGCAGGCGAGGGCCATGGCGATCATGACCCGCTGGCGCATGCCGCCGGACAGCTCGTGCGGGTAGGACTTGGCGATCTTGGCCGGGTTGGGGATGCCCACCAGTTTCAGCGCATCCACGGCCTTGTCCAGGGCTTCCCGCTTGGCGAACCCCTGGTGCAGGCGAAGCGGTTCCGCGATCTGGTCGTCGATGCGGAAGACCGGGTTGAGCGCGGTCATGGGCTCCTGGAATATCATGGAGATGGCGTTGCCCCGGATGTGCATGAGCTCGTGCTCGGACATCTCCAGGAGGTCCTTGTTCCGGTACAGGATGGTCCCGTCCGTGACGCGGCCCGGCGGATCGGGTATGAGCCCGAGGATGGACAGGGCGAGCACGGTCTTGCCGCAGCCGGACTCGCCGACGATGGCCAGGGTTTCTCCTTGCATAAAGGAAAGGCTGACGTTATCCACCGCCTTGGCAATGCCCTGGGCCGAGGAAAAGCAGGTGGTCAGCTCGCGTATGTCCAGCAGTGGTTTTGTCATAAGAAATTCCGCAGGTTCGCCATCTCGCCACCTATACGGCATATTGCGGCGGACGTAAACGATATCCGGGAGGGGAAATGGCACATGTGGTGATCGTGGGCGGCGGCCTGGCGGGGTGCGACTGCGCCTGGCAGTTGGCGAACGCCGGGGTCTCGGTGACCCTCTTCGAGATGAAGCCGGAAAAGCGCAGCGAGGCGCACACCGAGGACGGGCTGGCCGAGTTGGTCTGTTCCAATTCCTTCCGCGCCACCGGACCGGCCGCAGCCATCGGTCTGCTCAAGGAGGAGATGGAGCGCCTCGGCAGCCTGGTCATGGAGGCGGCTTTCGCCACCCGTGTGCCCGCGGGCGGGGCCCTGGCCGTGGACCGCACCCTGTTCTCCGAATACATCACGCAAAAGATCGAAGATCACGAGTCGATCACCGTGATCCGCCGGGAAATTGTCTCCCTGGACGACGAGGCGCTTGGCGGATGCGATGCGGTGGTCATCGCCGCAGGGCCCCTGGCCAGCCCGGAGCTGACCGAGAGCCTGATGGCCGCGGTGGGCGACGAGCGGCTCTATTTCTACGACGCCATTGCGCCCATCGTGTCGCGCGACTCCGTGGATTTCGACAAGGCGTTCTGGGGTTCGCGCTGGAAGCCCGAGGATGACGACTACCTGAATTGCCCCATGGACGAGGCCGAGTACAAGGCCTTCGTGGCCGCGCTGCTGGCGGGTGAGAAGGTCAAGCCGCGCGAGTTCGAGAAGGAGGTCCACTTCGAAGCCTGCCTGCCCGTGGAGGCCATGGCCGAGCGCGGGGAGATGACCCTGGCTTTCGGCCCGCTCAAGCCCGTGGGGTTCACGGACCCGAGGACCGGCGAGCGGCCGTTCGCCATCGTCCAACTGCGCACCGAGAACGCGGACAAGACCGCCTTCAACCTGGTGGGCTTCCAGACCAAGCTCAAGTACCCGGAACAGAAGCGCATCTTCCGCATGATCCCGGGATTGGAGAAGGCCGAATTCCTGCGGCTGGGGTCCATCCACCGCAACACCTACGTCAACGCGCCCGAGGCCCTGGACGAGACCCTGCAACTAAAGAACCGGCCCGGCGTGTATCTGGCCGGGCAGATCACCGGGGTGGAGGGATATCTGGAGTCGGCGGCATGCGGGCTGTGGCTCGGGCTGTCCATGGGACGGCGGCTGCGCGGCGAAGCTTTGCCCGAGCCGCCCGTGGAGACGGCCCTGGGCGCGCTTATGAATCACTTGCGGACCAGGCCGGACAAGCGGTTCCAGCCGTCCAACGTCAATTTCGGGCTCATGCCCGGCCTCGAAGGCCGGATCAAGAAGAAGCTCAGAAAGGAAGCCTACGGCAAGCGCGCCCAGGCGGCGTTCGCAGCCTGGATCGAGCAGGCGGGTCTGAAAGACTGATTTCTCTGTTGGGGAAATAAAAAACGCTTGTGTGCGGCCTCCGCGTGCCGTGTCGGAAAATCGTTCCTGCCCTGAATAGCGGCAAAAGCCGTTCCATCCCCCGGTCCTTATGGCCCGGATAATGAATCGCTATGTGTCGCACCCTTGCCAAGGCAGGGGTGAAGGGGCATTTTACGGGTCGAACGGGCGTCGTTTTCGCCCTGACCAAGGAGAGAAAATATGCAAGATCATAATTACGGTCCCCAGACCGTAGCCCTGCACGCGGGCCACACCCCGGACCAGACCGGCGCCCGCGCCGTGCCCATATACCAGACCACGGCCTACCTGTTCCGCGACACCAGGCATGCGGCCGACCTATTTGCCCTCAAGGAGCCGGGCTATATTTATACCCGGCTGAACAATCCGACCACGGATGTGCTCGAAAAACGGCTGGCCGCCCTGCACGGCGGAGCCGGGGCCGTCGCCACGGCCAGCGGCATGGCCGCCATCTTCTACGCGGTCACGACCATCGTGTCCGCCGGGCAGAACCTCGTCACCGGTTCCAACCTGTACGGCGGGACCCAGACCCTGTTCGAGCATACCCTCAAGCGGTTCGGCATCGAGGCGCGCTTCGTGGATTCGAGCGATCCGGCCAATTTCGCGGCGGCCATCGACGAGAACACTCGGCTGGTCTATTCCGAGGCCATAGGCAATCCGTGCTGCAACGTGGACGACCTGTTGGGCATTGCCAAGGTGGCCCACGACCACGGGCTGCCGTTCATCCTCGACTCCACCGTGGCTCCGCCGCCCATCTTCAATCCCTTCGACTTCGGTTGCGACCTCGCGGTCTACTCCCTGACCAAGATCGTGGGCGGCCATGGCACGGCATTGGGGGGCGCCATCGTGGAGAAGGGCGACTTCGACTGGGCGGCAGGGGGCAGATTCCCCGAGTTGACCGAGCCGGACTCGACCTATCACAACATGAACTTGTGGGAGGCCCTGGGCGGTTCCTCGGGCCAGCCGTGTCCGGTGTTCACTGCCAAGGTTCGCATCGGCATGTTACGCGACACCGGCGCGACCATCGCCCCGCAGAACGCTTTTCTGATCCTACAGGGCATGGAGACTTTGCCCCTGCGCGCCCGCCAGCACTGCGAGAACGCCCGCAAGGTGGCGGAGTTCCTGGAAGGGCACTATGCGGTGGAGTGGGTCAACTATGCCGGGCTGCCGAGCCATCCCGACTTCGACCGGGCCAAAAACACCTTCCCCATGGGGCCGGGCGCGGTCTTCGGCTTCGGGGTCAAAGGCGGGCTGGAGGCGGGCCGCAAGTTCATCGAGTCCGTGGAGCTCTGCTCGCATCTGGCCAACATCCTGGACGCCAAGACCCTGGTCATCCACCCGGCCTCCACCACCCACGGCCAGTCCACCCCCGAGGAGCAGACGGCCGCGGGCGTTCCCTTGGACCTGGTGCGCATCTCCGTGGGCCTGGAGGACGCGGACGATATCATCGACGACCTGGACCGGGCGTTGTCGCTGTCGCAGCGGTAGGGGCGGCGCCGAATCCTGCGCAGGGTGGTTTTGCCTCTTGATATAGGTTTAATGGTTGTGTACCTTGGTGCATCTTTAATTCCGCATCAAGGTACACAATCATGTCCCGCTTATCCCTCGCCGCCCTGTTCCTGTCCCTCATTCCCTTCCTGTATATCGGCTGCGCGCCGGTAACCGCCCGGCCGGACGTTGATCCCGATCTGACGGCCAAGGAGGCCTCCATTCAAAAACGGATGGCCGTCGAGGGCCGCATGCAGAAGTTCTGGCGGCTCAGCGAGGTCTCCCTGCCCGTGCTGGCGCACGGCGTCGGCTTGTGCGGAGACCGGGTGACCTACTACCTGGGCATGGACACCAATTCCATCGACAACGTGCCCAAGGAGTGGCGGCAGGCGTACAAGGACGCCCTGGGCCTGGACGAGCGCGTCAAGGTGACTCGGGTGTTCGCACATACTCCGGCCGCTGACGCTGGGTTCCGTGCCGGCGACGTCATTCTGATGATCAACGGGGAGAAGGTGGAGGCCGGGGACGATGCCTATGAGGAATTCAGCAGCCAGCTTCAGGAGCAGCTCGATACGGGAGAGACCGTATCCTTCTGGATCGAGCGGGACGGAGCCCCCATGACCCTTAACGCCATCCCGGCCAAACGGTGCGATTACGCCGTCCTCATGTCCGATGACACCGTAGTCAATGCCTACGCCGACGGGGATTCCGTGGTCGTGACCAAGGGCATGATGGGGTATGTCGAAAGCGACGATGAGTTGGCGCTGGTGGTCGGGCACGAGATGGGCCACAACGTAATGGGCCACATCTCCAAGAAGACGGGCAACCGCTTCATCGGTGCGGTGCTGGACGGCCTGCTCGCGGGGGTCACGGGCGTTTACACCAACAATTTCGCCAATGCCGCCGGGATGCTGTACAGCCAGGAGTTTGAGCAGGAGGCGGACTACATGGGCGTGTATTTCATGGAGCGGGCCGGGTTCGATTCCACCGGAGCCCCGAATTTCTGGCGACGCATGGGGGCCGACAATCCTTACGCGATCAGCCACGCCACCACGCACCCTACATCGGCCTACCGGTATCTCTTCCTGGAGCAATGTTCCAAGGAAGTGAAGGGAAAAGAGAGGGAGGGCAAGGAGTTGCTCCCCAATCTTGAAGAGTTGCACGCCGCCTCGAAATAAGGAAAAGGCCCGCTTCAAGCGGGCCTTTTCCTCTCCTCCGGCAACGAAATTAGAAGAGAATCTTCTCGGGCGGCCTGCGTTCCGGGACCACTTGCTTTTCGATGGTGCCGTCGTTGAACTCCTTGCTGACGTACAGGGCGCAGAAGCAGGCGCCGTATTCCTGGACGTCCGCCTCGCGGTAGACGCAGGGGCATAGGATGTCCTTGTCCGCTTCGTATTCGCCGTTCGCCAGCCGACAGGGACAGGCCATGTAGCCGAAGCGTTCCTTGTTGGTCAGCAGGCTTTCCAGCAGGGGCATGGTCATGTCCATGTCCTTGTTGAAATAGTACCCCTTGGGCTCCTGGACCTTTTTCAGCATTTCATAGAGCTGCTTGGCGTCCATATGGGCTAATCCTCCTTGAGGGCTTCGTCGATCTGGTCCTTGTGGAAGCCGACGATGACCTTGTCCTTGATGACGATGGTCGGGAAGGAAACCGCGGGATTGCGCTCCTTGACCTCCTGGACGATCTTTTTGCGCTCGTCGCCGGTCAGTTCGTCCACGTGGACGCATTCGTATTTCACACCGCATTCGTCCAGATATTTCTTGGCATTCCTGCAATGGATGCAGGTAGATAGAGCATAGACTTTGATGTCGTTCATATGAAACGCCTCCATGTCAAACGGTTTGGCGGGTGCATCGGTTTCGGGCATTCCGTCAGGGGTTTTTCCAAAAACTTTCTTCAATGACTTAAACATATCGCATCACCTGCTCAGCGTCAGTTCCAGTTTGCGGACTATCAGGGAGCACAAGAACGTGAGCGCGAAATACATGGCCAGGACCAGTATCCAGATCTCGAAACTCCTATACGTGGTCGTCATGAGTTGCTGGGCCTGAAACGTCAGCTCTTCGATGGAGATGACGGAAACGATGGCCGAGTCCTTGATTATAGATATAAACTGTCCGGCCAGAGCTGGCAACATCCGCTGCAGGGCCTGGGGCAGAATGACGTAGAGCAGGGTCTGGAAGCGGGTCATGCCGGTCCCCGCGGAGGCCTCCCATTGGCCGGACTCCACGGAGTCGATGCCCGCGCGGACGATCTCCGCGATGTAGGCCGCCTCGAACAGGGCCAGGGTGATCAGAGCGGACAGGAACCGGGGGAATCGGTTCATGGGGCCGAAGAACCAGCTCAGGACCTCACGGGCTCCGTCGGACAGCCCGTAGATGACATGCTCCACGCCGAGCAGGGACATAATCTGGTCGCCGATGAAAAAATAGAAGATGAAGATGAGCACCAGCGGCGGGGTGTTGCGGATGAGCCCCACGTAAACCGCGCCCACCTGGCGCTTGAACAGGCTCGGGCTGACCCGGAGCAGCCCGATGAAGACGCCGAGGATGACAGCCAGGATGCCGGACCAGACGGACAGGCGGATGGTGGTGAACAGCCCGAGCGTCAGCAGGCCGGGGGCCCACGACCCGCTCTTCGCGTCGAAGCGCACCAGGAATTGCGGGATGACCGCCCAGTTCCAGTGGTAGTTGAGCCCGGTGGCGGCCTCGAAAATAATGTAGCCGAAGGCCCCTGCCAGAGCCGCCAGGATGGCGGCGTCCAGCAGGGTGATCTTCAGGCGCTTTTCGGTTGTCGGAGACAAGAACTCGGCTCGGCTATTGAATCTGATTTTCCCAGTCGTTGGTGAAGAACCAGTATTCGTACCGATTCTGCAGCCAGCCCTTGCTCATGGTCACCCGGACCCAGTTGTTCAGCCAGTTCAGGAAGTCGAGGTCGCCCTTTTTGACGGCAAAGGCGATGGGCTCCTTGGTGAAGTCGTCCTTGAGTGGCAGGTAGAGTTGGTCCGCGTACTCTTTGGACAGGTTGAGCGGCAACGGGTTGGAGGCGACCACGGCGTGCACGCGCGCGTTGAGCAGTTCCTGGATGGTCTGGGATTCCTCGTCGAAGAAGAGAATTTTGGCCTTGGGCAGGAAGTTCTTGGCCGCCTCGGCCGCAGTGGTGCCCAGGCGCACGGCGATGGTCGTGGCCGGGTTGTTGAAGTCGTCTATGGAGGAGCGTCCCCCGGCGAGCTTCTTGCTGGCCACGATGGACATGCCCGAGTACTCGTAGGGCAGGGAGAAGTTCACCTTGAGGTTGCGCTGGGGCGTCACGGACATGCCGCCGATGATGATGTCGAACTTGCCGGTCAGCAGGGCCGGGATGATGCCGGACCACTTGGTGGGCACGAATTCGACCTTGACCCCCATGTCCTTGGCCATCTGGCGGGCCACCTCGATCTCGAAGCCGATGTATTCACCGTTTTTGTCCTTCATGGCCCAGGGCTTGAAGGTGTCGAAGCCGACCCGGATGGTGCCGCGCTTGAGAATGACGTCGAGCTGGCTGCCGGATTCCGGGGTTGCGGCGGTCGCGGCCGGTGCGTTCTTGTCCGTTTTCTGTTGGATGGGTTCCTGGCTGCACCCGAAAGCGGATGCGAGCAGGATGAAAAGTGTGGTGATGGCCAGGATGCGAAGGCGTTTCATGGGGCTTCTCCTTGGTCGGCGTCTTAAGCCGGGTCAAAGGGTTATTTGCAGGATTCCTGGGCAAAGGTGACGTGCGATACGCCGAGAATGGCGATCACGATCACGCCGCCGATCTTCGTAGCTCTCCAAATGGTCATGTGAGCTCCTTTGCGGTTTAGGCCTTGAGGCCGTTGAACTGTCGCTCCAGCAACCAGACCACCCCGGACAGGGCCAGGGTGACCACGAGGTAGATGGCGGCGACGGTGAACCATATCTCGAAAGTCAGAAATGTTTCCGCATCGATCATGCGCCCGCGCTGGGTCAGATCAAGGATGGCGATGGTCGAGACCAGGGCCGAGTCCTTGATCAGGGAGACGGCCTGGCTGGTCAGGGGCGGCAGGACGCGGCGTACGGCCTGGGGCAGAATGATGTGCCGGTACATGGCGTAGGGTCCCATGCCGAGACTCATTGCGGCCTCCCACTGGCCCTTGTCGATGGAGGTGATGCCCGCCCGGAATATCTCCGAGGCGTAGGCCCCTTCGAACAGGCTCAGCGCGATGACCGCCGAGCGGAAGGCGGAGATGTCCAGGATGGGGGCAATGACGAAGTAGATGAAGAATATCTGAATGAGCAGGGGGGTGTTGCGGATCAGCTCCATGTATCCCCTGGCCACGCCCTGGGCCGCCCAGGAGTTCGACATGCGCATCAGCGCGGTGGTCAGGCCGATGACCAGCATGAGGACCAGGCTGATGCCCGTGATCCGGAAGGTCACCCCAAGGCCCTCCATGAGCGGCCCCCAGGTGAAGCCCTTGTCCGTGACCGTCCAGAGGTATTGCGGTATGCGGTACCACTGCCAGTTGTAGCCCAGCCGTTGGGAACCCAAGACGAGCAGCCAGACGATGCCGGTCATGAGCAGCAGAGTCTTGGCCGTGTCCGCCAAGGCGGCGAGTGACAGGGGCCCGATTTTTTTGTTCAGGAATTCAGCCGACATGCGGTCCCGGTGGTTGGTTGGCGAAAAAGGAACAACCGCCATTCTGGTTGCACCATAGCATAAAGCCCGGAAGTTTCCAGGAACGATTATGCAAAAAAAGGCCGGGTACGGATCAGGCCGCGCCGGTCCCGTGGGCTTCGATGACGGCCTTGATGTGCTCGAAGACTTCGTCGGGCGTGCCCGAGGCGTCGATCACGCGCATGCGTTCCCGGTTGAAGGCGGCCCAGGTCAGGTAGCCCTCCCGGATGCGCTTGTGGAAGGAGAGGTGTTCGGCCTCGAACCGTCCTTCCTCCTTGGCCTTGCCGTCCTCGATGTTGCGCAGGGTGGCCCGCTTCAGGCCGACCTCCGGGTCGATGTCCAGGACGATGGTCAGGTCGGGCCACTGGCCGTCCACGGCCACCTCGTTGAGTTCCCGGAGCATGACGGTGTCCAGGCCGCGCCCGTATCCCTGGTAGACGATGGTCGAGTCCGCGAACCGGTCGCAGAGCACTACCTTGCCCGCTTCGAGCTCCGGCCGGATGACCTGGCCCACGTGCTGGGCGCGGTCGGCCAGGTAGAGAAACAGCTCGGTGATGGGCGTGATCTCCTTGTTGTCCACGTGCAGGAGCATCTTGCGCAGGTCCCGGCCGATGCGGCTGCCGCCCGGTTCCAGGGTCTGGAAGACCTCCCGGCCCCGGGCTTCGAAATAGTCCCTGACCCTGGCGATCTGGGTGGATTTGCCGGTCCCCTCTATGCCTTCAAAGGTAATAAACATTGGTTCTCCGCTTTCGCGTTTTGCTTTTTGGCGTTGTCGGGGGTGGGCTCGGGCCGGAACACGTTGCGTTCGAGGAAGCGCATGTAGGGCGACCAGTCGGCCCCGCTCTTGTCCATGTCGGCGTAGGCCTGGTCGATGATGTTCAGCTTGGCGTCCATGTTGTCCGCGAAGTGCAGGACGAACGCCTCCGGGGTCTTGGGCCGTATGGGGGAACCGAACTCGTGCTCGCCGTGGTGGCTGGTGATCAAGTGCTTGAGGTGCAGCTTGAGGCCCGCTTCCAGGCGCGGGCTGCGGGCCAGGAACGGCTCCAGCTTTTCCATGCCGATCTGGATGTGGCCGAAGAGCCGTCCCTCGTCGGTGTAGTCGTTGGCCAGGCCGCCGGACAGCTCCCACGCCTTGCCCAGATCGTGGAAAATGGCTCCGGCCAGCAGGGTCTGGCGGTCGAGGTTCGGGTAGACGTCGCACAGGGCCATGCACGCCCGGGCCACACCGAGCGTGTGTTCGAGCAGACCGCCCACGTAGGCGTGGTGCACGGTCTTGGCGCCGGGAGCTGTCAGCAGCCTGGCGCGGATGTCCTCGTTGCCCAGCACCTTGCGGCAGAAGGTCTTCCACGGCTTGTGGCGCATGTGCTCGGTGACCATGTCCTCCAGGGCCTCCATCAACTCCTCGGGCGGAGTTTTGGAAGCGGGCATGAAGTCCGAAAGGTCTATGCCCTGCGTGTTGGCGTCGAGCACGTCCATGTGGTCCACCTTGAGCTGATTCTTGTCGCGGTAGCTCTCCACGAAGCCCCGGACGCGGACCATGCTGCCAGGCTCCAGGGTGGGGTACTCCAGGCTCTTCGGGCTCCATATCTTGCCGTCGATGGACCCCGTTGCGTCCTGGAACGAGAGGTTCCAGTAGGGTCCGTTCTTGGATTGGGCCTGGTTGGCCCCGGCCAGGATAAAGAGGTCGTCCACGGTTTGGCCCGGAGAAAGAGACTGGATATATTGCGACTTTTTGCCCACTGATCTTGCCATTGGTGAGATGTTGAGGTACCTCGCCCATACGCGTATCACTACAGTATGTGCGAAAAACGGACCGGCGCGGAGTTGCGCGGCCCGCTCAGGGTTATGAACCTGATTTCACACGTATTGTCAAATCCTAGCTTGCAAGCGGAGACTCCATGAACATTCTGCTCGCCAACGACGACGGCATCCAGGCCATCGGCCTGCGCGCCCTGTATTTCGCCCTCAAGGAGGCCGGCCACGACGTGCACGTGGTCGCCCCGGTCACGGAACAGTCGGCCGTGGGACACGCCGTGACCCTGGCCCTGCCCATTCGGGTCAAGCTGTTCAAGGAGAACGGCTTCGTGGGGCAGGGCGTCTACGGCACGCCCGTGGACTGCGTCAAGCTCGGCCTGTCCACGCTGCTCGACGAGAAGCCCGACCTGGTCCTTTCCGGGATCAACGCGGGGGCCAACGTGGGCGTGGACATCCTCTATTCCGGAACGGTGTCCGCAGCCACCGAGGGCGCGCTCATGGAGATCCCGTCCATGGCCGTGTCCATGGACAACTTCAACCCCGAGGACCTGAGTGGACAGGCCCGTTTCTGCGCCGAGTTGCTGCCAAAGATTCCGTGGACGGAGCTGCCGCGCAAGCGCGTGCTCAATCTCAATTTCCCCAACTGCCCCATCGGGGAGGCCAAGGAATTGGTCCTCTGCCCGCACACCCGGGCGTCCTACGACGACGTCTACGACACCCGCCAGGACCCGCGCGGCAGGCCGTATTACTGGCTCAGCGGGGCCATCCCCCCTGGCCGCATCAGCCCGGACCGCGACCGCGCGCTGCTGACCGCAGGGCACATCACCCTGACCCCGCTGCATTTCGATTTCACGGACCGTGAGACCCTGGATAGGCTCAGGCATACGATTTCGTGAACCCCGTTGACGTAAAATCATCGGCACAGTATGGTTGTTGCCCGATAAACCCGTACGAGAGACAAATCGCATACCCACAGGAGGACCCGGCATGGCGACGAAAATAGGTTTGAACGGATTTGGACGCATCGGCCGTTATCTGGCCCGGCTGCTGGCGGAGGAAACCGACCTGGAACTGGTGGCCGTCAACGCGCGCGCCTCGAACGAAGACCTCGCCCACCTGCTGAAATACGACTCCGTGCACGGCCGTTTCCCGGACGTGCAGCCCACCGAGGACGGATTCGTCATGGCCGGCAAGCCGGTCAAGGTGACCCGCAAGGCTCCCGGCGAATGGACCTGGGGCGAGATGGGCTGTGACCTTGTCATCGAGTCCACCGGCAAGTTCACCGATCGCGAGAGCTGCGAGAAGCACCTCGCCTGCGGCGCCAAGAAGGTGATCATTTCCGCGCCCGGCAAGAATTCGGACGTGACCGTGGTCATCGGCGTCAACGACGGTGAGCTCAAGCCCGAGCACAACATCATTTCCAACGCCTCCTGCACGACCAACTGCCTGGCTCCCGTGGCCAAGGTCATCCACGACACCTTCGGCATCAAGCACGGCATCATGACTACCGTGCACTCCTACACCATGAGCCAGCGCATCCTGGACGGCTCCCACAAGGACCTGCGCCGGGCCCGCGCCTGCGCCGTGAACATGGTGCCCACGACCACCGGGGCGGCCAAGGCCGTCGGCCTGGTCATCCCCGAACTGAACGGCCTGCTGGACGGCATGTCCATCCGTGTGCCCACCCCCAACGTCTCGCTTATCGATCTGGTCTGCGAGCTGAAGCGGGAGACCACGGTGGAAGAGGTCAACGCGGCCCTCAAGGCGGCGGCCAACGATTCCATGGGCTACACCGAGGAACCGCTGGTCTCCGTGGACTTCATGGGTTCCACCTTCGGCGGCGTAGTCGACAGCGCCCTGACCCGCGTCATGGGCGGCACCCAGGTCAAGGTCATCGCCTGGTACGATAATGAGGCTGGTTTTACGAATCAGCTCCTGCGCCTGATTAAGAAGGCTGCGGCGATGTAGAGCGGCTTCCGATAGCGGGCCATCTGCACATTTTTTCCGGCGGGCTTTCATCCTCATGTAGAAGGCTACACTGCGGTGAAAGCCCACCGGAAGAAAATGCACAGCTGACCCACTCTCGAAAGCCTATTCCGAGAGTGGATTGGCGGCAGAAGAGAGAGCCGCTGTCGGGTGGCTGCGCCACCCGAATCGCTCCAAAGAGAAGAAATGAAGGCCCCCGGCTCAATAGAGAGCCGGGGGCTTTTCGTTGCTCTCGCACCCCGCGAAGCGGCGATAAAAAGCTTTGGAAAAGGATGGGGATGGGGGTCCGGGGGAAGGGGGAGGCTATTCGGCCTGCGTCATTTCGTCCTTGAAGAGCTTGTAGTTGATGGCGTCGACCACGGCCTGCCAGGAGGCCTCGATGATGTTGTGGGACACGCCCATGGTGGTCCAGCGGTCGGTTCCGTCGCCGGATTCGACCAGGACGCGGACGAAGGAGGCAGTGCCGCCGGTATCGCGCACCGCGCCGGACAGGACGCGGACCTTGAAGTCGAGCAGACGGATCTCGCCCAGCCGGGGGTAGAACCGTTCCAGTCCCTTGCGCAGGGCCTGGTCCAGGGCGTTGACCGGGCCCATGCCGGTGGCCGCGGTGTGTTCCTGCTGGCCCTTGACGTCCACGATGACCGTGGCTTCGGACATGGGTTCCGGGTCTTCCTCGCGCTTGGCGTCGACCACGAAGAAGTGGCGGAAGTGGAAGTAGTCGAGCGGCTTGCCCAGAGCCTCGCGGAGCATGAGTTCGAAGGAAGCGTCGGCCACGGAGTATTCGAAGCCCATGGATTCCTTGATTTTGAGCTCCTTGAGCAGGCGGTCCACGGTGGGGTCGTCCTTGGCCAACTCGTAGCCCAGTTCGCGGGCCTTGAACAGGATGTTGGACTTGCCCGCCTGGTCCGAGAGGAGCACGCGCCGTTCATTGCCCACGGTCTCGGGCGGGATGTGCTCGTAGGTCCGCGCGTCCTTGAGGATGGCGCTGACGTGGATGCCGCCCTTGTGGGCAAAGGCCGACGCGCCCACGAAGGGCTGGCGCATGAACGGGCGCAGGTTGGCTATTTCACTGACGAAGTTGGAGACGGGCTGGAGTCGGGCCAGATTGTCCCTGCCGATGACCTCAAGGCCCATCTTGAGTTCCAGGTTGGGAATGACCGAGCAGAGGTTGGCGTTGCCGCACCGCTCGCCGTAGCCGTTGACCGTGCCCTGGACCTGGACAGCGCCGAGGCGGACCGCTTCCAGGGAATTGGCCACGGCCAATTCGGAGTCATTGTGGGCGTGGATGCCCAGGCTGGCTTCGGGGAGCAGCTTGCGGACCTCGGCCACGGCCTGGCCGATCTCGTGGGTCAGGGAGCCGCCGTTGGTGTCGCAGAGAACGAGGCGGTCGGCCCCGGCCTGGAGCGCGGCGGTCAGGGCCTTGATGGCGTACTCGGGGTTGCGCTTGAATCCGTCGAAGAAGTGTTCGGCGTCGAAGATGACCTCGTCAACCCGCGCCTTGAGGTAGGCCACGGAGTTGGCGATGAGCTCGAGGTTGCGCTCGAGCGGAACGCCCAGGGCCACGGTGGCGTGGATGTCCCAGGTCTTGCCGAAGATGGTCACCACCGGGGTCTCGGCCTCGAGCAGCCCGGCCAGGTTCGGGTCCTTCTCGGGCGTGAACTTGGCCATGTGCGTGGAGCCGAAGGCGGCCAGCTTGGCTTTATTGAAGGTGCAGGATTTTATTTCGTCGAAAAATTTCCTGTCGGTCGGATTGGAGCCGGGCCAGCCGCCCTCGATGTAGTGAATGCCCAGGTCGTCCAGCTTCTGCGCTATGCGGACCTTGTCCTGGGTGGTCAGGTTCAGTTCTTCGGCTTGGGCTCCATCTCTCAGGGTCGTGTCGTATATGGTGATGTTTTGCATCGGCTACTCGATGTGTTTGCCTTCCTCCAAGTTGAAGGCTTTGTGGAGTGTGCGTACGGCCAGTTCGGTGTACTTGTCGTCGATCAAGCAGGTGATCTTGATCTCCGAGGTGCTGATCATCAGGATGTTCACGTTCTCATCGGCAAGCGCCCGGAAGGCCTTGGAGGCCACACCGGAATGGTTACGCATGCCGACGCCGATAATCGACACCTTGGCGACGTTGAGGTTGCTGGATAGCTCTTCGTAGCCGATTTCGTATTTGAGCTTTTCCAGGGTCTTGATGGTCTGCTTCACGTCGGAGCGGGGCACAGTGAAGGTCATGTCGGTCAGACCGTCCTTGGACGGGTTCTGGACGATCATGTCCACGAGAATCTTCTTCTCGGCCAGGGGGGAGAAAATCTGGGCGGACACGCCGGGGTTGTCCTGGACGTGTATCAGCGTGATGCGAGCCTGATCCTTGTCGTAAGCGATTCCCGAGACCATGACGGCTTCCATGTTTTCATCCTCCTGCGTGACTATGGTGCCCGGCTCGTCGGAAAAAGTGGAGCGGACATGAACGGTTACATTGTATTTTTTGGCGAATTCGACGCTGCGGATCTGGAGCACCTTGGCTCCCATGCTGGCCATTTCGAGCATCTCGTCATAGGAGACGCGGTCGATCTTGCGGGCGTCGGAACAGAGGTTCGGGTCCGTGGTGAACACGCCCGGAACGTCGGTGTAGATTTCGCAGATATCGGCCTTGATGGCCGCGGCCAGGGCTACGGCCGAGGTGTCTGAGCCGCCGCGCCCCAGGGTGGTGATGCGGCCGCTGTCGTCGCAGCCTTGGAAGCCGGCCACCACGAGGATGTCGTATTCCTGGAGCATAGCTTTCAGCCGGGATTCGTCGATGGCGGTGATGCGGGCCTTGCCGTAGCAGCAGTCGGTTTTGACCGGGGCCTGGAAGCCGAGCACGGAGCGGCATTTGACGCCCTGCTGTTTGAGCAGCATGGCGAAGAGCGCACAGGAAATCTGTTCGCCGGTGGAGACAAGGGAATCCACTTCGGCGGGGTCGGGATTGTCCGACCACTCCTCGGCCAGTCCTAATAGTCGGTTGGTCTCGCCGGACATGGCCGACAGGACCACGATGACCTTGTTACCCTCACGGTAGGGGCGCAGGACTTTCTGCATGACCTGGCGTTGGCATTCCAGGTTGCGGACCGATGTGCCTCCGAACTTTTGTACGACGATGTTCATTTTTTCGATTCTGCTCTCTAGAAACGGTTGTCACTTGGGCCGCAGGGCGTCGACGACGTCCCGCGCCGCACCTCCCATCGCATGCAATACGAGGCTTCGTCCAGTGTCCGACGGGCTCCATTCCAGAAAAAGGGCCTGGTCCGGCCACATTTCCCTGGGCAGGAACTGTATCCATTCCACGATGGTGATCGTGTCCGGGTCCTCGAGGGAGTCGAACAGGGCGTCGTCCGGGGGCATGCCTTCGAGCCGGTAGAGGTCGAAGTGCGCCACCCCGGGCGTGGTCGGATACAGGTTGCAGATGTTGAAGCTCGGGCTCGAGACCTCCGCCGCCTCCGCGCCGGGCAGGGATTCCACGAAACCCCTGACCAACGTGGTTTTGCCCGATCCAAGGTCGCCTTGCAAGAGCAAAGCCGGGGGGGCGTCCATTCGGGACAGCAAGGACGCCAGTGCGCGGCCCAGGGCCACGGTGGCGTCGCTGTCGGGAAGGTACAGTGTCAGGCTCACGTTCCGGGACCGGTCCCTAGCCCTTAAGCAGGGTCTTGAGCACGTCTTCCTTGCCGACCACACCGACCAGCTTGCCGTCCTCGACCACGGGCAGGGTGTACAGTTTCTCATTGGCCATCATGGTGGCCACGTCCTCGATGGTGGTGTCCGGGTGCACGAAGGTCGGGGCCGGGGTCATGGCGTCGCCTACCTTGAGAGCCGCGATCTTGGTCATCTCGCGCTCCAGTTGGTCGTGGGAGGAGAGGGGGAAGACCCCATCCAGCAGCGTGAAGAAGGAGGGCAGGGTGACCTTCTTCTGCTGGGCCACCAGGTCGGACTGGCAGAGCACGCCGACCACCTGGTCGCCGTCCAGCACGGGCGCGCCGTTTATCTTCTTGTCCAGAAGGATCGTGGCTGCGGCGGTGATGTCGGTGTCCGGGGTCAGGGTGATGCAGTCGGTGGTCATGATGTCTTTGGCTGTCAGCATGTTTCAAGCTCCTTGGTGAAGGCTGCCGCCGCGTGGGGCAGCATGTTGGCGATTTCGGACGCGAGGTTGCCGCGTGCGGGAAATTCGTGGTTGAGGGCACGCCCGGCCAGTCCGTGCCAGAAGACGCCGGTGCAGGCCGCATGCAGGGGCGAGAGCCCCCCGGCCAGGAGTGCGCCGACCAAGCCGGACAGGACGTCGCCGGAACCGCCCACGGACAGGTTGGGCTCGGCAAAGGGAGACACGCAGGTCGTATCCGGGTCGGCCACCAGGGTGCCCGCGCCCTTGAGGACCAGGGTGGCGCCGCAGGCGGCCAGGAAACTGTCCACCGCACCCTGCCGGTCGGCCTGGACTTCGGCGGTCGAAATCCCGAGCAGCCTGGCCATCTCGCCCGGATGGGGCGTGAGCACGGCCTGTTCGGGCAATGTCTCCAGGCGCTCGGGGAAGGCGGCCAGGGCATAGAGCGCGTCCGCGTCCAGGACCATCGGCAGCTCGCAGGAGGCGATCAGGTCCAGGGCAAAGGCCATGGCTTCGGGCGCGCGCCCCAGGCCGGGGCCGAGGACCACGGCGTCGAAGCGATGGAGTTCCGCCTTGGCCTCGGCGGCCATGTCTTGGGTCCAGGCCGTGCCCGCCCCCAGCGGCAGAGTCATGATGTCCGGCGAGCCCGCCTTGACGGCGTCGGCCAGTCCGGCGGGGCAGGCCACGGTGGCCAGCCCGGCCCCGCTGCGCAGGGCGGCCAGTCCGGCCAGGTGCGGTGCGCCGGTCAGGCCGAAGCTGCCGCCGACCACCAGGACGTGCCCGGCGCTGCCCTTGTGCATGTCGCGGGCGGGCGCGGGCAGGGCCTCCATGACGGCCCCGGTAATGAGATGGTGGCGGACGGGGTTGTCGGCCTGGACCTTGAGCGGGATGCCGATGGGGCAGACGTGCAGCGCGCCGGTGTAGGGCATGGCCTCGGGCATGACCAGGCCGAGCTTGGGCGATTGGAAGGTGGCCGTGGCGTCGGCCATGACCGCCTCGGGCTGGGCGCGGCCGGTCAGCCCGTTCAGCCCCGAGGGGATGTCCACGGCCAGGACGAAGGCCCGTTCGCCCAGCCTGTTGACGGCCCGCACCAGGCGTAAAATGTCTTCGCGCAGGTTACCCTGGAAGCCGGTGCCGAGCAGGCCGTCCACAATGATGTCGGGTTGGGGCAGTCCGTCGAGGTTCACCCCGGCCAGGTGGACCAGCGGGACGCCGAGCTTCTGCGTCCACAGGAGGTTGGATCGGGTCTCGCCGCGGTACCCTTTCTTGGGGCGGGTGTGGAAGACCGTAACCTCGGCGCCGAGGTCGGCCAGGGCGCGGGCCATGGCAAAGACGTCGCCGCCGTTGTTGCCGGACCCGGCGAAGCAGTAGACGGCTGCGCCGTCCACGTCGCCGTATTCCTCAAGCAGGACGTTGACGGCCTCGCGTGAGGCCGATTCCATGAGGGTGACGCCGGGAATGCCGACGGTGTGGATGGTTTCCCTGTCCCACACGGCCATTTCGGCGGGGGTCGGAAGGGGCAGCAGCATAAGCTCTCCTGGACTTGGGGGTTGTCTATCCTTCCAATATCACGGTGGCGGCAGCAGTGTCACGGGAATGGGTCATGGACACGTGTGCGGCGGTCACGCCCATCCGCTCGCACCGGGCAAGCCCTTCGCCGAGGAAGGCTATCTCCGGCTTGCCATCCTCGTTGTGGAGGACCTCGATGCACTTGAAGTGCACGCCCTTGGCGAATCCGGTGCCGAGCGCCTTGACCGCCGCCTCCTTGCAGGCGAACAGGGCGGCCAGCCTCGGCACGGGGTTGTGCTTGGGGAGTTGCGCGCACTCGCGCTCCGTGAGGATTCTTCGGGCGAACCGTTGGCCATACTGTTTCCAGAGGGCCCGGATGCGGTCCAGCTCCGTCAGGTCGATACCCGTTCCCTTGATCATGCCGCTGTGTCCCGTCCGGCTAGTCCGCGAAGGACCGGACCAGTTCGGCCATGTCCCGGACCGCCCGGTCCAGGCCCACGTAGATGGCCCGGGCCATGATGGCGTGCCCGATGGAATATTCGCTGATGCCGGGCACGTCCTTGAAGTTGAGGATGTTGCGGTAGTTCAGGCCGTGGCCGAGGTTGACCTTGAGGCCGATGTCTCCGGCCAGGGCGATGGACTTGAGGATCTTTTCGAGCTCCACCTTGCGCTCTTTGAAGCCCTTGGCGTCGGCGTAGTGCCCGGTGTGGATCTCGATGAACTCCGTGCCTGTGGCCACGGCCGCCTCGATCTGCTTGGGGTCGGCGTCGATGAACAGGCTGGAGCGGATGCCCTTTTCCCGGATGGGGGCCAGGAAGTCCTTGAGCTCGGCCTCGCGGCCGATGCAGTTCAAGCCGCCTTCGGTGGTCAGCTCCTGCCGTTTCTCCGGCACCAGACAGACCATTTCGGGTTCGATGTCCAAGGCGATTCCCTGCATCTCGCCCGTGGCGGCCATTTCCAGGTGCAGCCGGGTGTTGCAGGTCTGCTTGATCAGCGCCACGTCCCGGTCCTGGATGTGGCGGCGGTCTTCGCGAAGATGGACGATAATGCCGGTGGCCCCGGCCATTTCCGCCATGTAGGCGGCGGTCACGGGTTCGGGTTCGATGCCCATTCTAGCCTGGCGCAGGGTGGCGACATGATCGACGTTGACGACGAGTACCGGCATTGTTTCATCCTCCGAGTGCGTAATTGCGTAATATCCTCATTGATTATGATACCTGGGGCGGAATGGCAATAGTCTCGTCGTTCAAGTGACGTTTTGTATTCATAATTGACGCGCATGCGCGTACAGGGTATCCGCATGACCTGTTGGTAAACTAGACATTCAATCTGGAGCAACGCCTTATGAACGTATGCATCGTCGGCACCGGCTACGTGGGACTGGTTTCCGCGGCCTGTTTTGCCGAAATGGGAAACGATATCTATTGCGTGGACGTCAACCCCAAGGTCGTGAAGATCTTGGAGAGCGGCAAGGTCCATATCTTCGAGCCGGGCCTGGAAGACCTGGTCAAACGGAACACCGAACAGGGGCGCCTGCACTTCACCACCGACCTGGGCGAGGGCCTGAATGAGGCCGAGGTGGTCTTCATCACCGTGGGCACCCCGCAGCGCGAGGACGGCTCATGCGACCTCAAGTACGTGGACGCCGTGGCCGCCGAGATCGGTCAGAAGATGACCACGCCCAAGATCGTGGTGGACAAGTCCACCGTACCCGTGGGCACCGCCGACCGGGTGCGCGGGATCATTGCGGCCGAACTGGCAAAGCGCGGCGAGACCATCCATTTCGACGTGGTCTCCAACCCCGAGTTCCTCAAGGAGGGCGACGCGGTCAACGACTTCATGAAGCCGGACCGGGTCATTGTGGGCACGGGCGACGAGAAATCGGCCACGACCATCAAGGCCCTGTACGCCCCGTTCGCCCGCAGCCGCGAGAAGCTTATCGTCATGGGCGTGCGCTCGGCCGAGATGACCAAGTACGCGGCCAACTGCATGCTGGCCACCAAGATCTCCTTCATCAACGAAGTGGCCAACATCTGCGAGCGGGTCGGGGCGGACGTCTCCGAGGTCCGCGCGGGCATCGGCTCTGATTCGCGCATCGGCTACTCCTTCATCTACCCCGGCGCGGGCTACGGCGGGTCCTGCTTCCCCAAGGACGTCAAAGCCCTCATCGACACGGCCTCCGATCACGGCTACGACGCCAAGCTCATCCGCTCCGTGGACGAGGTCAACAACGTCCAGAAGCTCGTCCTGGCCGAGAAGATCAAGGCCTACTTCGCGTCCCAGGGCGGTGTCGCGGGCCGGACCCTGGCCCTGTGGGGCATCGCCTTCAAGGCCAACACCGACGACATCCGCGAGGCTTCTGCCATCGAGATCATAAAGGAATTGACCGGCCTGGGCATGAAGGTCCGGGCCTTCGACCCGGTGGCCAACACCCGCGCACGCGAGGAGGTCGGCCACCTGGAGAACCTTGAGATCATGGACAGCCAGTACGACGTGCTGGAAGGGGCGGACGCCCTGGCCGTGGTCACGGACTGGAACCAGTTCCGCAACCCCGATTTCGATCGCATCAAGCGCGCCCTGACCGCGCCGCTGGTCTTTGACGGCCGCAACCTGTACCTGCCCGAACGCATGGGCAAGGCCGGGTTCGCCTACTTCTCCATCGGCCGTACCCCGGTGGAGTAGGGGGCCGTTTGCAAGCATGAAAAAAACTCCCCGTCTCGGCTGAGGCGGGGAGTTTTTTTGGGTTGGTGTCGAAAACGGTCAGAAGCGGCCCTTGGAGCAGGTCCGGTACTGTAGTTCCTGGAGGATGACCCGTTCGTATTCGGGATTGTATTCCAGGTCGGTCTGCTCGGCCTGATCCAGCATTCTGGCAAGTTGTTGCGTTTCCTCCCAGAAGTCGAGGAGTTCGTCGTCGGCCAGGCTCTTGACCTGGGCCTCCAGGGTGTCGTGGTCATTGAAATTGGCGTACTGACCCATGCGATATGGCCTGCCTCTTTTCCAAAAGGTGATAAAAATCAAACATATAGGTACGAAGTGGGACCTACGTTAGCCCTTTATCTCATGAGCGTCAACAATACTTTGCGGCCGGAGCTTGAAAAAAAGCACAACGAAGCCTTTTCATTGGTGAAAAAGAGAGGACGGGCGAAGCGGGCCGTACCCGGCGGTCGCGGGCGGCTTCTTTCCAACGATTTCGACCGGCTGGATATTCTCATTGACAAAAAAGGGCGGGGTTGACAGATTCGGACCTTGTAAAACGGGACGCGTTACCGGACGCATCCGGTCATCCTAGATGGGGTAGCCATGAGAACGGAAGTTGGAGACATCATCGACGTCGAAGAGGGCGAAGTCGATCAGGAACTGACCCAGTTGGTGACCTTCAGCATCGGCGACGAGGAATTCGGGGTCAACATTCTCCAGGTCCAGGAGATCATCCGGACCATGGAGATCACCAACGTTCCGCGTGCCCCCGAGTTCGTCGAGGGCGTCATCAACTTGCGCGGCAAGGTTATTCCCATCGTGGACATGCGCCGCCGCTTCGGGCTCCGGTCCAAGGAGCACGACAAGTACACGCGGATCATCGTCATCGAGATCGACATGATCATCGTCGGTTTCGTGGTCGATTCCGTGTCCGAGGTCCTGCGCATCCCGGCCAGCTCCGTGCAGCCGCCGCCGCCCGTGGTGGCCGGCATGGACTCCGACTACATCGACGGTGTGGGCAAGCTTGAAGACCGCCTGCTGATCCTGCTCGACCTGGACTCGCTCCTGGACAACGAGGAAAAGGAAGCCCTGGGCACCGTCTAGGTCCGATAGATTCTTGGTGACAAGCCGTCCTGGTCCCGTTAGGGGAAGAGGCGGCTTTTCTGTGTGACCCGTGCGAGGCCGAGAAACCCTTTTTATAGCGAATCCATGCCAGCCACATATCCCAAGGACATAGCCGACTTCATGAAGGGGGCCGTTGATTCGGTCCGCATATTCAAGAGCGGGCCGGCCTCCCAGGCCTTGTTGGCCGGTTCTCTGCTGGCCGGCGGATCCGACGTGGTCCTCGTGGTGCCGGGCGTGGCCGAGTTCCGGGAGATGCAGGCCCTGCTGACCCTGTTGTCGCGCGGCGGCCGGGGCGGACCGGCCCAGCCCGCCTGGGAGCGGGAGTGGGTTTTCCTGCCGCCATACCATTCGCGCACGCCCGAGCCGCAGGGCTGGAGCGAGCGGTGGGCCGCCCTGTACGGGCTGGTCTATCGGGACGGTCCGCGCGGCGTGCTCATGACCGCCGACAACCTTTTGCCGCACTGGCCCGACGAGACGGTCCTGCGCGAAAACTGGGCCACCTTGGCCAAGGGCGAGGAGATGTCCCCGGACATCCTCCTGGAGCAGCTCGTCTCCTGGGGATACGTCCGCCGCAAGCTCGTTTCCGACCCCGGCGACATGGCCATGCGCGGCGACATCCTGGACATTCATGCGCCGGGCTACGAACTGCCGCTGCGCCTGGAATTCTTCGGTGACGTTCTCGAGGAGATCCGGCTGTTCGACCCGGCCTCCCAGCGTTCCAAGGCGGACCTGGCCGAGGCCGTGCTCCTGCCCGTGGCGCCGGGCATCACCACGCCGGACCGGGGCTTCCGCGCCCGCGACCAGTGGGAGAAGCTGCGCAGGACGGGCGAGATCACGGCCGCCCAGGAACAGGCCCTGTCCGAACGGCTGGACGCCAACGACGGGTTTGTCTGGCCCGGTCTCTACTACGACGCGCCCGTGGGGCTTGAAGACTATCTGCCCGGCAACGCGGCTTGGCTGCTCTCCTCGGGCGGGACCCTGCGGGCTCGGCTCGAAGACCGTGAGCAGGCATGGCGCGATTATCTGAAGGACGAGGAGCGCGACAAGGGCGTCAGCCTGCCCCGGCGGTTCATCATCCGCTCCCACGACGTGGCCCGCCAGGCGTGGAGTTCCGCCCGCCAACTGGTCTTCGAGGAGTTGACCATCGGTCGGGAGAAGAACGGCATCGACCTGCCCGAGACCCCGTACAGCGATTTCACGGACATCTTCTGGCGGCCCGAGTCCATCAGGCGGCCGTGGGCGGCCCTCATGGCCGGGCTCAAGGAGTGGCAGAGTGCGGGCGAGACCACCATCCTGAGTTTCCGTACCCAACGCTCGCGGACCAAGTTCCTGAATCTGGCCGAGCAGGAGAGCCTGCCCATCACCCTGGAATACGTGCCGGACCGCCAGGGGCTCTATGCCCTGGTCTCGCCCCTGCGCAAGGGCATGGACATCGGCTGGAGCCGGACCCGCATCCTGGGCGAGGAGGTCATCCAGCCCCAGGCGCCCAGGGGCCAGGCCGGGCGGGACAAGGCCTTCAAGGGGCTTGAGCGGTACGACGACCTGTCCGAGGGCGACCTGCTGGTCCACCGGGACTACGGCCTGTCCCAGTTCGGCGGCCTGCACCACATGGCCATCGGCGAGGGGGCCAACGACTACCTGCTTCTGTATTTTTCCGGCGAGGACAAGCTCTACCTGCCCGTTGACCGGCTCAACCTGGTCCAGCGCTTCAAGGGGCCCGAGGGGGCCAAGCAGCCGTCCCTGGACAAGCTCGGCGGCTCGCGCTGGGCCAAGACCACGGCCAAGGTCCGCAAGGCCATCGAGAAGATCGCCCACGAGTTGGTGGAGATGTACGCCTTCCGCCGGGTGGCCAAGGGATTCGGCTACGGCCCCTTGGACGAGATGTACGCCGAGTTCGAGGCCACCTTCGGCTTCGAGGAGACCCCGGACCAGGAAAAGGCCGTGAACGACGTGTTCCGGGACATGGAGAAGCCCGAGCCCATGGACCGGCTTGTCTGCGGCGACGTGGGCTTCGGCAAGACCGAGGTGGCCCTGCGCGCGGCTTTCCGCGCGGCGCTGGAAGGCCGCCAGACGGCCCTGCTGTGCCCGACCACGGTGCTCGCGGAACAGCATTATCAGACCTTCACCAAGCGCATGGAAGGATTCCCGGTGCGTGTGGGCCTGCTCAGCCGGTTCGTCACGGCCAAGCGACAGAAGACCGTGCTCGAGGCCGCCGCCCGTGGCGAGATAGACATCCTCATCGGTACGCACCGTATCCTGTCCAAGGACGTGGAGTTGCCCAACCTCGGCCTGCTCATCCTCGACGAGGAGCAACGGTTCGGGGTCAAGCACAAGGAAAAACTCAAGCATTTCCGGCAGAACATCGACGTTCTGACCCTGACGGCCACACCCATCCCCCGGACCCTGCAACTGTCGCTTTCGGGCATCCGCGGCCTGTCGGTCATCGAGACTCCGCCCGTGGACCGCAAGCCCGTGGAAACGGGCATCATGGAACGTGACGAGCTGGAGCTCAAGGCGGTCCTGCGCCGGGAGCTGGACCGGGGCGGCCAGGTGTACTGGGTGTACAACCGGGTCAACGGCCTGGAGCGGGTGGCCGAGTACGTGCGCGGCCTGGTCCCTGACGCCAAGGTGGGCATGGCCCACGGCCGGATGAGCGAGAAGGGGCTGGAGGACGCCATGCGCGGCTTCTGGCACGGGGAGCTGGACGTGCTCGTGTGCACCTCCATCGTCGAGTCCGGCCTGGATTTCCCCAACGCCAACACTCTGGTCGTGGATCAGGCCCAGCTTTTCGGCCTGGGCCAGCTCTACCAGCTACGCGGCAGGGTGGGACGCAGCGAGCGGCAGGCCTATGCGTATTTCGTGGTCCCGTCCATCAAGGATATTTCCGAAATCGTCCGCAAACGCTTGCGCATCATTCTGGACATGGATTATCTGGGGGCTGGATTCAAGGTGGCCATGGAGGACTTGCGCCTTCGCGGCGCAGGCAATATCCTGGGTGAAGCCCAGTCCGGGCAGATCGCCAAGGTCGGGCTTGAACTTTTTCTCGAAATGCTTGAGGAGGAGGTCGCCAGGCTGCGCGGCGAGGAGCACGCCGGGGCGTCGGACACGGAACTCAATTTCGTGTTCGAGGCGCATATCCCCGGCGGGTACATCCCGGACTCGCGGGAACGGCTGCGCTACTACCGGGCCCTTTCCTCGGCCGCAACCGACATGGAACTGCGCGAATACGAGGCGGAAATTCGCGACCGTTTCGGCCCGCTGCCCGAGCCGCTGGACGCCTTCTTCGGCGTCCTGCGCATCAAGCGGACCCTGTCCCGGCTCCAGGCGGCCAGGGCCGAGCTCTATCCGGGCCGGGCGGTCATAACCTGGAAGGACAACGCCATAGCGGTCAACCCCGAAAAACTGATCCACTGGGTTAATGAAAGGGGGGAGGCGGCCCGGCTCATTCCTCCGGCCAAGTTGGAAATCCGATACGACGACGCGCATTCCATGCGGGAGGCGCTGGAATCCACCGCCGCGGACCTCGAAGGCATGCTTGATGCCGAAACCGTGCCGCCGGACGGCCGATAACGAGTGAATATGAAACGTCACATAGCGATAATCTTTATTTTGGCGGCCCTGCTGGCCGGATGCTCCGGGGACACGGACGACATCGGCATCGTGGCCCGGGTCAACGGCGCGCCCATCTATCTGAGCCAACTGGAGTTCCAGCACGATCAGTTCCAGGAGGACAGCGTCGGGGCCTATGTCCCCAGCGTGGCCAAGCTGCGCAAGGAGTACGGCGAGATCCTGTCGGACCTCATCGTCCAGGAGTTGGTGGTCCAGGAGCTGGCCCGCCGCGACCTGTCCGTGACCGACGAGGAGTTGCGCAAGGCCGAGAACACGGTGCGCGCCGACTACCCCGAGGGGGCCTTTGAACAGGTCCTGGTGGAGGAGTACATCGATCTCAAGTCCTGGCGGCGGCAACTGCGCTACTACCTGGCCCAGAAGAAGTTTTTCCAGCAGGTCCTCAGGCCGCAGATCAAGATCGACTACAAGGAAGCCGAGAAATACTACCGCGACCACATCTCAGATTTTTATCTGCCCGAGAGCCTGCGCATCCTGGTGGTGCGCGGCCCGAGCCGGGAGCTGGTGGTCAAGGCGGTGGAGAAATATCAGAAGGACCACGACCAGATGAACCTGGCTACCGCGTTCGGCGAGGTCGAGACCCGGGAGGTGGTGGTCCGCGAAGGGCGGCTGTCCGCCCCCTGGCGCAACGCCCTGACCGGGCTCAAGCCGGGCCAGGCCAGCGACGTGCTGACCGACCGCTTCGGCTTCGAGGCCCTGGTCCTGCTCGAACGCAGCGAGGCCAAGGTCCTGCCTCCGGCCCAGGCCTACCCCCTGGTGGAGGAGGCCCTGCTCGAGAAGAAGATGGAGAGCGCCTTCGAAACGTGGCTCTCCGGTGTCCTGGCCAAGGCGGATATCCAGGTCAGCGAGCATCTCCTGGAGTCCGCCTCGAAAGCCGGGGAAGGGGATGGGACCGGACCGGACGCCGCCGTTGCGGAGCCGGACGGTTCGGCCGCGGACGAGGATATGCAACCGGCCCTGCCCCAGGACATGTCTCCGGACGAAGGAAATGGGCAGGAACCGTCCGACGAGGCCATCCCCATGGACCAGATCGGCACCGATACGGGCATCTGATCGGCCCGTTCGTTGCATAGTCCGCACAAAACGACTAGAATCCGACAACAATTCGGGGGGAGATAGGGAATGAGCCTCCCGATTCCAAGGAGTGAATGCGTGGTAAAAGTCTTTTCCTTGCTCTTGGGAGCCATGCTCTTGATATGTTCCGTGACGGCACAGGCCGAGGATAAGGTCGTGGACCGCATCCTGGTCAAGGTCAACGACTCCATCGTCACCCAGTATGATCTGGACCAGGCGATGAAGCCCGTCTACGACAAGATCAAGGACCGCAAGCTCAGCGCCAGGGAGCAGGCCCAGGTGCGGCAACTGCGCAGCCAGGCTATAAGCAAGCTCGTCAACGACATCCTCATCCAGCAGGAGATCAAGCGGTTCTCCATCGATATCTCCGAAGAGAACATGGACAAGGAGATCGAGCGGGTCCGCAACGAGCGCGGCCTGACCCTGGAAGAGTTCGAGAAGGTGGTGGCCAAGGACGGCCTGACCATGGAGGAGTTCCGGGCCAGGCTCAAGAAACTGCTCGAAAAGCAGGAGCTCATCGGCCACATGGTCAACAGCAAGGTCGTGGTCACGGACTCGGAGATCCAGGATGAGTACAACGCCCGGAAGGACGACTATTCCATGGGCAAGATGGTCGAGCTGGCCATCATTCTCCTGCCGCCCGAGGTCTCCCCGGTGGAGGTCCGCGAGCGGATCACCAGCGGCGAGATGACCTTTGCCGATGCGGTGGCCAAGTACAGCGTCGGACCGGGCAAGGATTCGGGCGGGTCCATCGGCGAGTTGAACTGGGACGACCTGGCCGACGAGTGGAAGAGTTCTCTCGACGGCGTGGCGCAGGGCGGCGTGAGTTCGCCGTTGACCATCCAGGGCCATCAGGCGTTGCTTTCGCCGATCAAGATCAATGACGACCGCATGGTCCCGCTTGAGGATGTTCGGGACGACATCTACAAGGAATTGATGGAGAAGAAGCGGGAAACGGTGTTTACGGACTATTTCGAGAAATTGAAGAAGAGCGCGGTCATCATCTACATGGACGACTCGCTCAAGCCCGATAATGGAGTAACCCAATGACATTTCAGGAACTCGGCGAGACGCTGCAGCGTGAACGGGAGGCCAAGGGGCTGACCATCAAGGCGGTCATGGAGGCCACCAAGATCAGCCGTGTCATCCTCCTCGCCCTGGAGAGCGGCGACCGTTCGGCCCTGCCTCACCCGGTGTACACCAAGGGGTTCGTCAAGAGCTATGCCCGCCTGCTCGGCCTCGACCCGGATGAGTTGTCCATGGTCGTGGACCGCGAATACCAGATGGAGCAGCCCGATGCCGGGGATCTTTCCTACGACGTGGCGCCCAACGCGGAGAAGGCCTTCCAGGACAACGACATGGGCTCGGCACGCCGCAGGCGGTCCGTGTGGCCCACCATCCTCATCGTCCTGGCCCTGGCCGGTGCGGCCGTGATTCTGGTGCTCAACCTGAACAAGGCCAAGCTGCCCGGCTCCTCGGCACCCGCGTCCGTTCCGGCCGAGCAGTCCGTGGAGCCCGCGGAGCCGGCTCCGGCGGCCCCCGAGGCGGTGGCTCCCGAGGCCGCACCCTCCGAGGACCAGGCCGCTCCCGAAGTCGTACCAGCCGAAGAGCAGGGGGGCCTGGAGGAGACGGGCCAGGCGCCCGCGGCCGAACCCGCTCCGGCCGAGCCTGCGCCCGCGCCCGCCGAGGCCGCGCCCGCGCAGGAGAAGGCAGCCGCATCCGTTCCGGTCCCCGCCCCGGCCGAGGCCGTGGACGAGGAGGCCGCCATCACCCAGGAAGGCGCGCCCACCGAACCGAAATACGACCACGTGGTGATCATCCGCGCCACCACCAACAAGGGCTGCTGGATCGGCGTCTGGCGCGGCGAGGAGACCAAGATGGCCCGCGACTTCGTCCTGCGCAAGGGCGAGCCCCTGCGGCTGATGTTCAACAGCCCCCGCCGTATCCGCATCGGCAACGTCTCCGGGGTGACCGTGACCTACAACGGCAAGCCCTATGCCCTGGACGCCACCAAGGGCAACATCCAGACCCTCACCTTCGGCATGTAACCGGGCCTTCACGGCCTACGCGCGGACTGACGGCATGAGCGCCACCGAGAAAGCCCTTGTACTCAAGACCGGGCGATTTCGGGAGGCCGACGTCTGGGTCCGGCTGCTCACCCCCTCCCGCGGGGTGTTCAACGGATTCGCCTTCGGCGGCAGCCGTTCGCGACGCCGCTTCGTGGGGTGTCTCGACCCTCTGAGCCACGTGCTCTTCACCATCGGGACCAACAAGACCGGCACCTATACCGTCCTCGAAGAGGGCAGCTTGCTGCACAATTTTCCCGCGGTCCGCAAGGACCCGGCCAAGACCGGCCTGGCGGTCAACTGCGTCAAGTTCGTGGAGGCGGTGGAGATCGACCCGAATGACGCCAAGCCCGCCTATGCGCTGCTCCTCGAAACCCTGCACATGCTCGATGAAAGCGGCGGCGGCAGCGACTTCACGCCCTGGCTTTTCCGGGCCAAGCTGGCCTTTGAGATGGGCTTTACCCCCGATTTCCTGGCCTGCGGGGTATGCGGCCGTCCGCTTGACTGCGAGTGCGGCCACCGCTTCGGCGTGGAGCGGGGCCAAGTGGCCTGCCGGACTTGTCTTTCGGACGGGAAACCGTTAGAGGGACTTGCTCGGCCGATTTCCGCAGGGGTCTTGCGCGCCCTGGACTGGATCCAGCACAGCAGGCCGTCGGACTGGGCCACGGTGACCATGGACGGCGAAGTCCGCCGACAGGTCAGTCAGTTGATCGAACTTTTCGTCGCCTACCACCTGGGCCTGTCTTGGGAGGGCGGCATGTATAAAAAGGTATGAGTTGGAGCCAACAATGAATTTTCAGGAAGTCATACTGAAATTACAGAATTTCTGGGCAGATTACGGGTGCGCCGTGGTCCAGGCCATGGACATCGAGTGCGGGGCGGGGACGTTCAACCCCTCCACCTTTTTCCGGGTCATCGGCCCTGAACCGTGGAAGACCGCCTACGTGGAGCCTTCCCGCCGTCCGACCGACGGCCGCTACGGGGAGAACCCGAACCGCCTGCAGCACTACTACCAGTTCCAGGTCATCCTGAAGCCGTCCCCGGACAACGTCCAGGAGCTGTACCTTGAGAGCCTGAAGGAGATCGGCATCGACGCGGCCGCCCACGACATCCGGTTCGTGGAGGACGACTGGGAGTCGCCCACCCTGGGCGCCTGGGGCCTGGGCTGGGAGGTCTGGCTCAACGGCATGGAAGTCACCCAGTTCACCTATTTCCAGCAGGTCGGCGGCATCGACCTGAAGCCCGTGTCCGTGGAGATCACCTACGGCCTCGAACGGCTGTGCATGTATCTGCAGGAGAAGGAGTCGGTCTACGACCTCATGTGGAACAACGAGATCACCTACGGCAACGTCTTCCACCAGAACGAGGTGGAGATGTCCAAGTACAACTTCGAGCTGTCCAACGCGGACATGCTTTTCGACCTGTTCAACAAGTTCGAGGCCGAATGCCTGAAGCTGTGCGAGGAGGGGTTGCCCTGGCCCGCCTACGACTACTGCCTGAAGTGCTCCCATTCCTTCAACCTGCTGGACGCCCGCGGGGCCATCTCCATCACCGAGCGCGCCACCTACATCGGCCGCGTACGCAACCTGGCCTCCAAGATTGCCAGGCTCTACGCCGACCAGCGGGAAGAGATGGGCTATCCCATGCTCAAGAAATAAGCGACGCCTACGTCACGCAATAGATTACACAAGAGAAGAACAATGGCCGAATTCATTCTGGAAATCGGAACCGAGGAAATGCCCGCCCGCTTCGTCCCCAAGCTGGCGGCCGAGCTCGAGGAGGCCTTTGCCAAGGCGCTCGCCGAGTCCATGGTCGAGAACGAGGGGGTCAAGTGCTACGCCACCCCGCGCCGAATCACCGCCCACGTGCCGTCTCTGGCCCTGACCCAACTGCAGGAGGAAGAGACCGTCACCGGACCTCCGGTGCGCATTGCCTATGACGACGACGGCAACCTGACCAAGGCGGGCCTGGGCTTTGCCAAGACCCAGGGCGTGCCCGAGGACGCGCTGTTCAGGATGGAGACCGGCAAGGGCGAGTACCTGGCCGCCAAGAAGGTGGTCGGCGGCGGCAAGACCGTGGACATCCTGCCCGAGATCTGCCGCAAGTGCATCGACTCCCTGTCCTTTCCCAAGAAGATGCATTGGGGAAATTATGACTTCACTTTCGGCCGTCCCGTGCGCTGGCTCCTGGCCCTGCTCGACGCGGACGTCGTCGAATTCACCGTGGAGAACCTGACCTCCGGGCGCGAGACGCGCGGCCACCGGGTCATGGGTCCCGGCCCGTTCTCCGTGGCCTCCACGGCCGATTATTTTTCCATTGTCCGCGACCAGTGCAAGGTGGTCATCGACCCGGTGGAGCGCCGGGAGACCATCGTGGCCGAAGGCAACCGGCTGGCCGAAGCCCTCGGCGGCAGTATCGTCTGGAACGACGGGCTGCTGGACGAGGTGGCCAACCTGGTGGAATACCCCAAACCGCTCATCGGCGACATCGATCCCCTGTACCTGGAACTGCCGCGCGAGGTCCTGCTGACCTCCATGCAGTCCCACCAGAAGTCCTTTGGTGTGGAAGGGGCCGACGGCAAGCTGCTGCCCCATTTCCTGACCACCCTGAACCTGGAGCCCCTGGACGTGGCCCTGGTCAAGAAGGGGTGGGAGCGGGTCCTCAAGGCTCGCCTGGAGGACGCCCGCTTCTTCTGGGAGGCGGACTGCAAGGTGGAGTTCGACACCTGGCTCGAAAAGCTGGACCACGTGGTCTTCCTCGGGCCGCTGGGCTCCGTGGGCGACAAGTCCCGGCGCATCGAGGCCCTCTGCCGCAAGCTGGCCGAGACCCTGGACCAGTCACAGTCTATCCTGCCCGGCGAGATCGGGCAGTACGAGCAGGCCGGACGGCTGGCCAAGGCGGATCTGGTGTCCGAAATGGTCATCGAATTCGACTCCCTGCAGGGCAAGATGGGCGGTATCTACGCCGAGCGCGCGGGACTGGGCGAGATCGTCTCCCAAGGCATCTACGAGCAGTACCTGCCCGCCGGTCCCGACACCCCGGTGCCGTCCAGCCTGTCCGGCGCGCTGGTCTCCATGGCCGACAAAGCCGACACCATGGCGGGCTGCTTCGGCCTGGGCAAGGTGCCCACCGGCGCCAACGACCCGTACGCCCTGCGCCGCTGTGCCCTGGGCATCAGTCGGATCATCATGGAGCATGGCCTGGACGTGGACCTGGCGACCTTCCTCAAGGACGCCCAGGAGGCTTACTCCGGCGTGAAGTGGAAGGTGGAGCAGGGGGAGGCCCTGGGCAAGCTCATGGATTTCTTCGGCCAGCGCCTGCGCGCCCTGTTCACCGGGCAGGGATTCGACACCCGCGTGGTGGACGCCGCGCTGGGCGCCGGGTTCAGGGATATCCGCACCTTCAAGGCGCGGCTCGAAGCTCTGGCCGAGTTCAGCCGCGGGACCGACTTCGAGCAGAGCGTCCTGACCTTCAAGCGCGCCGCCAACATCATCCGCAAGCAGGGTGACGAGGCGGGCGAGCCCCTGACCGGCAACTTTGATCCGGATCTGTTCGAGGACGAGCACGAGACCGCCTTCGGGAACAAGCTCGACGAACTGGCCCCGCGTTTCGACGACCTCTGGGAGAACGGCGACTTCGGCGGCCTGTTCGGTCTGCTCGGGGAGTTGCGCCCGGCCGTGGACGGCTTCTTCGACAACGTCATGGTCATGTGCGATGCTCAAGATGTTCGTTTGAACCGGCTGAATCTGCTCAAGGGGCTGGTGGACCGGCTGGGACGTCTGGCCGATTTCAACGCCCTGCAGGTGTAGCGGCGATTGAGAAAAGTCTTGACATCAGGCGGGGAGTCCATATAAAAGGCACTCCCTTTGGGATGAATAGCAAAACAAACGCTTTTTAATGCGATAATAAATCGATCAGGAGAAATTACCTTGGCCAATCACAAATCCGCCCTGAAGAGGCACCGTCAGAGCTTGAAGCGTCGCGCCCGCAACCGTGTTTCCAAGACCCGCATCAAGAACACCGTCAAGGCCGTTCGCGTTGCCATCGAGGAAAAGGACACTTCCAAGGCCATGGAGGCCCTGAAGGAAGCCAGCTCCATCCTGGACCGCGCCGCCCGCAAGAACGTGATCCACGCACGTCAGGCCCAGCGCCGCATCGCCCGGCTCCAGGCCGCCGTCAACAAGATCGCGGAATAGTCTCTTTTCGCATTGCTTTCTTCAGCCCGCCGCACTTTGTGCGGCGGGCTTTTTGCGTTGCCCGCCGAGCTGCGAAGCGCACGAGTTCTCATTATGTCTTGATACGCACAATCAACGAGGTTAATATCGTTTACATTTTAACCTGTTCAAGGAGTTGATTATGAAGAGATTGTTGCTGACCTCGTTGATGTTTCTGCTCCTTATCGGCGGCGCGTATGCCGGGGACGTATCCTGTACGCAGAGCTACGGCGACGGGGGCACGGTCTACAAGTTGGCCACAGGGTCTCCGGGCGAGCTCGGCCTGCTCAAGGTCCTGGCCGATGCCTTCAACGCCAAGCACGGCACCACCATGTGCTGGGTCAAGGCCGGTTCCGGCAAATCCCTGAGTTTGCTCAAGGCCGGCGACGTGGACGCCTGCATGGTCCATGCGCCTGCTGCCGAAAAACAGGCCGTGGCCGACGGTTGGGCCGTGGACCGCACCCTGATCGGCTCCAATGAATTTTACATCGTCGGCCCCAAAGACGATCCGGCGGGCATCGCCGGTGCCAAGGACGCGGCCGACGCCTACGCCCGCATCGCCAAGGCCAAGGCGCTTTTCCTGTCGCGCGGCGACAACTCCGGCACCAACAAGAAGGAGCTGGCCATCTGGAAGAAGGCGGGCATCAAGCCCGAGGGCAAGTGGTACGCGGTCACCAAGGAGTTCATGATGGCCACCCTGAAGCGGGCCAACGCCGACCGAGGGTACTTCATGACCGACAGCTCCACCTGGATCATGGGCAAGAAGGAGATGGACCGCATCAAGATCCTGTTCCGGGGCGACCCCATGCTCATCAATACCTATCACGCCCTGGCTTCGCCCGCGGGCGCGCCCAACCATGAACTGGCCGTGGAGTTCATCAAGTTCCTGGCCTCGCCCGAGGGACAGTCCATCGTCGCCGACTACGGCCGCAAGGAATATGGAGAGGGGATGTACAACGACGCGGAATACGCCAAGCAGTACGATCATTGAGGTCCGTGAACGGAAGAAAGGAGAGGGGGGAGTCGGCTCGGCTCCCCTTTTTTTGCGTCTAGCGTCCCTCGTCGGCCAGATCGCGCAGCCGATCGGCGTCCAGGATGGTGATCTCCCGGCCCTTGATGTTGATCAGCCCCTCGTCGGTGAACCGCTTGAAGATGCGCGACAGGGTCTCCTGGATGGTCCCGAGGTACAGGGCGATCTGGCCCTTGGGCAGGTCCAGGCGGAAGGTGTCGGAGTCGGTGGACGAGCGCAGGAGCAGGAGATGGGCGGCCACCCGGGCCGGTGTCTCCTTGAGGCTCAGGTCGTCGATCTTGTTGACCAGAATGCGCAGCCGTTGGGAGAGCATGGCCATCATCCGCATGGCCAGGTCCGGGTCGTCGCGCAGGATGTTGCGGAACCCGCTTCGCGGAAAGAACAGGGCATCGCACGGCTCCACGGCCTCGCACTGGGCCGGGAAGGTCCCGCCCTCGAAGACCGGCACCTCGCCCACGGCCTCGCCCGGACCAAACACGTGCAGAATCTGCTCCTTGCCCGCCGGGGAGGTCCGGAAGACTTTGACCCGGCCCGTGACCGGGGAATAGAAGCCGTCGGCCGGGACGTCGGCCAGGAACAGGGTCTCCCCCTTGTCGTACCGTTTCACCACGGCGAGGTCGGCCAGTTTGGCCAGTTGATCATCGGGCAGTCCCCGGAAAAAAGTCACGTCCCGTACGGCGGCCAACTTGTCCATAAAATTATTTTCTCCATATTTTCATGCGAGACGGATAATTTGACCTAAGTCATGGCCGAGGTCAAAAGGATTGTCCATACTGGGGCCATGGAAAACGGAATTCTGAAGCCATACGGCCTGATCCTGCCCGTCGCGGCACTGCTTCTGTTCGGGGCGCACGGCCTGCGCCAGGGTGACTTCGGTCTGGCCGCCTCCCAGGTGGCCCTGGCCGGGCTGCTCTTCGCCCGGCGAGCCTGGGCGCGTCCGGTGGCTGTGGCCGCGCTGCTCTGGGGCGGGGTGGTCTGGGCGCGGGCCACGGTGGACTTCATCGCCTTCCGCCAGGCTTTCGAGCTGCCGTGGCTGCGGCTGGCCTGGATCATGGGCGGAGTCATCGTCCTGGACGGACTGGGTCTGATCGCCTTGATCGGCCGGAGGCTCGACGGCTGGTTCGATCGGGACAGGGAGTGGGCCGTGCCCCGCGCGGCCATGTTCCTGCTCACCGTCTTCGGGTTGGCCATGGCCCGGAGCCACGTGGACTTCCCCATCCTGCTGGCGGACCGCTACCTGTCAGGCTGGGGCTGGCTCGAAATTTTCCTGCTCGGCTGCTACGCCCAATGGGTTGGCGCGATGATGCGTACGCCCAAGGGGCACCGGACGGTCCGTCCCCGCATCTGGGGGCTGTTTTCGGCCGTATTCTTCCTGCAACTGGCTCTGGGGCTCCTGGGCATGGACCGCATGCTCATGACCGGGACCCTGCACCTCCCGGTCCCGGCCCTGATCGCCGCCGGTCCGGTCTTTCGCGGGGGCGGGTACTTCATGCTCGTCCTGTTCGGAGCGACCCTGCTCCTGGTCGGCCCGGCATGGTGCAGCCATCTGTGCTATATCGGAGCCTGGGACGACGCCATGAGCCGTCTCGGACCGAGGCCCGCCCCGTCCAAGGCCCTGCGCATCCTGAGTCTTTGGGGCCGGGCAGGGACCCTGGTCCTGGCCGTGGGCACGGCTTTGGCCCTGCGCGCCCTCGGCGTACCGGGCGCGAGCGCCGTGCTCTTCGGGGCCGCCTTCGGGCTCGTGGGCGTGGGTGTGATGCTTTTCGTCTCGCGCAGGCGGGGCATGATGGTCCACTGCACCGCCTATTGCCCCATGGGGCTCGTGGGCAACATCTTCGGGCGCATCTCGCCCTGGCGCGTGCGCATCGACGCGGACTGCACCAGGTGCGGGGCATGCTTCACCCGCTGCCGGTACAACGCCCTGGATGAGGAGAGGGTGGCTCTGGGCCGTCCGGCCCTGTCCTGCACCCTGTGCGGCGACTGCGTGTCGGCCTGCGCGCACAAGCGGATAGGCTATGCCTTTCCCGGTCTTTCCCGTGAAACCGCCAGGGCCGCGTTCATCGTCCTGGCCGTCAGTCTCCACGCCGTGTTTCTCGGCGTGGCCAGAATATAGAACCATAAGGAAAAAGAGAGGATAGAGAAATGATACACCAGCGCAAGATGATCACCATCAACGAGGAACTGTGCAACGGCTGCGGCCAGTGCGTGCCCGCCTGCGCCGAAGGGGCCCTGGCCATCGTCGACGGCAAGGCCAAGCTGGTCAAGGAAATCTACTGCGACGGCCTGGGTGCCTGCCTGGGCGACTGCCCCACGGGCGCACTCAAGGTGGAGGTCCGCGAGGCCGCCGACTTCGACCCCGATGCCGTGACCGAGCACCTCAAGGCTCAGGGCCGCGAGGTTCCGGACCACATGCCCGAACCCGAGTCCCTGCGCCTGAATGCGCCGAAGTCTCCGGCGGGGGGCTGTCCCGGCGCGGCGCTTAAGACCATGACCCCGTGCGGGCAGGCCAACATCCCCACGGCCCAAGGCGGCGGCTCGGCCTTGTCCCACTGGCCCGTGCAGCTCCGTCTGGTGCCGCCCAACGCCCCGTTCCTCAAGAACGCGGACCTGCTCCTGACCGCGGACTGCGTGCCCGTGGCCATGCCGACCTATCACGGCGACTACGTCCCGAACCGGGTGGTCCTCATGGGCTGTCCCAAGTTCGACAACCAGATGGAGTACGTGGAGAAGCTGGCCGGGATCATTTCGGAAAACGATCTCAACTCCATCACCGTCATGGAGATGGAGGTGCCGTGCTGTTCGTCCATGAGCGCCATCCTGAACGAGGCGGTCAAGCGGGCGGGCAAGTCCGTGCCCACTGAGCGTGTAACCGTGAGCCGCACCGGTTCCGTACTGCGGACGGTAACCTTGGAATTTGATATTTAAGGAGTATCCTATGAAGAAGATTGAATTGTTTGAAGTTCATGGGTTCAAGGATTTAACCTTTTCGAACTATCTGGTACATGAGTCCGAGTTCATGAAGGTGATCAATTTCAACTTCCGGGCCGGGCAGAAGCTGCCCGTGCACTCCCACGACCTGGAAGGGGAGTTGACTTTGACGATTCTTGAGGGCGAGGGTGAGTTTCTGGGCGCGGACGGCGCGGCCATGCCCGCCCGTCCCGGCGACGTGCTGGTCTCCCAAATAGCCGAACCCCACGGCGTCCGGGCGATCACCGACATGCGGGTCCTCGTAACCATAGCCCCTCCGATCTGATATGGACATTAAAGAATACATCGACACGCTCCCCTTGAAGGCCGTCCGGCCCCGGGCCGACGGTACGTACACCGTGATCCCGCGCATGCATGGCGGGATATTGGACGCCGAACAGCTGACCGCCATCACCAAGGTGGTGCAGGACAACGGCCTGCCCCAGGTGCGCATCACCGCCGGGCAGCAACTGCTCATCGACAGCGTGCCCGAGGACAGGCTTGAGGCCGTGATCGAGGCCCTGGGCGCGGTGGGCGCTGCCTACCGGCACAAGGCGCTGGGCTGCCTCGGGACCGCCGGGTGCAAGCTGGGTCAGCAGGATTCTCAGTCTGTGGCCGTCCGGCTCTCCGAGTTGCTCGAGACCTTCACTATGCCGACCAAGGTCAAGGCGGGCGTCTCGGGCTGCTCCATGTGCTGTTCCGAGTCCATGGTCCGCGATGTGGGCCTGATAGGCCGCAAGCGCGGCTGGACCGTCGTTTTCGGCGGCAACGCGGGCAAACGGGTCCGCCAGGGCGACGTGCTGGCCGAGGACGTCTCCGAGGACGAGGCCTTCGCCATTCTGGGGCGGGCGCTTGCATTATACGCGGAGAATGGCAAAAAGAAGGAGCGGACCGCCCGGTTCGTGGAACGGGTCGGCCTCGACGCGGTCAGGGAAGCCGCGTTCAACGAGCGCTGACCGCAGCGAAAAGGAGGTTTGCCATGGCGGATGAAACCCCCAAGGGTGCGATCCTGCAACGCGACAAGAAGACCTACGCTATCGTGCCCAGGACTCCGGTGGGGCTGGTCACTCCGGACGTCCTCGAGGCCATCGCCAGGGTGGGCCGCAAGTTCGAGATACCGATCATCAAGATCACCTCGGGCCAGCGCATCGCCCTGGTCGGGCTCGAAAAGGAGCAAGTGGACCAGGTCTGGGATGACCTCAAGATGGACATCGGCCCGGCCGTGGGGCTGTGCGTCCACTACGTGCAGGCCTGCCCCGGCACCTCGGTGTGCAAGTTCGGCGTGCGCGACTCCCTGGGGCTCGGCCTGGAGTTGGAGGAGATGTTCGTTGGCGCGGAGTTGCCCGCAAAGCTCAAGGTCGGCGTGTCCGGCTGCCCCATGTGCTGTGCCGAGAGCTACGTACGGGACGTGGGCCTTATCGGCAAGCCCAAGGGATGGACCATGGTGGTCGGCGGCAATGCCTCGGGCAAGCCGCGCATCGCCGACGAGGTGGCCGAGAACCTGACCCGCGAAGAGGCCGTGGAGCTGGTCCGCCGCTTCCTGGACTATTACCGCGAAAACGGCGGCAAGCGCATGCGCGCGGCCAGGATGCTCCAAAAGGTCGGCATCGACGCCGTCAAGGCGGCCATCCTCTGATCCGGCGGGCATACTGCGAAAGGGCGGGCGACTGCGGGTTTCCGCGGCCGCCCGCCGTTTGTTAACGGCCGGATATCATTGGGCCGATCCGGTCGGTGCGGTGTTGCGCTGGCACGAAAACATGGGTAGAGATAGACTGGTTTCCACTCAATGAAGGAGCGTCATTTGCGGGTCATCATCATAGGCGCCGGTGAGGTCGGCTACCACCTCGCCCAGCGGCTGGCGGTGGAGAACAAGGAAGTCGTGGTCGTGGACACCAGCGACGAGGCTCTGCGCAAGGTCGCGGAGAGTTCGGACGTCCAGACCATCAAGGGCTCGGGGTCCAGTCCCAGAGTCCTCGAACAGGCCGGCATTGCCGAGGCCGACATCTTTCTGGCCGTGACCGACTCCGACGAGATCAATCTCATCAGTTGTTACTACGCCAACATGCTCAGCGACGGCGTGACCAAGCTGGCCCGTATCCGCAGCGAAATGTATACGGATTATGGGCACCTGCTCACCGAGCGCGGGGCCAATATCACCAAGATCATCAATCCCGACGAGGAGGTGGTCAACTCGGTGCTGCGGCTCATGAGCGCGCCCGGCGCGGTGGAGATCAACGAGTTCGCGGGCGGCAAGATCCGGCTCATCGGCCTCCATCTGCCGGACCACAGCCCGATCATGGGCAGCCAGCTCATCCATCTGCGCGACAAGATCGGCGACGACCTGGGGCTGGTCATCGCGGCCATCGTGCGCAACGACAAGCTGATCATCCCCAGCGGCCTGGACGTGCTCAAAAAGGGCGACCTGGCCTATTTCGTCTGCGACATCCGCGACCAGGAGGAGATCATGGCCCGCCTGGGTGTGGCCGACGATCCGGTGCGCAAGGTCCTGATCATCGGCGGCGGCAACATCGGCTTCCGTCTGGCCAAGGCCCTGGACAACAAGTACTACCACACCCGGCTCCTGGAGAACCGCCAGAAGCGTTGCGAGTATCTGTCCGAGCACCTGGACCGGCCCATCGTGCTCATGGGCGACTCCACGGACCAGGAGATCCTGCGCGAGGAGAACATCCAGGACATGGACATGGTCATCGCCGTGACCGGCGATGAGGAGACCAATATCCTGTCCTGCCTGTTGGCCAAATCCCTCGGGGCACGGCGTACGGTAACGCGCGTCAACAATTTCGGGTACATGCCGCTCATCGAGCCCATCGGCATCGACTACGTGGTCTGCCCCAGGCTATCGGCCATCAATTCCCTGCTGCATTTCATCCGGCGGGGCAGAATCATCTCCTCGGTGTCCATCAAGGGCGAGGAGGCCGAGGCGCTCGAGGCCGTGGCCCAGGAGGACTCCCCCATCGTGGGCAAGGCGGTCAAGGACCTCGGGTTTCCCCGGGGAAGCCTGGTCCTGTGCTTCCAGCGCGGCGACGAGGTCGTCATCCCTCGCGGCGACTCCGTGGTCCGGCCCAACGACCGGCTGATCATCATCTCCACCCGCCAGAACATCTCCAAGGTGGAGCGGGTCCTGACCACCAAGGTGGAGTTCTTCTAGATGCGCTGGCGCTACGTCCTGCACGTCATCGGGGCGTTGGTGGCCTGTGTCGGCCTGACCATGGCCTTTCCCCTGGCCTGGGGGCTCTATTACCGCGACGGCACGGCCACGCCCCTGGCTATGTCCATGACCATTACGGTCCTGATGGGCGGGACCGCCTTTTTGGTCTTCCGCGACCGCTCGCACAAGGCCTCGATCATGACCCACCGCGAGGGCATGGCCATCGTGGCGCTCGGCTGGTTCGCGGCCGGGGGCTTCGGCGGGCTGCCGTTTTGGCTGGGCGGAACCTTCGAGTCCGTGGTGGACTGCGTGTTCGAGTCCCTGTCCGGGTTCAGCACCACCGGATCGTCCGTGCTGGCCGACATCGAGGCCGTGCCGCGTGGGCTGCTCTTCTGGCGCAGCCTGACCCACTGGCTCGGCGGCATGGGCATCATCGTCCTGTCCCTGGCCATCCTGCCGTTTCTCGGCGTGGGCGGCATGCAGCTCTACAAGGCCGAGGTGCCGGGCCCGTCCCCGGACAAGCTCAAGCCGCGCATCAAGGACACGGCCATGACCCTGTGGAAGGTCTATCTGTTGTTCAGCGCGGCCGAGACCGTGCTGCTCATGTTCGGGGGCATGGACCTGTTCGACGCCTTGTGCCATACCTTCGGGACCATGGCCACGGGCGGGTTCTCCACCAGGAACGCCTCGGTGGCCGGGTTCAATTCCGCGTACATAGACTACGTCATCACCGTGTTCATGCTCATCGCGGGCGTGAATTTCTCCCTGCACTACCTGGTCCTCAAGTGGAAGCCGTCGGCCATGCTCAAGGATCCGGAATTCCGGGTCTTTGCGGGCATGGTTCTGGCCTTCGTGGTTATCCTGACCATCACCGTCCTCGTTGCGGGGAACTACGACAACCCGGCCGACGCGGTACGCTACACTTCGTTCCAGGTGGCCTCCATCCTGACCACCACCGGGTTCGCCACGGCGGACTACGAGCTGTGGCCCGGCCTGGCCCAGGCCATCCTGCTGTTCTGCATGTTCGTGGGCGGGTGCGCAGGGTCCACGGGCGGCGGCATGAAGGTCATGCGCATCATGCTGCTCTTCAAGCAATCCTACCAGGAACTCTTCCGGCTCATCCACCCGCGCTCGGTAAGCCACGTCAAGATGGGCCGCACCGTGGTCAAGGACGACGTCATCAGCGGGGTCTGGGGCTTCGCCTTCCTGTGGGTGGGGCTGCTCGTCCTGGCCGCCTTCGTGGTCGCCTCCACGGGCGTGGACGTAGTCACCTCCTTTGCCGCGTCGCTCGCCTGTATCGGCAACATCGGCCCCGGCATCGGCGGGGTGGGGCCCACGGACAACTTCGCCTGGATGCCGGACACGGCCAAGTGGGTCTTGACCTTCTGCATGGTCCTGGGACGGCTGGAAATCTACACCGTCATCATCCTCTTCGTGCCCGAGTTCTGGCGCAAATAGCCCGGCGGGAACCCGCCGTTTCCATCAAAACTGCGCCATTAAAAGTCTAGATATTCTCTAGACTTTATCCAGGCTCGTTGTCCCACAACGGTCTACGGGCGACGGCGGGAGAGATAGCCTTTGCTTCCTTCAAACGCGTCATCTGGACGTGAAGGAAGCCCGCAGAGGGCGGAAGAGAGGCCGCAAGCTGGTGAAACAACCGGGGAGACGGTTGGTTGCGGACAGGAACTAGGCGGGTGCGGCTGCCTCGTCACGGCAATTCAGCGTCAAAAAAAACCGCGCCGTCCGGAGGGACGGCGCGGGTCGTTTTGCTGTCTCAAGGCGCTTGCGCGGACTAATCGATGCGGTAGTGGCAGCCCTTGGTTTCCTTGTTGCGCAGGGCGGCCACGGTGATGATGTAGGCCGTCTGGGAGCCGTGGAAGAGATCGATGATGGACTTGCTCAGCGCTGTTTCGCGGTAGAAGTTCTGGAGGTTCTTGGTCAGCTTGCGCAGGTCGACGAAGGCGCGGTTCAGGCGGTTGCTCGACCGCGACACGCCCACGTAGTTCCACATGGTGTTGCGGATGTTGGCCCAGTCCTGGGAGATGAGGGCCGGGTCTTCGTCGCGGATGCCGTGCGGCACCCAGTCGGGGATGGAGTCCAGGAGCTTGCGGGACAGGCCCGAGGTGCGGTTGAGACGCATGGCCATGTCGTGTCCGGCGGAGTGCCCCCAGAGCATGCCTTCCAGCAGCGAGGTGCTGGCCAGGCGGTTGGCCCCGTGCACGCCCGTGCAACTGCATTCCCCGGCCGCGTAAAGTTGGTCCAGGGTGGTGCGGGCTCGGCTGTCCACCAGGATGCCGCCGCAGAAGTAATGCGCCGCCGGGACCACGGGGACCGGGTCCGTAGCCATGTTCAGCCCCATCTTGCGGCACTGGCCGGAGATGGTCGGGAACCGGGTGTCCACGTCCTGCTTGATCCCGGAGCAGTCCAGGTACACGCAGTCGTCGTCCGTGTTGAGCATCTCGTCCATGATGGCCCGGGTGACGATGTCGCGGGGCGCCAGGTCGGCGCGGGGGTCGTAGCGGGGCATGAAGCGCTCGCCGCGCGAGTTGACCAGGACGGCACCCTCGCCGCGCACGGCCTCGGAGACCAGGAAGCGGCGTTCGCCGCGCTTGTTGCCGCCGTACAGGGCCGTGGGATGGAACTGCACGTATTCGCAGTTCATCAGCCGGGTGCCCGCGCGGTGGGCCATGGCCAGGCCGGAGCCGATGGAGCCGCTGGTGTTGGTGGTGTGCAGGTAAATCTGCCCGATGCCGCCGGTGGCCAGCATGGTGAATTTGGACAGAATGGTCTCCACCTTACCTACCTGGTCGTTGTAGACGTAGGCCCCCACGCACTGGTTGGACAGGTTGTACTTGAAATCCAGGTGTCGGGCGTGGTGCTGGGTGGTCAGCAGGTCGATGGCCGTGCGTTGGGTCAGCACGCGGATGTTCGGATGCTTGAGCACGGCCTCGGCCAGCACATCCATGATATTCTTGCCGGTGTGGTCGTCGCAGTAGAGGATGCGGGGCAGGCTGTGGCCGCCCTCGCGGGTCAGGTACCAGTCGCCCGGTTTACGTTGGTTGAAGGGAATCTTGTACTTTTCGAGAAAGAGTTCCTTCAGCACTTCCGGTCCCTTGCGGGCGATATGGCGGACGGCGCGGCTGTAGTTGTGCTTCCAGCCAGCGGTCATGATGTCCTTTTCCAGGATTTTGGGATCGTCCTGCTCGTTGCGGTAGACGATGCCCCCCTGGGCAAGGGAAGTATTGCCGGTTTTCAGGTCGGCCCCGGCGGTGATGAGGATGACGTCGCGCCCCTGGTCGGCCAGGGTGAGGGCGGCTACGGAACCGGCAATGCCGGAACCAATGATTAACGCGTCTGATTGCAAACGAAAGTGATTCATGGCCATTGGTGTAGCACCATGTCCGCCTAGGAGCAAACGGCGAGCATGCGCTCCAGGGCCAGCTTGGCGGGCTCCTTCACGGCGTTGCTCACCGTGACGGGCGCGGCGGTGTCGAGGGTTTCAAGGGTATGCGCGAGATTCGCGAGCGTGGTTTTGCCCATGTCCTCGCACAGGGCGGTGAGCAGGGGCTTGATGGTCTTGCAGCCCGCGTACTGGGCGGCCAGCCGTTTGACCAGATTTTCTTCGGTGCCGATGTACACGGTGGACCCGGCCGGAGCCTCCTCCGCGTATTTGATCAGAAAGGTGGTGGACCCGTTTCCGTCGGCCTCGCGCACGATGGCCGGGTCGCATTCGGGATGGACCACGATCCTGGCCTCGGGCTCGATCTTGCGGATGCGGCGTACGGCGTTCAGGGTGAACTCCACGTGGATGGGACAGAAGCCGGGCCAGAGGATGAGCTTCTTGCCCTCGGCCGCGTCCGGGTTGACGGCCAGGGCCGGGTCGCCGTGGATGACGTCGCGGGGCAGGAGCAGGCGGTCCTCCCCGGGGATGCCGAGCACGTCGGCGGTGTTGTTGCCCAGGTGCTGGTCGGGCAGGAAGAGCACGGCGTCGCCCTGGGTGAGCGCCCATTCGAGCATGACCTTGGCGTTGGCCGAGGTGCACACCGAGCCGCCGTGTTCGCCGACCACGCCCTTCACGGCCGCGGATGAGTTGACGTAGGTCAGGGGCACGATCTTGCGCCCGCCTTCCTCCAGGATGCCCAGGGTCTTGCGCACGCGGCCCGCTTCGGCCATGTCGGCCATGGGGCAGGTGGCGGTGGCGTCCGGGATGTGGATTTTCTGGCCGGGCCGGCTCAGGATGGCGGCGGACTCGGCCATGAAGTAGACCCCGCAGAAGACCACGTGCTCGGCCGTCAGGCCGCTGATCTTGCGGGCCAGCTCCAGGGAGTCGCCGCGGATGTCCGTGCAGTCGATGACCGCGTCGGACTGGTAGTGATGGCCGAGAATGGCCAGTGAGTCGCCCCGCTCGTCCTTGATCCGAAAGATGGTTTCCTTGGCGTTTTCCACAGTGTTCCTCTTTATCGCAACGGCACGAATTGCATGCTGAAATCGGAGCTGGGCGCGGAGTGGGTCAGTTTGCCCACGGAGATGAAGTCCGGTCCGATCTCGGCAATGTCGCGGATGGTTTCCAGGGAGACGTTGCCGCTGATTTCCGTCTCGATGGCGTCGGGGACCATGGACAGGGCGGTCTTGGCGGTCTCCGCGTCCATATTGTCGAGCATGATCCTCTTTATGTCGCACTTGCACGCCTCGTCGACCTCTTCGAGCGTCCGGCATTCCACCTCGATGGGCGGGCAGGGCGAGTGGACGGTCTGGAGCTGGCGTACGGCCTCGGTGATGGACCCGGCCCGGTCGATGTGGTTGTCCTTGAGCATGAGCATGTCGGACAAGGTCAGGCGGTGGTTTTTGCCGCCCCCGGCCAGGACCGCGTATTTCTCGGGGAAGCGCAGGCCGGGCAGGGTCTTGCGCGTGTCGAGCAGGGTGGTCTTGGTGCCCTTGAGGGCCTGGACGTACTGCGCGGTCATGTTGGCGATGCCGGACAGGTGGCAGAGAAAGTTGAGCATGACCCGCTCGGCCTTGAGCAGTTGGCTGGCCGGGCCCTGGATGGCGGCGACCATGGTGCCTTCGGACACGGTCTCGCCGTCATCCACGTTGAGGTGCACCTGGCACTCCTGACCGCCGAACTCGAGCACGAGCGGGATGATCGGCAGGCCGGCCACAACGGTCTGTTGCTTGGCCACGATCATGGCCTGGGCCATGTCGGAATCGGTGAACAGCCCCTGGCTGGTCAGGTCCGAGCCGTCCTCTGCCAGGGCTATGCGGATGGTGGCCAGCAGGAACATTCTGGCCTCGGACTGGAAAAATTCGTCGAAAAGATTGGTGGGCATGGTTACTTCCATATATTTGCAGAGTAATGTTGGCAAGTAAGGCACGGACGATCTTTCGTCAAGGGGCGCGCCGGTTGATGAAATATTTCACATTAATATCACGTTGTCCAAGTTCGATTTCTTTGACCTGGAGCTCGATTTGGGCTAGGTATCCAGCCCATGAGCGTGAAAGAGGAATACACCCCTCGCAATGAGGAGGAAATGGACGGCATGGCGGCCGTGGACTTCGAATCGCAGCATCCCGCGGATGCCGCCGAGACGATCGAAGGACTGGATATTGCCGATCAGGTCAAGTTCATCAAGCAACTTCCCATCAAGGACGCGGCCGAGTCCATCGCGGAGATGGACGACCTTGACCAAAAAGCGCTCATCAGCAACCTGAACCGGGGGCTGGCCGCCCGTATAGTCGAGGAAATGGCCCCGGACGACGCCACCGATCTTCTGGACGGCCTGAGCGACGACCTGCAAAGGGCTCTGCTCAGCCGCGTAGCGGCCGAGGATCGCGCGGAGTTGAAGACGCTGCTGACCTTCGATCCGGACACCGCGGGCGGCGTCATGAACACCGAGGTTGTCATCCTCGACCAGGACCTGTCCGCGGACGAGGCCGTGGCCAAGATCCGCGAGGAGGTCGAGGACAAGGAGATTCCATACTACGCCTACCTGGTGGACAAGAAGGACCGGTTGGTGGGCGTGCTCTCTCTGCGCGACCTGCTGCTGGCCCGGCGCGGCGCGCAGTTGAAGGACCTGGTCAAGACCCAGAACCTCATCTCCGTGGGCTACAACGTGGACAAGGAAGAGGTGGCTCACCTCATCGCCCACTATAATTTTCTGGCCCTGCCCGTGGTCGATTTCGGCAATCGGCTGCTCGGCGTGGTCACGGTCGACGACGTCATCGACATCATCCATGAAGAGGCCTCCGAGGACATGCAGGCCATGGTCGGCGCGGGCGCGGACGAGACCACGGACTCTCCGTGGCTCTATTCCGTGCGTGTGCGTCTGCCCTGGCTGATCCTCAATGTTGTCTTCTCGGCCGTGTCGGCCTGGGTGGTCCATCTTTTCGAAGGCAACATAACCCAGATGGCCGTGCTGGCCGTGCTCATGCCCGTGGTCGCCAACCAGGCGGGCAATACTGGGCAACAGGCCCTGGCGGTCATGATCCGCCAGCTTGCCATGGAGCGTTTCGACCGCAAACGGGCCTGGATAGCCGTGGTTCGCGAGTTGCGCGTCGGGTTTCTGAACGGGGTGATTATCTCTTCCCTGGTCTTCTGCGTGGTCTTTGCGGCCACCCACAAGATATTGCTCGCTTCTGTCATGGGGTCGGCCCTCTGGCTGGACATGCTCCTCGGAGCCCTGGCCGGGGCGTCCATCCCCCTGCTGCTCAAGGAACTGGGACGCGACCCCGCCCAGGCGTCGAGCATCTTTCTGACCACCATCACGGACTCCATGGGCTTCTTCATCCTGCTCGGCCTGGCCGGGCTGGTCCTGCTCCACTGAGGAGACCCTGCACGGATGACAAAAGGGGCGCCCCGGATTTCCGGGGCGCCCCTTTTGTCTCGATTGCACGAAAGCTAGTCCAGGCCGAGGGAGGCGAGCAGGTCGTCCACGTCGTCCTGGTTGGCCCCTTCGGACGGGCCCTGGAGCTTGGAGGTGGCCTCGTTTCGGGCCTCCAGGGACAAGGCCTCGAAATCTTTTTCCGGTTCGACCTCGCGCTGGCGGATCATCAGGCCGGTGGAGAGCATGACCTCGCGGACGATCTGTTCGATCTGCCGGATGGAGTGGATGATCCGCTTGATGCGCTGCCCGGTCAGGTCCTGGAAGCTCAGCGAGACCATGATGTTGGACAGGTCGGTGCCGAGGGTGTTGTTGATCTCCTTGAGCCGCTCCCGGTCCTCCTTGGTCACGCCGCCGGATTCAAATCCCTTGACGATGGTGGACACGGAGCCTTGGAGGTCCTGGAGCTTTTCGACGATGTCGATGATCTCCACGGCGGCCTTTTCCGTGGTCTTCAGCACGGCGTCCAGCTGGTCCGAGGTCTCGGAGAAGAGTTCCTCGGGGTCGATGTCCGAGGTGATGCACTTGATCTCGGTGCCGCCCCTGGCCGCCTTGACCTCCTGGTAGATCTTCTTGAGGCCGCCCTGCAGGTCTTCGTTGACCCTGCGGTAGAATTCGCCTTCCATCAGCGCCTTGGTGAGGTTCCGGGCGATCTCCCTTTCGACGGCGGTCGCGATGGTCCCCTTGAGGGTGCTGACGAGCTCGTCGGAGACCTTGTCCATCAATTCCCTTACCAATTCTTCGTTGCTGGTCATGCGTGTTCTCCGGGAGAGGCTACATTTTGGAATTGCGGATCTGTTCCCGCTGTTCCTTGAAGACGAATTGCACGATGGCCTCCATGTCCGATCCGCGCAGGTCCACGAATTCGAAGCGGTACAGGCCGGTGTCCGGTTCCTGGTCGAGGATGCGCCCCTTGCTGCCGGCAAGGCGCAGGGGAGTCTGGCTGAGGTAGATGATCAGTTCCAGGGGGTCGCCCGGATGGAACTGCCTGGCGGAACGGAATTTCACGCCGGCGGCGGAAATCTCCATGACTTCCACGGGCAGGGAAAAGTCGACCTTGAACGTGTCCTGTCCGAGCATGGAAATGATCTGGTCGAGCTTGCGGTCCATCTCCACGAGGAAGCCGGTCACTTCCTCGGGAAGCTTGCTTTTCTTGACGAAGTCCTCGCGGGTGATCGGCTGGGGCATGGTGTCGCTGGTGAAGAGCTGGGGCGAGTCGATGGACTCCATGACCCGGGCCTGGGCCTTCAGCCTGACCTGTATCCGCGAAAACGAACGTTTCTCTTCACTCATGGAACCCCCTCGGGTTTAGGGCCTGCCGTTCTCATCCAGGTCGAGCGTCATGCACTTGACCGGGCAGACGCGGGTGCACATGCCGCAGGCCGAACACTTGTCCACGTCGAAGACGACTTTGAGGGTTTCGCGGTCCAGGGACAGAGCGTCCGTGGGGCACATGGCGGTGCAGACTCCGCAGTGGATGCAGGCTTCCTCGTCGCGGAATATCTTGTGCGCCACCGGGGTGATGCGCACGCCGTTTTCCTTGAGGTAGCCGATACCCTTGTGGAACTCGTCCTCCCGGCCCGAGACCTCGAGAGTCATGGTCCCTTCATGGCGCGGCGAGATGTCCGCCTTGAGGATGTTGAAGCTCAGGTTGAACTTGCGCAGCAGATTGCAGACCACGGGCCTGCCGGAGACCTCCGGGGGGAAGGAGAGGTAGACGATTTTCCTGAAACCATTCTTGACTTCGTTCATGGGACTGTCCTGAATGCCTCTATGGCACGTGCGACGCGGGGGCCGCAATTATTTCATTTTGTCCAACGACCGCTTGGCCTGGGTGGCCTCCACGGACTTGGGGAATTTCTTGATGATTTCCTCGAAGCGCATCTTGGCCAGCTCGGGCTTGCCCAGGTGTTCCCAGGAGTAGCCGGAGCGGAGCAGGGCGGCCTTGTACTTGGAGCTCTTCTGGTACTTCTCGATGACGTCCTCGTAGAGGATGACGGCCCGGGCGTAGTCCTTGAGCATGTAGTAGCACTGGCCTTGCCAGAACACGGCGCTGGGGGTGAAGGCGTGGCCCTTGAAGGTGTCGGTGAACTCGGCCCAGTAGGACCGGGCGCGCTCGTAGTTGCCTTCCTTGTACAGGGCGTAGGCCTTGTCGTAGAGGGCCTTGGCCGGGTCGGTGTCCGCCGGGGGGGCGGCCTGGTCGGCGGCGGCGCCGGGCTTGCCTACCTCGACCGTCTTGGCCGGGGCGGCGGGGGCGCCTTCCTCGGGCGCATCGGCTGGAGCTGCGGCGGCCGGGGCCGTCGCGGCCGTCACGCCGGTGGCCGCAGCGGCGTTGTTATCCTTGTTGATTTTGGGGAGGTCCACCTGGAGTTCGTTGACCATGGCGAATTCCACCTCGGACAGCCGCTGGGCCAGTTCCTGCACGGTCACGGAGGAGTCGGCCGCGCCGACTTGGCGGTCCATGCGGATGTTCAGGTTGTCCACCTCGCCGCGCATCTTGGCGATGTCGGCACGCAGGGACTGGATTTCGGCCCACATATCGGCGGACCGCTCGCGCAACGGGTCATTGGATTTCTCGATTTCGGCCTTGAGCTGCTGCTTGGATTCGGCCAGTTCGGCCTCCAGTTGGCGGATGCGGTTGAGGTCCTGCTGCCGGTCGGACTGCATGGCCTCCACATCGGTTCTGGTGGCGCAGCCGGCCAGGGCCGACAGGCTGATGAGGATTAAAACTATACCGAAAAGACTGACAATTTTCATCTTCATTGTAAGCTCCCTCTTTTTCTGCCGAGGAAAAGATACGTCAGAGCGCCGAGAATGGGAATAAAAATGCAGATCTGCATCCACAGGCTCTTTTCCGCCGAGGATTCGAAGTTCCGCTTCCAGACGTCCAGGATGGACCAGGCGCTGAAGGCGAAGCAGAGGCCGACGGCAATCAGCACGATGGCCCACTGGGTCGGGGTCAGGGCCGAGAAGTCTGCGAACATGGTACGTTCTCCTTGAGGTAAGGGCGTCACGCCCTTCGAGTGTCCCTGCGGTTGAGCAGCGTTGACACGATGATGCAGCCCGCGCCCACGGTCAGAGCGCTGTCGGCCACGTTGAACGCGGGCCAGTGGTAGCTGCCCGCGTAGAAATCGAGGAAGTCGATGACCGAACCGAGCCAGATGCGGTCGATGGCATTGCCCACGGCTCCGCCCGCGATCATGCCGAGTCCGGCTATCATCCAGCGGTCTCCGTCTCTGGTCAGCCGGATCATGTAGGCGATGACGGCGACGGCGACCAGGGATACGACGATGAACAGGGGCCGCTGCCAGTCGATGTTGTCGTCGTCCAGGAACCCCCAGGCCGCCCCCTTGTTCAGGACATGGACCAGGTTGAACAGGCCGGGAATGATTTCCCGGCCGGTCCACGGCTGCATGAGGTTGTGCACCAGGAGCTTGGTGATCTGGTCGAGCACCACCGTACCCGCCGCCCAGGTCGCTGCCAGTTTGTATCGGTTCATGGCCGTCCTAGCCCAGGGTCTTCAGCACTGCGGTGCAGCGCGGGCAGGCGTCGGGGTATTCCGGGTCGGTGCCCAAGTCCTCGGCGATGCGCCAGCAGCGTTCGCATTTCTCGCCCGGCGCGGCCTTCACGGCCACCTTGAGACCAGCCAGGTCCTCGCCTACGTAGGCGTCCGCCGGGGCGTTCTCCGGTTCGTCCAGGACCAGCTTGGAGATGATGAAGAACTCGCGCGGGTCGATGTCCTCGGTGGAGACCAGCTCGCGGATGTCCTTGTCTGCATACAGGGTCACCTGGGCGTCCAGGGACTTGCCGATGACCCGGTCCTTGCGCTTGGGCTCAATGGCCTTGTTGACCTCGGCCCGAACCAGGGCCAGCTTTTCCCAGCGGTCGCGCTCTGCGTCGGACAGTTCGGGCCGCTCGGGCGCGAAGCGCAGGGCGAAGACCGTCTTGTCCTGGGGCAGGGCGGCCTTTATGCCCTCGGGCAGGTCCTGGAAGGCCTCCTCGGCGGTGAAGGACAGGACCGGGGCCATATCCTCCAGAAGCATGAGCAGGATCTGCCAGAGCACGGTCTGGGCCGAACGGCGCTTGAGGCCGTCCTCTTCCTCCACGTACAGGCGGTCCTTGATGATATCGAGGTAGAAGGCGGACAGGTCGACCACGCAGAGGTTGTGCAGGGTGTGGTAGACCTTGTGGAACTCGAATTTGCGGTATGCCGTGCGGATGGCGTCGTGCTGGCGCACGACCATGTCCAGCGCGTAGCGGTCGAGCGGCGGCATGTCGGCCACGTCCACCTTGTGCGCCGGGTCGAAGTCGTTCAGGTTCGACAAAAGGTAACGGCAGGTGTTGCGGATGCGGCGGTAGGCGTCCACCAACCGGTTCAGGGTCTCGTCCGAGATGCGGATATCCTCCTGGTAGTTAGAGGCCGAGACCCACATGCGCAGGATTTCCGCGCCGAACCTGTCGATGATCTCCTGGGGCGCGAGGACGTTGCCGATGGACTTGGACATTTTCCGGCCCTCTGCGTCGACAACGTAGCCGTGGGTCAGGACGGTCTTGTAGGGCGGCACCTCGCGTGTGCCCACCGAGGCGAGCAGGGAGGAATGGAACCAGCCGCGATGCTGGTCCGAGCCCTCCAGATACAGGTCGGCCGGGAAGCGGGTCTCCTTGCGCTGCTCCACCACGGCGGCGTAGCTGGTGCCGGAATCGAACCAGACGTCCAGGATGTCGGTCTCGCGCTTCCAGTGATTCCCGCCGCACTTCGGGCAGGTCAGCCCCTCGGGCACGATCTCCTCGAGCGGGGCCTCGAACCAGTAGTCGCAGCCGGTCTCGTGCTTGGCGTACCTGTCGCAGATGTCGTAGACCCACTGGGCGTCGAACCAGGTCTCGTCGCAGTCCTCGCAGATCAGCGCGGAGATGGGCACGCCCCAGTTGCGCTGGCGTGAAATGCACCAGTCGGGCCGGTTCTCGACCATGGAGTAGATGCGCTCCTCGCCCCAGGACGGGACCCACTGCACTTCGTTGCGGATGGCGTCCAGGGCGCGCTTGCGCAGGTCGTTCTCATCCATGCCGATGAACCACTGGGTGGTGGCCCGGAAGATGACCGGTTGCTTGCAGCGCCAGCAGTGCGGATAGGAGTGAGTGATTTGCTCTGAGGCCATCAGGTTGCCCACCTCGGTCAGCTTCTCGATGACCTTGGGGTTGGCCTCCCAGACGTTCAGTCCGGCGAAGAATTCGACTTCGGGCAGGAACTGGCCCCGGTCGTTCATGGGCGAGTAGATCTCCAGCCCATAGCGCAGGCCGGTCTCGAAGTCCTCGCGGCCGTGCCCCGGAGCGGTGTGGACGCAGCCCGTGCCGGTGTCGAAGGTCACGTAGTCGGCCAGGACCACTGGGGACGGGCGGTCGTAGAGGGGGTGCTTGGCCTGCATGCCCTCGATTTCGGCGCCCCGGAAGGTGGCCACGATCTCGTACGATTCCCAGCCGAACTTGGCGGCGCAGGATTCGAGCAGAGCCTCGGCCAGGACATAGTAGGCGTCGCCCGTCTTGACCAGCACGTAGTCGAAATCCGGGTGCACGGCCACGGCCATGTTGTCCGGGATGGTCCACGGGGTGGTGGTCCAGATCAGGATGTACAGCTTGGAGACGTCGATGTCGGCGATCTTCTTGAAATTCTCATCGGCCATGGGGAAACGGACGTAGATGGACGGGGAGGTGTGGTCCTCGTATTCCACCTCGGCTTCGGCCAGGGCGGTGCGGCAGTCGCAGCACCAGTAGATGGGCTTCTTGCCCCGGACCACGCCGTCGCGCTCCATGAACCGGCCCAGTTCACGGGCGGTGGCCGCCTCGTACTCGGGTTTCATGGTCATGTACGGGTCGTCCCAGACGCCGAACACGCCCAGTCTTTTGAACTCCTTGCGCTGGGTGTCCAGCCACTTGGCCGCGTAGGAACGGCAGATCTTGCGGATGGTCAGCGTGTCCAGTTCCTTGTTTTTCTTCTTCAGCTCCTGCTCGACCTTGTGCTCGATGGGCAGCCCGTGGCAGTCCCATCCGGGCACGTACTCGGCCTTCTGGCCCTGGATGTTCCTGGACTTGACGATGATGTCCTTGAGGACCTTGTTCAGGGCGGTGCCCATGTGGATGTGGCCGTTGGCATACGGAGGACCGTCGTGCAGCACGTACCTGTCGTCGGCGTCTCCGGCGGCGACCATTTCGTCATAGGCCTTGATTTCCTCCCAGAACTTGAGCATTTCGGGTTCGCGCTGCTTGAGGTTGGCCTTCATGGGAAACGTGGTTTTGGGCAGGAGCAAGGTTTTTTTGTAATCGCTCATGGGTTTTCAAGTCCTCCGGGAACCGTATATTTCTTTAGATGATAGTGTCCGTTTTTATGAGACGGCGTAGATTGGTATAAGCCGGGCCGGAAGTCAAGCATTGCACGGCCTGGGCCGGGGGTTGCACAATGTTTACACAGCCTGCGAAACGTGCTTTTGTCACAGGTGGACGACAAGGTCCGGCACTGAAAAAAACGTGAATCAGGAGAGATGATGGGAGTACATAAACGCGAACGCGAGGCGGCCGAGGGCAAGGACCAGTACGTCAAAAAGAGTTCGGCCGTCATGCTGGCGGCCCTGGGTGTTTTGCTCGGGGCCTTCATCGGCAACGCCGTGACCATGCTCTACGTGGGGCAGCGGGATCAGCGGGTGAACGTGTCCACCCAGGCCACCCCCACCGAGTCTCCGGTGCCGCATTCGGCCGATCCCGAGGCGCTGGCCAGCATGGAAAACGCCGCGGCCGCCGATCCGACCAACGCGGACCTGTGGATACAGCTCGGCAATTTCTGCTTTGACCACAACCTGCCCGCACGGGCGGTCAATGCCTACGAGCGGGCCTTGGAACTGCGCCCCAACGAGGTCAACGTCTGGTCCGACCTGGGGGTCATGTACCGGCGCACCAAGCAGTTCAACAAGGCGGTGGACGCCTTCGGCCACGCCGCCGCCCTGGACAAGAGCCACATCACGTCCAGGTTCAACATGGGCATAGTCTACCTCCACGATCTGAATGACCCGGCGTCCGCGCTCAAGACCTGGAAGGGGGTCCTGGCCATCAACCCCGAGGCCAAGTCGCCCACTGGGCAGTCCGTGGCCGACATGGTTCGAGAGCTGGAAAAATAATTAAAGTTTAGCATGAAGAAAAAGGAGGCATGGATATCCATGCCTCCTTTTTTATTTGCTTTTATAATAATGGAATCAGGAAGGATCAGATGCCCGCGCCGTTTTCGAAGGTCTGTTCCAGGGCGCGCGTCTGGACGATCTGCGCCCCTGCCGGAACGTCGCGCACGATCCACACGTTGCCGCCGATGACCGCTTCGCGGCCGATGGTGATCCGGCCAAGGATGGTGGCTCCGGCGTAAATGATCACGTCGTCCTCCACGATGGGGTGGCGGGGCAGCCCCTTGATGAGCATCTCGTCATCGCCCTTGGGGAAGCTCTTGGCCCCCAGGGTCACGCCCTGGTATACGCGCACGTTGTCGCCGATGATGCAGGTCTCGCCGATGACCGTGCCGGTGCCGTGGTCGATGAAGAAGGACTTGCCGATGGTCGCGCCGGGGTGGATGTCGATGCCCGTGTCCGAGTGGGCCATCTCGCCGATGATCCGGGGGATGATGTCCACGCCGAGTTCGTACAGCTCGTGGGCGATGCGGTGGTTGGTCAGGGCCCGGATGGAGGGGTAGCAGAAGATGGTCTCACCGTGGGTCTTGGCCGCGGGGTCGCCGATGTAGGCCGCCTGCACGTCGGACAGCAGGTACTCCCTGATTTCGGGCAGCTTGGTGATGAATTTCTTGGCTATGGTCTTGGCCCGCTGCTCGCAGTCGTTGCACCGTTCTGTGGTGGTGGCGTCGCAGACGAAACAGTAGCCCCGGTTGATCTGGTCCGCGAGCTTGCGTTCCAGTTGGTCCAGGGTGGAGCCGATGTAGTAGGGCATGGTGTCCGGGGTGATCTCGGACGGACCGAAATAGCCGGGAAACAGGACACAGCGCAGGTCCTCGACGATCCCGCGCAGGATGTCTACCGAGGGCATGGGCGCCTCGCCGGCCCTGCGGTGCGAGCGCGGGCCCTTGTCTCCGGACTCCACGAGGAGCGCGACCACATCCGCCAATGTGTAGTCTTCACTGGTCATGGAATCTCCTCTAGCTGAAGAGCGGGGTGCTCAGGTACCGTTCGCCGGTGTCGCAGACGATGAAGACGATCATCTTGCCCGCGTTTTCTTCGCGTCGGGCCAATTCCAGGGCCGCCGCGCAGTTGGCCCCGGACGAGATGCCGCAGAGGATGCCTTCCTCGCGCATGAGCCGCTTGGCCATCTCCATCGCGTCGTCGTTCTTGACTCGGATGATCTCGTCGATGATGTCCGTGTTCAGCGTGCCGGGCACGAAGCCCGCGCCGATGCCCTGGATGGCGTGGGGGCCGGGCTCGCCGCCGGACAGGACCGGGGAGGCGTCGGGCTCCACGGCCACGGCCCGGACTGCGGGATTTCGGGCCTTGAGGGCCTCGGCCACGCCGGTCAGGGTGCCGCCGGTGCCCACGCCGGCCACGAAGATGTCGACCTTGCCGTCCGTGTCCTCCCAGATCTCGGGGCCCGTGGTCTTGCGATGGGTCTCGGGGTTGGACGGGTTCTCGAACTGCATGGGCATGAAGGCGTTGTCCGTCTCCTCGACGATCTTCCTGGCCCGCGCTATGGCTCCTTTCATGCCCTCGGCGGCCGGGGTCAGAACCAGTTCCGCGCCCAGCCCATGGAGCAGCTTGCGGCGTTCCGTGGACATGGATTCGGGCATGGTCAGGATCAGGCGCATGCCCTTGACGGCGCAGATGAAAGCCAGGCCGATGCCGGTGTTGCCGGACGTCGGCTCCACCAGGACCGCGTTTTCATCAATGGTCCCGTCCGCAAGGGCGGTCTCGACCATGTTCACGCCGATGCGGTCCTTGACCGATCCGCACGGGTTGTAGAATTCGAGCTTGGCGACCACGTCGGCCTTGAGGCCGTCCGCGAGGCTGTTCAGGCGGACGAGGGGCGTCCGGCCGATGAGATCCGTCATTGTGTCGGCTATTTTCATGATTACTCCGAAAAGCTTTTGGTGCAGGCCGGGGCCTGTTTTTCCGCCGAAAACGGCGAGAGTTTACGCAGGTTCTTAATGATGGGTGGCAGGCTCTCGATGACGAAATCGATCTCCTTCTCGGTGTTGAACCGGCTCAGTGAGAAGCGGATGGACCCGTGGGCGAAGGTGAAGGGCACGCCCATGGCTCGGAGCACGTGGGACGGCTCCAGGCTGCCCGAGGTACAGGCCGAGCCGGAGCTGGCCGCGATGCCCAACTGGTCCATCATCAGCAGGATGGCCTCGCCCTCCACGTAGCCGAAGGAGATGTTCGAGGTGTTGGGCAGGCGGTGTTCCGGGTCGCCGTTGAGCTTGGCATCCGGAACCGCTTCGAGCAGGCCTTTCTCCAGCTTGTCGCGCAGCCGTTTGACCTCGGTGTTCTCCTCGACCATGTGCTCGCGGGCCAGTTCGCAGGCCTTGCCCAGGGCGATGATGCCCGTGGTGTTCTCGGTGCCCGCGCGGCGGCTGCGCTCCTGGTGTCCGCCGATGAGGAAGGGGCGGAAGGGCAGACGCTTGCGCACGAACAGGGCGCCCACGCCTTTGGGGGCGTGCAGCTTGTGGCCGGACAGGGAGAGCATGTCCACCGGGACCTTGGACAGGTCGATGTCCACCTTGCCCACGGCCTGGACCGCGTCGGTGTGGAAGAAGACGTCGTGCTCCTTGGCGATCTTGGCCATCTCTTCGATGGGATAGATGTTGCCGGTCTCGTTGTTGGCCCACATGACCGAGACGACGGCCGTGTCCGGGCGCAGGGCGGCCTTGTATTCCTCAAGGTCCAGGCGACCGTATTCGTCGGTGCCGAGGTAGGTGACCTCGTAGCCGTCCTTCTTTTCGAGAAACTTGCACAGGCTCAGGATGGCCGGGTGCTCCACGGCGGTGGTGATGATGTGCCGCCGGTCGGGCCGGGCGTTCAGGGCCGAGCGGATGGCCGTGTTGTCGGATTCCGAGCCGCAGGAGGTGAAGATGATCTCCTCGGGCTCGCAGCCGAGGAGTCCGGCCACCGAGGCGCGGGCCTCCTTCAGCGTAACCCCCACCTGACCGCCGAAGCGGTGCATGGAGGAGGGGTTGCCGTACAGTTCGGTGAAATAGGGTTTGATGGCCTCGAACACGATCGGGTCCACCTGCGTGGTGGCGTTGTTGTCCAGATAGATGGTATCCATGGATCAGCCCTCCCGGACCTTCAGGCCGGGGTCGACCTTTTCCTTGAGAGCGGTTTCCACCAGCCCGTTGAGGGTCGCCTGGCTGGACGGGCAGCCCGAGCACATGCCCAGGAAGCGGACCACCACCGTGTCGCGGTCGATGTCCACCAGCTCGATGTTGCCGCCGTCCGCCTTGAGCTTGGGGCGGACATCGTTGTCGATGACCGATTCGATGAGGTGCATGCGCTGGATGTTGGTCATGCCCTCGGCCGGGTAGGCGGGCTTGTCGGACGGGGTGGGGCAGACGCCCTCGCCGTGGGCCTCGGCCAGCAGGCGTTCGAGGTCGGGAATGCATTTGCCGCATCCGCCGCCCGCCTTGGTGAAGTTGGTCACGTCCTCCACGGTCTTGAGATCGTTGACCTTGATGGCTTCGAGAATCTCCTCGTCGAACACGCCGAAACATTCGCAGATGAGTTCGCCTTCGTGGGAGTGCTCCGCCTTGGACGGGGCCTCGCCCCGCATGTTTTTGATGGCCTGCTCCAGGGCCTCCTGGCCCATGACCGAGCAGTGCATCTTTTCGCGCGGCAGGCCGCCCAGGTATTCGGCGATGTCCTTGTTGGTGATCTTTTCCGCCTCTTCCACGGTCTTGCCGATGAGCAGTTCCGTCAGGGCGGAGCTGGAGGCGATGGCGCTGGCGCAGCCGAATGTCTGGAACTTGGCGTCGGTGATCTTCCCGTCGCCGTCGACCTTGATGTACAGGGTCAGGGCGTCTCCGCAGGCCAGCGAGCCGACTTCGCCGACCCCGTCGGCGTCCTCGATGGTGCCGACGTTGCGCGGGTTGAGGAAGTGGTCCTTAACTTTGTCGGTATATTCCCACATATTTTCTCCGGAAGGGCTGAAGATGTCTGAACAGTTGCAACAAGTGTGATACGATCATATTCTTGTACAATAAGTCCCACCGCACCGACTGTAAAGTCTTGAGGTCCGATTACAGCGACATGATCCCCGGAATCTGGGCCGCCTTTTCGTAGACGGCCATGACGTCTTCTGCGGAACACATGGTCGAAGTCATTGTCACGCTGGTATATTTTCCTGTCCGGGACTGGCGGGTTTCGAGTTTTTCCGAAGCGAAAAGCGCCTGGAACCGGTCGAAACTCCCCGCCGGGACAATGAACTTGTAGACGTACGGGCACGGCCATTGATGGTGTTCGTCAAGAGCCTGCTTGAATTGTTTCGATTTGTCGGACATAAGATTCTCCTGTCTCGTTTTTAGCGAAACGGTCTATAGGGGGGTTGTTTCCGGCATGTCAAACCAGGCAGGAGTATACCCCAAAGAACCAACTATTCCAACAAAATGGTTTTTTAATCATGCAATTTATAACATCATTCCGGAACAAGCTGGGATATGGTCCAAATCTTGAGAAGGGGCGCGGACAGCGTCTGGAGCCGCATAAGGAAGTGAAATGAGCGATATCGTAGACGTTCTCGTCGTCGACGACGAACGGATCAATCTCAAGCTGGTCGAGGGCATCCTCCGGGGGCAGGACCTCAACCTGAAAATGGCCACGTCCGGTGCGGAGGCCTTGAAGATGATTCCGGACCACGATTTCGCCGTGGCCCTGCTGGACGTCATGATGCCGGGCATGGACGGCTTCGAATTGGCAGAGCGGCTCAGGAGTTCGGAAGCCACCCGGAATATCCCGATTATCTTCATCACCGCCATCAGCAAGGAACAGCGGCACGTATTTCACGGTTACGAATTGGGCGCGGTGGACTACCTGTTCAAGCCGGTGGAACCGGAGATCCTGCGCGGCAAGACCAATATTTTCGCGGAGCTGCATAGGCACAAGCGGTCCCTGTTGGAGACCACCCGGCGGCTCGAAGCCACGGTCGAGGAGCTTAAGGCATCCCAGGATGCCCTGGCCCGGTCCGAGGAACGCTACCGCATGGTGGCGGACTACAACTACGACTGGGAGAGCTGGATCGGTCCGGACGGCACGCTTCTTTATATTTCCCCTTCGTGTGAGCGGATCAGCGGGTATTCGCCCCAACGGTTTCTTGACGAGCCGGACATGATGCAGCGCATCATCAACCAGGAGGACCTGACCCGTTGGATTCAGTTCATGCAGGACAACACCGTGGGCGACGAGGAGAGCCTCGACTTCCGGATCAGCGACGTCAACGCCAGGACCAAGTGGCTGAGCCTGGTCCGACACTCCATCTTTTCTGACAAGGGCGCGCCGCTGGGCATCCGGCTGAGCATGCGCGACATCACCAACCGCAAGCTCATCGAGAGCAAGCTGAAGCACAGCGCCTTCCACGACACCCTGACCGGACTGCCCAACCGGGCCCTGTTCCTGGAGCGGTTGAATCGGGCGGCGGAGCGGTGTTCGCGCACCGGCGAGCATTTCGCGGTCCTGTTCATCAACATGGACCGATTTCAGGCGGTCAACGACCACTACGGGCACAGCGTGGGCGACAAGCTCATGGTCCGGCTCGGGGTCAAGCTCCAACAGACGGTCCGGCCCATCGACACCGTGGCCCGGTTCGGCGGCGACGAGTTCGGCGTGCTCCTCGAAGACATACCCAGGCGGAGCGAAATCAGGAGCCTCATCCGCAAGATATTCGACTCCTTCAAGGAGCCCGTGGAGGTTGACGGCATCACTTTCGCCCTGTCGGCCAGCATCGGCTACGACATCGGCTCCGGCATGGACGTCGATGCCGAAGAGGTCGTGCACAACGCCCAGGTGGCCATGAACGAGGCCAAAGAGGAGGGTAAAAACCGGATCACGGCCTACGACAAGCGCATGCGCGAGGGCATGATCAATGTTCTGGCCGTGGAAAACGAACTCAACCGCGCCCTGGAGGCCAAGGAGTTCTCCGCCTACTACCAACCCATCGTCAACCTGGCCGACGGCAGCCTGTACGGGTTCGAGGCCCTGGCCCGGTGGAACCACCCCGAGCGCGGCTTGGTCAGTCCCGGGGAATTCATCCCCGTGGCCGAGGAGACCGGGCAGATCGTGAACCTCGGGGCCCAGATCCTGGAAGAAGCCTGCATGGCCATGCAGGAATGGACCAGGCTGTACCCGGCGGCGGAGAACCTGACCATGGCCGTGAACATCTCGGCCAAGCAGTTCGCCGAAAGCACCCTGGCGGGCGATGTCGAGCGCATCCTGGGGCAGTCCGGGCTGCGGCCCGACAGGCTGAAGCTGGAAATCACCGAAACCGTGGTCATGCTCGACGCCATGAAGTCCGTAAACCAATTGAAGGTGTTGAAGAATCTCGGCATTCTCCTGTCCATCGACGACTTCGGCACCGGGTATTCGTCCATGAGCTATCTGCAGAAATTCCCCACGGATCAGCTCAAGATCGACCTGAGCTTTGTCCAGCGCATGGAGTCCACCCCGGAGAACATCGAGATCATCCGGGCCATCGTGAACATGGCCCATTCTCTGCGGCTGCGGGTCGTGGCCGAGGGCATCGAGACGGAGCGCCAAAGGGACTTGCTTTATTCCCTGCAATGCGATTACGGTCAGGGCTACTTGTATTCGCGGCCGCTCCCTCGTGCCGCGGCAGAAGAGTTCGTCAAGGATTCCGAGTAGATTTACCGGCATTTCACCTGTCTCAATCACTGGAGCTTTTCCCAATGAATCTCAGCGCACCGCAACTGCTCACCTGGATCGTCGGCGTCATCATCGGCCTTCTCGGCATACTCATACAGATCGACGTCATGTCCATTCCGGTCCTCGAAAACATGGTCCGGCCCTTTTGGCTCGTGTCCACCGGGTTCGTCATACTGGCCATATCCAACCTCTTCCGCAGTCTTTAGGGAGAGCCGATTTCACCGTGCCATTCAGGGGCTTGACGAAAAATCGTCAAGCCCCTGTTTTTTTCCCCGTGGGTGTTGTAAAGTGTATTGGTAATCACTACTGATATAGTGTTGCTTTGACGGTTGATTCGCAAAGGAGGGTTAGCGTCAATGGCTGATTTGAAACGATGGAGCCGAAATGAGATTTCGCGCATGCGCAGTGACGTGGACCGGCTCTTTGACGATCTGTGCGCCGACTTCAACCTGCCTTCCATGTTCTGCCGCATGGCGGGCGACCTCACCCTTGAGCAAGAGGGAGAGACGCTGCTGGTCAGGCTCGAACTGGGCAATATGGACCCGGACGACGTGCATGTCTCGGTGATGGACAGGCAGCTCTCCATCGTCGCGGAGACCCGCGAGTCCGGTCCCGGACACACCAGCACCCACAGCTTCCACAAGGAACTGCGCCTGCCGTGCCGCATCGACACCGGCAGCGTCAGCGCGGAGTTCGCTGACGGCGTACTCGTGGTCAGGCTGCCCAAGTGCGCGGTCCAGTCAGGACAAAAAGTTGCAATTTCCCGGAAATAACCTACGGAGACGGATTCATGGTCAAGAAAAGCACTGCATTCGAAGTTCCCGTTGAAAAGCTCAAGTGGACCCCGGGCCCCGACCAACTGTCCATCAAGACGACCGACGATCTGGAACCCCAGAAGGACATCATCGGCCAGAAGCGCGGCGTCGAGGCCTTTCGCTTCGGCCTGGGCATGGTCAAGAAAGGCTATAATATTTTCGTCACGGGCCAGCCCGGCCTCGGCCGGTTGTCCTCGGTGCGCAAGCTCCTGGGCGAGATGGGCGACGGCCGCGCGACCCCCAGCGATATCTGCTACGTGAACAACTTCAAGCATCCCGAGGCGCCCATCCTGCTCCGTTTCGAACCGGGGCAGGGCGACCGCTTCAAGAAGGACATGCAGAAGTTTCTGGACAACATCAAACGCGAGGTTCCGCAGCTCTTCGAGAGCGAGGAGTACATCGCCCGCAAGAACGAGATCGCCGAGGCCCACGAGAAGAAGGTCATGGGCTTCTACAAGGCCATCGAGGACCAGGTAAAGGATACCGGTCTGGTGGTGGTCCGCATGCAGATGGGCCCCATCCAGCGGCCCGATGTTGTCCCCCTGGTGGACGGCGAGCCCAAGCGCATGATCGAGCTGGAGGAGCTGGTCGACAAGGGCCGTTTCCCCCGCGACGAGTTTGAAAAATTGCGCGACAAGCGGCTGGAACTCAAGGAGGAGATCGACCACATCGTCCAGGAGCTCAAGGAACTCCAGAAGGAAGTGGGCGAGAAGCACCGCGAGGTGGATAAGCTCATGTTCCTGGCCCTGGCCCAGGAGTTCGTCAAGCCGGTGCGCGAGGAGTACCCCGACGGCAAGATATCGAGATACCTGGACTCCGTGCTCGACAACATGGTCGAGGACCTGGATTCCATCAAGGCCCTGGGCGGCCCCGGCCAGCCCGGCCCGATACCCGGCATGATCATGCCCGGACCACCTCCGGAGATGGTCTTCCAGCCGTACCAGGTCAACCTGCTGGTGGACAACACCGAGACCCAGGGGCCGCCGGTCATCGTGGAGTCCTATCCCACCTACCGCAACCTGTTCGGCTCCATCGAGCGGGTCATGGACCGCATGGGCGGCTGGCACACGGACTACACCAAGATCAAGGCGGGCTCCTTCGTCAAGGCCAACGGCGGCTACCTGGTCATCAACCTGATGGACGCCATCATGGAGCCGGGCGTGTGGCAGACCCTGAAACGGGCGCTCAAGACCGAAAAGATCGAGATCGAGACCTTCGATCCGTACTACTTCATCAGCGCCACGGGGTTGAAGCCCGAACCCATCGAGATGGCCGTCAAGGTTGTCGTGCTCGGCAGCCCGTACCTCTACGCCATGCTGCGCAACTACGACGAGGACGTGCCCAAGATCTTCAAGGTCCGGGCCGACTACGAGTCGAGCATGGACGTGACCGACGAGTCGGTGCTCGAAGTGGCCCGGTTCGTCAAGGGCGAGGTGGACCGCAACGGCCTCAAGCCCTTCGACCAGTCCGGCGTGGCCGCCGTGCTGGAGGAGGGCATCCGCTGGGCTGGCAGGCAGGAGAAGATCACCACGGCCTTCCCGGGCCTGGGCGACCTCCTGAGCGAGGCCGACTACTTCGCGGGCCGCGCCAATGCCGAAACGGTCAGCGGCGAGCACGTCAAGGAGGCCATCGAGGCCAAGGTCTACCGCTCCAACCAGGTGGAGGAGCGCATCCAGGAGATGATCGACCGAGGTAGCCTGTTCGTGGACACGGACGGCGAGGTGGCGGGCCAGGTCAACGGTCTGGCCGTGTATTCCTTAGGCGACTATATGTTCGGTAAACCTTCAAGGATTACGGCGGTTACGTCGCTCGGCAAGGAAGGAATCATCAATATCGAGCGCGAAGCGGACATGTCCGGCCCGACCCACAACAAGGGCATGCTCATCCTGTCCGGGTTCCTGCGCAGCCGGTTCGCCCAGGACAAGCCCCTGTCGCTTGCGGCCAGCATCGCCTTCGAGCAGTCCTACGGCGGCATCGACGGCGACTCGGCCTCGTCCACGGAGCTCTACGCCCTGTTGTCGAGCCTGTCCGGGGTGCCCATCCGCCAGTACATCGCGGTCACCGGCTCGGTGAACCAGTACGGCGAGGTCCAGCCCATCGGCGGCGTGAACCAGAAGATCGAAGGGTTCTTCCTGTGCTGCAAGCACGCGGGCCTGACCGGCAAACAAGGCGTCATGATCCCGTATCCCAACATCAAGGACCTGATGCTCCGCGACGAGGTCATCGATGCGGTCAAGGACGGCAAGTTCCACATTTGGGCCGTGAAGACCATCGACGAGGGCATCGAGATACTGACCGGCATGAAGGCGGGCGTCCGCAAGGCGGATGGCACGTATCCTGCCAAGACCATTAATAAATTGGTGGATGACAAACTGAAGGGGTTGGCCGACAAGCTGGCCGCCTTCGGCAAGGACGAAAAGGACGAGAAGAAGTCCTCCGCCAAGAAAACGACCAAGAGCAAGCCCGCCAAGAAATAGGGCGGCGTGCTCATTCGATCACAACAAAAGGGTTGCGATACGTCGCAACCCTTTTTCGAGGTTTGCATGAATCTGCTGCGTCTGAATATCTGGAGGAAATGCATCCTGGGCGGCTTTGTGGCCGCCGTGGTGCTCATGTTCGCCATTGATTGGGGCTACCATTTCAACATCGGCCATGTAGTCCGGCTGTTCGTCGGGGCCGCCGCCCTGTGGCTTGTCGTGGACCGGCTTTAAGCCGGTTCGATCATGGTTGATCGCCCGGCATACGGATGTTTCCGGCCGTCCTGATCACGCCTCGGGCGGGAATGTCTCGGCCACGATCCGGGCCGCGTCGTCCAGCCACGCGCGCCGTTCCTCCGGGGTGGAGGTGCAGACGATCCGGAACACGTGCCGGGTGACGTGCTGTATCCCGCACAGGCCGAAGACGCAGTCCTTCCATATCCGCTCCAGCGGATCGCCGAAGACCGTGTCCTCGCGGTTTGCTTCCGTGTTCGAGGTGTTGAACACGATGGCCCTGTCCGCCTTGAGCAGGCCGACGGGCACGCCCTCGCCGCCGTCCTCCCCGACGAACTCGTAGGCCGTGCCGGGCCGCATGACCCGGTCCACCCATCCGGCCAGAACGGCCGGGGGCATGCCCCACCAGTTGGGATGGACGATGACCAGGCCGTCGGCCAGGGCCGCCTCTTCGCAGTGGCGGGCCACATCGTCGGGCAGGGTCGCCCGGCGCGGGATTTCCCCGGCGGGCAGCAGAGAATCGAACCTTTCGGCATGGAGGTCGTGAAAAAGGACTTCGTGGCCGTTCTCTTCCAGGGTCCGCCGCGCGGCGGCCGCGATGGCGTGGTTCAAGCTGTTCGGGTCCGGATGGGCCAGGATCAGGAGTATGCGCATGGTCGCCTTCCTTGGGATTTTGCCATCCAATAGGCGGAGTTGAACGGAATGGCAAGTTTCTTTCGGGAAAGTGCTTGACCTTTCGATTTGGCGGGTCTAATCAAAAAATGTAAAGACAAAAGGAACTTTCCATGTTGCGCGTCGAAAACACCATTTCCATCCCTTCCGCCAGCCTAGCCGTGGCCAGCGTATGCGTCGTAGTGGACGTAGTAGTAGGTGGTGTTCATAGGGACGCGCCATAGCGGGATAGTTACAAACGAATTTTTTACAACCCCCGTCGGTGCAAACCGGTGGGGGTTGTTCGTTAATTCCCACCGAACACGGGGCAACAGGAGGCTCTCATGAAAATGTCAGGTGCGGAAATAACCATCAAATTGCTGGAACGGCAGGGTGTGCGGACCATTGCCGGCATTCCGGGCGGGGCGAATCTGCCGCTCTACGACGCCCTGGGGCAAAGCGGCAACATCAAACACATCCTGACCCGGCACGAACAGGGGGCCGGGTTCATCGCCCAGGGCATGGCCCGTGTGACGGGCAAGCCCGCGGTTTTCTTCGCCACCTCCGGGCCGGGGGCGACCAACACCCTGACGGCCATCGCCGACGCCAAGCTCGACTCCATCCCGATCATCTGCATCACCGGCCAGGTGCCTCTGTCCATGATCGGCACCGACGCCTTCCAGGAGGTCGACACATACGGCCTGTCTGTGCCCATCACCAAGCACAATTTTTTGGTCCGGTCCGCCGAGGACCTGCTGAAGGTCATCCCCGACGCCTTCCGCATCGCGGCCAGCGGCCGCCCCGGTCCTGTGGTCATCGACGTGCCCAAGGACGTGCAGATGGCCATGGTGGAGTTCGACCAGTGGCCCGAGCCCGGCGTCCCGGACGCCACGCCCGAACTGTTCCATGGGGAGATCGAGCACGCCGCGTCCATGATCAACCGCGCCGAGAAGCCTATTCTTTATCTGGGCGGCGGCGTGATCCAGTCCGATTCCGCGTCCCAGGCCCTGGCCGTGGCCGAGAAGGGGGCCATCCCGTCGGTCATGACCCTTATGGGGCTGGGGACCATCCCCACGGGTCACCCGCTGAACCTCGGCATGCTCGGCATGCACGCGGCGCGCTACACCAACCTGGCGCTGGAGGAATGCGATCTGCTCATCGCCGTGGGGGTGCGTTTCGACGACCGGGCCACCGGCAAAGTCTCAGAATTCTGCCCCAACGCCAAGATCATCCACATGGACATCGACCCGAGCGAACTGGACAAGATCAAGACCGCCCATGCCTCGGTGCGCGGTGACGTGGCCGACGTGCTCAAGGCGCTGTTGCCGCACATCGAGCGCCAAAGCCGGACCGAATGGAACAGTCGGATCGAGGCCCTCAAGGCCGCCCATCCCATGATCGTTCCGGGCGCGGACGACCCGACTTCGCCCTACGGCGTCATCCTCAAGGCCGCCGAGCTGGTCGGGGACCAGGCCATCGTCTGCACCGACGTGGGCCAGCACCAGATGCGCACGGCACAGGTCTATCCCTTCACCCAGCCTCGCCACTGGTTGACCTCCGGCGGCCTCGGGACCATGGGCTTCGGCATGCCCGCCGCCCTGGGCGCTGCCCTGGCCGCCCCGGACAAGCCGGTCATCTGCTTCTCGGGCGACGGCTCCATCATGATGAACATCCAGGACCTGGCCACGGCCATGGAGTACGACATCCCGGTCAAGATCATCCTGACCAACAACAACGCCCTCGGCCTCGTTCGCCAGCAGCAGGACCTCTTTTACGGCAAGCGCTACGTTGCGTCCGATTATTGCAAGTGCGTTGATTTCATGAAGATTGCCGACGGATTCGGGATTAGGACCTTTGACTTGGGCAACTGCGAAGACCCCGAGGGAACCCTGGCCCAGGCCTTGGCCGAGCCCGGCCCGGCGCTGATCCACGTGCCCATCAGCCCGGACGAGCCCGTCTACCCCATGGTGGCCCCCGGTGCGGCCAATTCCCAAATGATCGGAGGTGAGAACCATGTGTAAACAGACCGTCATCGAACTGTCCGTGAACAACCATCCCGGCGTCATGTCCCACATCTGCGGCCTGTTCGCGCGCCGGGCATACAACGTCGAGGGCATCGCCTGCATGCCGGTCAACGGCGGCGGGACCAGCAAGATATGGCTCCTGGTGGATGCCGACGATCGCCTTGACCAGATGATCAAGCAGGTGGATAAGCTGGAGGACGTGCTCATCGTCGAGCGTTACGACAGCGGCCACCCGGTCTTTGCCAAGATGGCCGAGTTCGTCCAATAACGCCCCTTCCGAGGGGAGCCTTCCTCTTTCTTGAGGCCGGCGCAAGCCGGCCTTTTCTTTGCTCCCGAGAGCCTGGAGTTGCCCAGGACGATATAATAATCCGTAACTACAATATGTTATGGCGTTACCGGGCGTCGGCTTGTCTCGAAATGACGAGCAGACGTTACGCGCTCACAATCCCTAAAGTTTATGGTAGGGATGCCGATAACGCTCTTGGTGAATTGTAGCCACCGGGAGACGACATGGCCCTGACCGACATAGAGAAGAGCTTCCTCTACGACTATTCGTTGCAGCTATTGCAGCAGGACATGCTGACCAATCAGTTGTTCGGGGCGTCCAGCGTGGGGCAGAACCTGCGCAGCCTGGTCCTGGGCGAGCCGGTTCGGGCGGCCACCTTCACCAACCCATTCGAGGAGGCCATCAGCGGACAACTGCGGGGCGATGCTTCGGCCGTGCGCCAGGCCTCGCGCAACGTGGGCGAGGCCGCGTCCATGATGGGCGTGGCCCGGACCGAGATGGGCACCATCGTGGACGCCCTGAACGACATGGAGGACATGATCGACAAGATCAATACCGGCGAGCTGGACGGCACCAGCGCCGTGGTCCAGAGCGACTTCGACGCGCTCCGGGACAAGATCACCGGGACCATTTCCGGCGCGGACTTCAACGGCATCGCGGTGCTCGATTCCTCTCAGTGGGGAACGGACCAGATCGACGCCAACGGCAACGTCTACATCCAATCTTCCAAGAGCGGCGGTTTCAACATCACCTTCCATTCCGTGGACACCCCGTCCAGCGGCGTGGCCTGGACCGATCTCACCGGCGCGGACCTGGGCGACTCGGGCACCCGGGCCACCCAGCTCGGTTACGTCCAGTCCCTACAGAGCGAGATGTCGGCCATCCTGGACGTCTACCAGGGCAAGGAGGACAGCCTCCAGTCGCAGCAGCTCAACCTGGAGAGCCAGGCTCAGCTTCTGGACCAAGCCGCCCAGCTACGCAAGCCGTCCGACCCGGATTATTCCCTGGAACAGCTCCTGGCCGACCTCGTGGCCCGGACCACAGGCACGATCTTCGATAGCAACGGCTGACAATGTATGGAAGACAGTCGAGAAACAGGCGTTGACGGCTTAAACCAAGGCACAAAAGAAATCGCCTCTCTGAGAGAGGCGATTTCTTTAAATATATGGAGCTGCTGGGCGGGATTGAACCGCCTACCTCGTCCTTACGCTGGGGGAGGTTATCCAAGCTACTGTGATATGGAAGATAAATAAGGCATCTTGGATGTCATGCCGGGAACATACGCTACCACCATTAAATTCTTTGACTTTTTGTTTTTCTGTCAACATTTCATCAGTGATGTTGGATAGGTGTTAAGGACATCCGATTCACCAAAAGGTTGACCGGTGTCAGTGTGCCATTTCGAGTTGGTTATTTCAATAGCTGCTAGGCCAACCTGCGGGACGTCATTCCGATAGAAATGATTTCACCTTCTCTTGGCAGATATTTCTGGCGATATCCAAAGCGTCCTGAGGCCTCATTCTGACAATGCAGAACGATTGCCCACCAGGAAAGTTTCGCTTTGGCACGTCTACAGAAAAATTTTTTATTTTTACAACGACTGATTCGCTATTACATTTTTCCATAAATTCTTTTAGGTTTACCATTGATGAACTTATGTCAACGCATACGACAAAAACTTTTTTCCCCTGGCCATTTGGTAGGTAGTCCGTTCCCCTGCTGACCACAATCCGCTCAATGTCCTTACACTGCAGAAAAAGATCACATGCAGAAGACGGCTTTGCACAAGCCAAAATGCAACAGGCAATAGTAGCCACCAAGAGTAGTTTATTTGTCGCTCCAATCTTCATATACAATGGTGTAGTCGACTTGAACATTGTCTGACCCAAGAGCGAGAAAACGAATAGTCCAGATTATTGGAGGATTGCCATCGCCTGTGAGGTTGATGGTGTGGACGGTCCTCGGCGGGCAGGCAACGGTCTCTTGGGATTCACCGTTGACTTCAATCCACACTCCCGTTGTGATACCACCCCATACTCCCGTCAAGTGAATCGTGATGTTTTTACCCCCTTCAAACCTGAGCCACTCGTGTCCGGTTATAGACCCATTAATATATCGAGTAGGTCTTCGCAACGGATGCTTCTTAATTTCACATTTGCAGTTGGGATGTGGACGCTCCGGCTCCTTCAAAAACTTTTTCCCTGCCAATGCCTTGCATTCGTTACAGGCATTGGGTTTCGGAAGAATTGTCCAGTAGCACTTCCCTTCCACGTCAGATTGCTCTGGTTGCTTTGGTCCTCCTCCTCCTTCATTTTGGGCTTGTTGCCATTTTGCCAGACTATCCTTCGTAGAAATTCACACCATGTGCTTGGGCATTCCATAGATCAACTGATCATCACCGGTGTGCTGTACCAAGGTCTTCTTACCCATGTCTGTTCTCCTTTCACCCTTGAGGGCTGTTTTGATTTGCGAACAGCCTAACACGGGTTTTCGGCCAATGTTGAAAAAGGAAGAAAAGGATACTCAGCGGGTAAAAAAAGCATAACATTGCATATTGACAGGTTTTTTAGGCTATCAATGTGCAGTTTACAATCAAGAGGATTTGTCTTGATATTCTAGCTCAGTAGGCAAAATAAAATCGCCTCTCGTGAGAGAGGCGATTTTCTTTGATATGTGGAGCTGCTGGGCGGGATTGAACCGCCTACCTCGTCCTTACCAAGGACGCGCTCTACCGATTGAGCTACAGCAGCGTTCCGGCTGTTTTCGATGAAATGGCGGGTCGACCTTTGGTCGGCCCGCCGGGTACTTCATCGTTTGGTCGGGATGAAAGGATTTGAACCTTCGACCCCTTGAACCCCATTCAAGTGCGCTCCCAGACTGCGCTACATCCCGACGCGAAGTGAGTAACTAGCCGTGCACGGGTTTGTTGTCAACGGTTTTTTAAGAAAAAAAGTCAACTTGGCGTTTTTTTTGGGGATTGTCCCTGCCCTCGACGGAGGAGAGCGCTTTCCGGAGCGGAGATTTATAATGGCGTTTCTCTCCAGGTGTGTATAATAACAAGGCAGGAACGCTGGATAACCCCTGAAGGGGCAAGTGTGCCGACCGGTGCGGCCGCTTCGGGTGAATCATCACATAATGTAAAAGCAATCAGGGGGTTGGCATGGCTGATGAAGCTCTGAAAGACATCAATCAGTTTTTGACCTTCACGTTGGGCAAGGAGATCTTCGCCCTGGATATCGGAACGGTCCGCGAGGTCCTGGAGCTGACTTCCATCACCAAGATTCCGAGGACGCCCAAATTCATGCGCGGCGTCATCAACCTGCGTGGCCACGCCGTGCCCGTGGTGGACATGCGGCTCAAGCTGGGCATGTCCAAGGGCGAGGACACGGTGGACACCTGCATCATTATCGTGGAGATTGAGTACGAGGGAGAGTTCACGGTCATGGGCGCGCTGGTCGATTCCGTGCGCGAGGTCTTCGAGATGACCCCGGACACCATCGAACCCGCACCCAAGATGGGCGCGGCCATCAACGCCGAGTACATCAAGGGCATGGGCCGCCAGAACGAGCAGTTCATCATCATCATCGACATCAACAAGATCTTCTCCGCCGAGGAGCTGGCCATCGCCAAGGATATGGCCGGGCTGGGCGGAGCCGACCGCGCCCCGGCCCCGGAAGAGGCCGCCGCACCGGCGCAAGCCTAGAGACGAAATAAAAACCCCCGCCCGAGAGGGCGGGGGTTTTTCGTTCACGGGCCGTTTTCACGGTTACTCCTCCCAGTTCATCATCTTGTCCCAGCGGACTTTGCCCTCTGTCTTCTTCTGCTTGCGCAGCAGCACGTAGAGGGCGCCCGCCCCGCCGTGCCTGGGCTGGGCCGTGCAAAAGGCAAGGACCACGCGTCTGAGCGGCTCCTTGGTCAGCCAGCTTTCCGCCTCGGTGCGCAGGACGGGCTGGCCGCCGGGGGAGTTTCGGCCCCGTCCGGTGACCACCAGCACGCAGCGGTACCCCTGGAGATAGGACTCCCGGATGAAGAAGAGCAGGGAGTCGCGCGCCTGGTCCGAAGTCATGCCGTGCAGATCCAGGTGGGCGGCCAGACTCAAGGAACCGGCCTTGAGCCGTTGGAATATCTTGATGTCCAGACCACGCACGTATCCGTACATGAACTCGTCGGTGTATTCGAGTTCGAACTCGATGTCCCCGCGCATGAAGCGGTCCAGGTCGTTGCCGGCTTCGTCTTCGGCCGAGATGGTCTGGGTCGGGCCGGAAGCGACGGCGGGGGGGACTTGGCGGCCGCTGGAGCCTTCCATGCGCTGCACGCCTTGCATGGCGGCCATGAAGATTTCCTCGGCTTCGGGCTCGGTCTCGGGGTTGACTTTTTCCTTTGGAGGCTCATTTTTCTCGTATGGGAGGGAATAGATGTCCTCTTTTTCCTTCTTGAATTTGATCTGCTTGAGATCGCCAAGGTTGTTCATGCGTTTTTTGCCCATCATGTAACCTTCCTTTGGTCGAGCCGAGTATATTCGAAACCCCCAGAGGGGAGTGGTTGGTGCCGCCGGCGCAGCGAGCGCTGGACTTCCGCGACGTGCTTGAGTAATGAGCCTGTTGCACATCATTCAAAGCGAGGAATTACATGCTGACCATTGAAGACTTGCATGTCAACATCGGCGACAAAGAGGTCCTGCAAGGGATCGACCTACAGATAAACGACGGGGAGACCTTCATCCTGTTCGGCCCCAACGGTTCGGGCAAAACGTCCCTGCTCATGACCCTGATGGGTTTTTCCGGCTATGAGGTGACCAAGGGCAAGATCATCTTCAAGGGCGAGGACATCACCGACGCCCCGATGTACGAGCGCGCCCGACTGGGCATGGGCATGTCCTTCCAGCGGCCGCCGACCATCCACGGCCTGCGCACCCGCCACCTGGTCCAGATGTGTTCGCGCAAGGGCCATGTCAACACGGACCTGCTGGCCGAGACCGTGAACATGGGCGATTTCCTCGACCGCGACATCAACGCGGGCTTCTCGGGCGGCGAGATCAAGCGTTCCGAATTGCTTCAGCTCATGGCCCAGCAGCCCGACCTGGTGCTCTTCGACGAGCCCGAGTCCGGCGTGGACATGGAGAACATGCAGCTCGTGGGCAAGGTGGCCAGGGACGTCCTGGACGGCAAGTTCAGCGTGGCTCCGGACCTGAGCCTCAAGGAGCGCAAGGAGCGGGTCAAGACCGCCGGGCTGATCATCACCCACACCGGGTATATCCTCGACTACGTGAACGCCGACCGGGGCCAGGTCCTGTACCAGGGGCATCTGTGCTGCGAAGGCCGTCCCAGAGACATTCTGGACCACATCCGGGAGCACGGCTACCAGGAATGTGTCCGCTGCATGAACTAGTCCGGCACGGGAGAATTGATATGAGTAAAGTCGATCTGAAGAATTTCAAGTTTGACGGCCTCAACCAGGAGGCCATCGCCGATCTGAACGCCCTGTCCGACGAGGACAAGGACCAACTGCTCATGGCGGGCGTGGTCTCGGACCTGTCCACCCGGTCCGCTTCCTACCTGCAGATGGACCAGTCCGCTGTACACTGCCAGTCCAGGGACGAGGGCGTGGAGATCATGGACATCAAGGACGCCCTGAAGAAGTACGACGGCCTCAAGGAGTACTTCTGGACCCTGGTGGACAAGGACAAGGACGAGTTCACCCGGTCCGCCTACGACAACCTGCACGGCGGCTATTTCATCCGGGTCAAGGCCGGGGCCAAGATCAAGGACCCCATCCAGTCCTGCCTCATGCTCAAATCCGAGAACGTGGGCCAGAACGTCCACAATCTCGTGATCATCGAGGAGGGGGCCGAGGCGCACATCATCACCGGCTGTTCCGTGGCCCACGGCACCAGGTCCGGCGCGCACCTGGGCATCTCCGAGTTCTTCGTCAAGAAGAACGCGTCGCTGACCTTCACCATGGTCCACAACTGGTCCGACTCCGTGGCCGTGCGGCCGCGTTCGGCGGGCATGGTCGAGGAGGGCGGCAAGTTCCTGAACAACTACGTCCTGCTCAAACCGGTCAAGGATCTGCAGATGTATCCCGCCATCACCCTGAACGGCCCGGACTCCGTGGCCCGTTTCAACTCCGTGGTGGTGGCCACCGAAGGCTCGTTGCTGGACATGGGCAACCGCGTGGTCATGAACGCCCCGAACACCCGGTGCGAGATCATCGCCCGGACCATCGCCGCGGGCGGCACGATCATCAACCGGGGCCACATCGCCGCCCACAACGTGCCGAGCAAAGGCCATCTGGAATGCCAGGGGCTGATCCTCGGCGGCGGGCGCATCTGGGCCATCCCCGAACTGGACGGCACGGTCGAGGGCGTGGAGCTCTCCCACGAGGCCTCGGTGGGCAAGATCGCCCAGGAGGAGATCGAATATCTCATGGCCCGCGGCATGGACGAGGACGAGGCTACCTCGACCATCGTGCGCGGCTTTTTGAACACCGACATCATGGGGCTGCCTGATCGTTTGCAACAGGAAATCGACAAGCAGATCGAGGAGTTGCAGACCTCCAGCGCCATGTAGTAGACAACCGCGAAAGTCAGAGGGGCGGCGGCTTCGGCCACCGCCCCTTTTGTTTTGCCGCCGCGGGTTGAATTAGCCCTTGAACAAACCGGATTGACGTACTAATCAATGGCATTCATTTTTCAAGAATAGCGACCTGAGAGGGAGTGCCGAATGACGAAGAAGGAAGGGATCCTGCTGGCAGCCCAGGAATTGTTCGCCCGTTGCGGCTATGCGGGCACGACCATGAAAATGGTCGCCGAGCAGGCCGGCGTGGCTTCGGGCCTGGTTTTTCACTACTACGAGTCCAAGGAAAACCTGTTCATGGAGGCCGGGGCCGAACTGATCAAGGACATGGTCACCACCCTGCGCCAGGCCACCGACGAGACGGCCAGCGGCTGCGAGGCCATGGGCACCTTTGTCAGGGCCTACCTGGATTTCACCATCGAACACGAAAAGACCTTCCCCACGATCATCCGGTGTTCGCCGTTCAGCGACGACAACCCGGACCTGGACCGCGAGAAGATCGCGGCCAAATTCCTGAATCTCATCCACATCATCGAGGACATCCTGCGGCGCGGAATCGAGGACGGCTCCATCAGGGACCTGCCGGTCCCCCAGACGGCCTTCATGGTCTACGGCGTCATCGTCGGCGCGGTCCGCACCCGGTTCCTGACGCCCTACGACATCCCCGGCCTGTTCGCCGAGGCCAGGGAGTTCGTCCTGCGCAGCGTCTGCGTCTAGCCTCGGCAGCCGTATCGCCTTTTCCCATGCCCGATTATAGAGGACATTTGGCCGGAGGGCTGTTCTTTGGCATCATGGGCCTGGTGGGCGTGGTCCTGCTGGGCTGGATGGTCTTCGAGCCGCTCCTGGCCGCGGGACTGCTCGGCTTCTGTCTGCTCGGGGCGCTGTTCCCGGACGTGGACACCAACTCCAAGGGGCAGAATCTTTACTACGCGGTCTTCGTGCTCGTGGACCTGGGGCTGATCATCAAGGGATTGTATGTCTGGGCCGCCTGGTTCGGGCTCTTCTCCATGCTTCCCGCCGTGGGCTCGCACCGGGGCTGGACCCATACCTGGTGGGCCATGCTGGTGGTCCCCCTGCCCATCTTGGTCATTCCTTTCTTCATGCAGGCGCAAGGGCTCGTCCGGCAGTTTGCGCCATTTTACGCAGCCTTTGTGCTGGGCTACTTTTCCCACCTGATCCTGGACGGAGAATTCAAATGACTCCGGTAAGCGGGGAGCGCTCACCGCATTTGGCGGCGGCTCAGCCCCGGAGCCCTTTGTACAGGGACATGTACCGGTCGGCCATTTTCACGTCCGTGTAGTCGATGACGGATTCCGCGCCGCCCGCGAGCAGCCGGTCGCAGAGTTCCCGGTCGTTGACCAGCCGGACGATACACGCGGCCAGGTCGGCCGCGTCGCGGTTCCTGAAGACCAGGCCGTCGCGCTCGTGGCTGACCAGTTCGAGGTTGGAGGGCAGGTCCGATGTGATCACCGGGGTCCGGGTGGCCCAGCCTTCCTTGATGACCGCGTTCGACCCTTCGCCGTCCACGGACGGGACGGTCAGGATGTCGATCTCGGGCAGGACTTCGCGGCTGTCCCGATAGCCGAGGAAGAGGATGGAGTCCGCCAGGTTGAGCTTTTCGGCCTGCTTCTTGAGATCCTGCTGGAGGGGGCCTTCGCCCGCAATCATGCACTGCCAGTCCGGCATGTCCGGGGACTTGCGCAGGTGGGCCAGCGCCTCGATGAGAACCTCGAACCCCTTTTGCGAGCTGAGCGCGCCCACGGCACCGAGGGTCAGCACCGGGTGATGGCGCGACTCGGTGGTGTACATGGCCGGGTCGATGCCGCTGTGGATGACCGTGGTTTTTTCCTCGGGCACGCCGCAGTCCACCAGGACCTCCTGGATTTCGCGGCTGACGGCCACCAGGACGTCGCCCAGGAGGTACTTGTTCTTGCTCCAGCCGGGCTTGAGGCGGTAGGACACGCGGCGGCTGTGGACCAGCCGGAAGGTGTTGTGCATCTTCTTGGCCATGGCGCCCAGGGACGCACCCTTGGCGTCGTTGGTGTGGACCACGTCCGGATTGAAGGATTTGACGATCCCGAGCACCCGGAGGATATTCATTGGATTGTAGTCGGTGTGGCCGGGGAGCTCGGTGAAGGGGATGCCGTCGGCCATGAGCAGGGGCTTGAGCGGCGAGTCCCCGGGCACCGCGACCAGGGGGTCGAACCGTTCGGCACGGTGCAGAGCCCGCGCCAGATAATATACCTGGCGTTGTCCGCCGCGCATGATCTTGCCCAAGTCTAGGAGCAGTACCTTCAACGTAAACCTCTTTTATTCCAAAGCCCTTGCCGTCGTCTCAGCAACGGCTTCCAGGCTGGGGCAGACCGCGAATCCGGCCTTGCCCATGGTTTCGAGTTTGGCTTGTATGCCGCCGCCTGCCTCCAATATGGCTCCGGCGTGGCCCAGCCGTTTGCCCGCAGGGGCGGTCTGTCCGGCGATGAACGAGATGACCGGTTTGTCGAATCCCGTGCGGACGACGTATTCAGCCAGATTCTCTTCCGCCTGTCCACCGATTTCACCAAGGACGATCACGGCCCTGGTCTGGTCGTGATTTCGTATCATTTCGAACATATCAACAAAATCGACTCCGATAAACGGATCACCGCCGATGCCCACGCATATGGATTGGCCGATTCCGGCCCTGGTCAGGCGGTCGGCCACCTCGTAGGTCAGGGTGCCGCTGCGGGAGAGCACGGCCACAGGTCCGGGCATGAACGGCATGGTCGGCATGATGCCGATCTTGGTCCGGCCGGGAACGATGATGCCCGGCGTGTTCGGGCCGACGATGCGGGTCGGCGAGCCCTTGGCCCGCCCGAAGGCGGCCAGCATCTCGTGTTGGGTGATGCCCTCGGTGATGCACACGGTCCACGGGATTTCGTTGCTCGCGGCTTCGGCCACGGCATCGGCGGCCATGCGCGGGGGCACGAAGATGATGGACGCGCCGATGTCGTGAGCGCGCCGGGCTTCGGCGATGGAGTTGTAGACCGGGACGCCGAGGATCTCCTGACCGCCCTTGAACGGGGTTACGCCCGCCACCACGTTGGCTCCGTATTCCTGCATGAGCCGGGTGTGCAACTGGCCTTCGCGGCCGGTGATGCCCTGGACCAGAATAGGCGTGTCCGCGTCGACGGCGAAGATCGTCTCGCTTTGCCAGCCCGTGGGAGCGGGACGCGGGCCCAGGGGGAGATCCAGGGGGGCGGGATAGTCCACGGCCTCGGTTTGGGGGGGCCGGATGGTATCCAGGATGGCGATGGCCGCCTGCATGTCTCCGGCCATGTGCAGGTTGTCCGCGTTCAATTCCCGAAGGATCTTGAGTCCGGCTTCGGCGTCCTTGCCGGACATGCGGACCACTATGGGCTTCTCCGGGGATTTGCCCCCGAGGGCCCCCTGCATGGCCAGGGCGACCTTCTCGCATGAAAGTATCCCGCCGAATAGATTGATAAAAATGGCCTTAACTTGGGTGTCGCCGAAGAGCAGCTCCAGGGCGGTCTCCATGCGTTTCTGATCGGCCGCGCCGCCCAGGTCCAGGAAATTGCTGGCGGGCAGGCCCGAGAAGTTGAGCAGGTCCATGGTGGCCATGGCCAGCCCCGCGCCGTTGACCATCAGCCCGACCCATCCGGGCAGCCGGACAAAGGAGAGCCCGGCGTCTCGGGCCAGATTCTCCTCGGGCGCGGCGTGCTCGCGCTGGTAGTACGCCTCGGCCTCGGGGTGCAGGTCCACGAAATTGTCGTCCATCTCCACCTTGCCGTCCAGGGCCACCAGGCGGCCGTCCGGGGTGAGGATCAAGGGATTGATTTCGGCCATGAGCAGGCCGTTGTCGAGCAGGCACCGGAAAAGAGCATCCAGGAGCCCGGCGAAATCCTTGAACCGATCCTTGTCCAGTCCGAGGTGGAAGAAGGCCGCCCGGACCTGGTGCGGGGCCGGGCCGCCGGGCAGGCCGATCTCCTGGACCAGGAGGTTGTCCGCGCCCAGTTTTTCGACCTCCACGCCTCCCTGGCGGCCGGCGGTCAGCAGAATGCAGCGCCGCTCCCGGGAGACGGTCAGGGAGAGGTAGAACTCGTGCGTGATGTCCTCGCCCGGTTCGACCCGGATGAAGGGCACCGATTCTCCTTTGATCTCGCGGCCGAACAGTTTCCTGGCCTTGGCCGGGAATTCGGCGGGGTCGTCGATGCGCAGGATGCCGCCGGACTTGCCGCGCCCGCCGGACAGGACCTGGGCCTTGAGAAACCAGGGCAGGGGATAGCCGGGGGCGAAATCGTCTTCTTCCCCCGGGAAGACCGTCGTTCCTTTGGGGACGGGGATTGTGGCCGTTTCGAAGAGGAGTTTGCTATTGTGTTCGTCGAGTAACATGATGGCTCCTGGTCTTGGCTTATGGGACGGAGGAACCTTAGTGGGTTTGAGCGCTTGAATCAATGTAAATATATTGACCATGGAATGATTTGGGGGAAAAATGGTACTTGTGGGTGAAAAAAAGCCCTGAAAGCGGAGGAATCGTGTCAGACATCAATGATTTTGCCGACCAATTGCAAGCGGATGTGATTTCGGACATGGCCGAGAGTTTTTTCGGCGACAGGAAGGAACTGGACAACGCCCTGGAGGCCTACGCCGCCATGGTCAAGGAGTTCTTGCCCGTGATCGAGAATCTGTTCCGGGCAGCTGCGACCCTGCGCCTCCTGCTCCTGGACGAAGCCACGGCGGACGGCTTTTGCGCCGAACTCGGCCTCGACCCCTGCCGTATCCCCCTGGCCGAAGAGGCCCCCGTCCTGGTCCATGAATCCCTGCCCTTCGCCCTGACCGGCAAGGGGCGGTACATCACCTGCGTGGAAACGGCCTATCGGGGGCTCTTCGACGCCATCCGGGACTATCTCCACGGGCGCTGTTACAACGATCCCAAGCGGCCCGGCCGAAAGCGGATGACCATGCACTACAAGCGGCTGGAAGAGATCGCCGACATCATCAACGAGAAGATCCACAAGGCCAACAACGACCGGTCCGTGTCGTCCATGCTGCGTGAACTGAAGAACATGAATCCCGAGCAGATGGAGCGGGAGGACCTCCTTGGAGACGTCTGTTACCGAAAGGGGGAGGGGGTGGACAGCGACATGTGTTTCATGCCTATCGATTTCGACGGGTACTGTTTCCCCGAGGTCGTCGAGCTACCGCCGGTAAATGAAGTCAGGCCCGCCATCAAGCGGTTTTGCAAGCGCGTCTATGATGATCGCCGGGACGACGTCCGCAAGGTCATGGATACGTTCCGGGGGCGATAAGTCCGGCCTCTAGGCCGCGTTGATCCGGGCGAGAATCTTTTCCAGGGCCTCGGGGACTGCGGCCTCCGGGACCTGGCAGGTGCCCACGGCCCGATGTCCGCCGCCGCCCAGGGTGAGCATCAGCGCGCCCACATCCACCTTGCTGGTTCGGTTGAGGATGGAATGGCCCACGGTCAGGACTACGTTCTGTTTCTTGAATCCCCAGATGACGCGCACGCTGACGGAGCACTCCGGGAACAGGGTATAGACCATGAACCGGTTGCCGCAGTAGATGGGGTCCTGGCGGCGCAGGTCCATGACCACCGCGTCGCCGTGTACCTCGGCGTTGTCCCGGAGCATTTTGACGAAGTCCTCGCCGTCCTCGAAATATTTGTCCACGCGTTCCTTTACGTCGTTGATTTCAAGGATTTCCCGCGCCGTCATGGTGCGGCAGTACTCGATCATGTCGAGCATGAGCTGGTAGTTGCTGATGCGGTAGTTCCGATAGCGGCCGAGTCCGGTCCTGGGGTCCATGATGAAGCCGAGCAGAATCCAGTCCGTGGGGTGGGTGATCTCCTCCACGGTCAGGTTCGCGGAATCCACCTTGTCCACGGCCTTGATGAAATTCTCGCAGGCGGCCGGAAATTTGTCCGCGCCGTAATACTCGTAGACCACCCGCGCACAACTCGGCAGGGGCTTGCTCGCGCCCTCGAATTCGATGTCGCCCAGCCGGTCCTGCTCGCTGGTGTGGTGATCGAACCACAGGCCGCACCCTTTTACATAGGGCACATTGGCCAGGATGTCGTCACCGGTCACCTCCACCCGGCCGTCCTGCAGATCCTTGGGATGGGCGAACAGATAATCGTCAATGATGCCAAGGTGTTTGAGAAGGGTGGCGCAGGCCAAGCCGTCGAAGTCGGAGCGGGTCACGAGTCTCATGCGGATTCCTCATGTATCACGGATGGTTGTCGTTTGAATTCGCCTGTCTTGTGCAGGATGACGAATTATTAGACGGTTGTGGAATATTTGTCAAAACCGTTGGCCGGAGGTCAGCCGTTGCGCAGCGCCTGCGCCCGAAGCATGCGCAGCTTTTCCCCGGATTCGGCCCCGTGGTTCATGTCCTCCGGGGCGAGCCGGACCGGCAAGATGACCTTCAGTTCCTTGCGGGCGCGTTCGATATGGTCCTCGCCATGGTCGGCCCGGACGAGCTTGAACAGGGGCGCAAGGGTACGGGAAAGGTGCAGGTCCATGAGCAGGTCCACCCTGGTGCCGGGGCGCAAATGCCCGTAGCGGGCCGCAGTCATGTGCCAGCGCGCGGCCTTCATGCCCGCGGTCTTGTATTCGTTGGGCATGCGCAGCCGCAGGGCGGCGGTCTCGGCCAGAGGGACGCCCGCCAGGTCGTGGCCGTAATGGCGAGGCAGCCGCTCTCTGGGCGTCAGGATCTTGCCCAGGTCGTGGGCCAGACCCATCCAGACCGCCACGGGGTCCCCGGCCAGGTCGTCCATGACCCGGCAGGTGTGTGTCAGCACATCGCTGTCGTGGTAGGGCAGGGGGCCCGCCGGGACGGACCGGGCGGTCTCGAACTCCGGGAACCACGGCAGCAGGCAGTCCGCCTCGGCCAGCAGACGCAGGAAGTTGCCGGGCTTGGGGCTCTCCAGGGCCTTGCGCAACTCCGGCACCACCCGGTCGGCCGAGAGGGCTTCGAGCCGTCCCGAGGTGCCGACTTCGCGCATGGCTTCGATCAGCTCCGCGTGGGGGGTGAACGTCGGCAGTTGAGCGGCGAAGCGGGCCGCGCGCAGGACCCGCAGGGGGTCCTCGGTCAGGGAGTGGGGCGAGGCGGGACGCAGGACGCGCGCCGCGAGGTCGTCGAATCCCTGCGGGTGGCAGATGAGTTCACCGTCCTCGTCGAGCAGTTGTGCATTGACAGTCAGGTCGCGGGATTCTAATTCTTCATTCAGGGAGTTTGCCCTGGGGAAGGAGAACTCCAGGCCGTCCACCAGGAAGATCGGAAAGGTCCGGCCCACTTCACGGGCGTCGGGAAAGGCCCCGAGGAACTCCTCGCGGGTGGATCCCATGACCAGGTAATCCCTGTCGTGCAGGGGCCTGCCGAGCAGGAGATCGCGGACCGCGCCGCCAGCCAGGTACACTTTCATTGCCCACGTGTAGCACAAGGTAACTCATGCTTCCACAAGGAATTTTTCTCATGGAACCGGCGTCCGCCGATACGCCGCCGGTGCATCCACTCTGGCAGGCCGACCTGCGTGGTTACGGCCCCTGGACGCCTGCGGAAGGGAACGCGATTCCGTCGGGCTGGCTGAGGGGGGGCGGTCTTGCACACGGCACCGTGGTCGTGGCCCGGACCTGCACCAGCACCATGGAGCTGGCCGCCCGGCTGGTCGCCGACGGACTGCTTGGCCCGTGGGGTGCCGTGATCGGCGTCCGGCAGACGCGGGGCCGGGGACAGTTGCGGCGTCCGTGGGCGTCTCTGGCCGGCAACATGCACGCCTCCATCGTGCTCCCGCCCGCGCCCGCCGAGGGACCGTGGTCCGAGGCCCTGTCCGCCCTCCTGCCATTGGTGGCCGGGCACGTGGTCAGCGAGGTCCTGGGCGGCCTGGGCGCGGATCTCCGGGTCAAGTGGCCGAACGACATTCTCCAGGATGGGCGCAAGGTTGGCGGAATGTTGATCGAAGAGCGAAACGGTACGTCCATCGTCGGCGTGGGGCTGAATCTCGCCGACTGTCCGGAGGACGCGCAAATGCGCGAAGATCATTCGGTGCCTGCCGCGAAAATCAGGCTGCCGTTCTTTTCGGCCGGTCCCGCAGCCCTCCTCGATCAGCTTGTAAACCAAGGGAAAACCGTGTATGCAGTAATGCTCGACGAGATTCCACCCCCTCGATTCATCTCAATGTTCGAGAGCAAGCTCGCCTGGTTCGGACGAACTATCTTGGTCAAGGAAGGAGACGATAGCTCCTACGAGGCTCTTTTGGCGGGCCTTTCCTTGAATGGTGGACTTGTTCTGCGTCGTGGCGGAGAAGAATCGGTGCTGTACTCGGGATCGATATTTCCTCTCCAGGTTCCGCATGGGGCGGGACGGGCATAAGGGTATTTTCAGTCATTTCTGTCGTAGGAGACCAGTGAGATTCATGCAGCCGAAGTCCTTTGAACAGGTACTTGAAGAGGTCAAGGGGAAGCGGATACTGGTGGCCAACCGGGGTATCCCGGCCAGGCGCATCTGCCGTTCCATCACCGAAATGTTCAACGCCAAGGCGATAATGACCGCCACCGATGTCGATAAAACCTCTCCGGCGTCCTCCGGGGCCAACGAGCTCTTGATGCTCGGCTCCGATCCCCGTGCGTATCTTGATCAGGACAGAATCATACACGAGGCCAAGGCCAACAACGTGGTCGCCATCCATCCGGGTTGGGGGTTCTGTTCCGAAGACGACTCCTTCCCGGCCAAATGCGCCAAGGAAGGGATAATTTTCATTGGCCCCGAGCAGGAGCCCATGCGCATTCTGGGCAACAAGGTAGCCGTGCGCAAGCTGGCCATCGAGCAGGGCGTGCCCGTTGTTCCCGGCTCCGAAGGAGCCGTGTCCATCCCCGAGGCGCGCAAGATCGCCCAGGAGATCGGCTTCCCGGTGATGCTCAAGGCCGAGGGCGGCGGCGGTGGCCGCGGCATCTACGAGGTCTATCAGGAAGAGGACCTCGAAAACGCCTTTTCCAAGGCTTCGGCCCTGGCCCAGGCCTCCTTCGGCAACCCCCGCCTGTACGTGGAGAAGCTGCTGACCTCGGTGCGCCACATCGAGATTCAGGTCATCGCGGACCAGTACGGCAACGTGTTCTGCATGGACGAGCGCGACTGCACGGTCCAGCGCAACCACCAGAAGCTCATCGAGATCACTCCGTCCCCGTGGCCCAAGTTCAACCCAGAGCTGCGCGCACAGCTCAAGGATTACGCCCGGCGCCTGGTCTCGGCCGTGGGCTATTACTCCCTGGCCACCGTCGAGTTTCTGGTGGACGGCGACGGCGTGCCGTACCTCATCGAGGTCAACACCCGCCTCCAGGTGGAGCACGGCATCACCGAATGCCGCTACGGCATCGACCTGGTCGAAGAGCAGATCGCCATCGCCTTTGGATCCAAGCTGCGCCTGAACGAAGAGAACACCAAGCCGTTCCAGTGGGCCATGCAGTGCCGCATCAACTGTGAGGATCCGCAGAAGCATTTCGAACCCAACTCCGGGCGCCTTACCCGGTATGTCTCGCCCGGTGGTCAGGGCATCCGCATCGACTCCTGCGTGGGCGACGGCTACCGCTTTCCGTCCAACTACGACTCCGCGGCCTCCCTGCTGATCGCCTACGGCAACTCCTGGAAAAAGGTCGTGGCCCTGATGAGCCGGGCCCTGCGCGAGTACATGATCGGCGGGGTGAAGACGACCATTCCCTTCCACCGCAAGATCATCGACCATCAGCGGTTCATCGACGCGGACTACGATACAAATTTCGTCCGTCAGAACTACGCCGAGCTCATGGACTACTCCGACCGCGAGCCGGATTCCCTGCGCCTGACCCGGCTGGTGGCCGAGATCTCGGCCCAGGGCTACAACAAGTACGTCCAGCTCGGTGAATACCGGGGCCGCGAGGACAGGCGAGTGGGCCGGTTCCACCTGGCCAAGCCGCCTGAGGTGTCCTCCTGGTTCGAGCCGCGCTTTTCGCGCAAGATGGACCGCGACGCCATCCTGGACACCCTGCGCACGGACCGCGAGGCAGGGATTATCCACATGACGGACACCACGACCCGCGACATCACCCAGTCCAACAGCGGCAACCGGTTCCGTCTGGCCGAGGACCGCATCATCGGTCCCTCCCTCGACAAGTGCGGCTTCTTCTCCCTGGAGAACGGCGGCGGGGCGCACTTCCACGTGGCCATGCTCGCCAATATGACCTATCCCTTCACCGAGGCGGCCGAGTGGAACAAGTTCGCGCCCGACACCCTCAAGCAGATTCTCATCCGGTCCACCAACATTTTGGGCTACAAGCCGCAGCCCAAGAACGTCATGCGGTTGACCGGCGAGATGATCAACGAGCACTACGAAATCATCCGCTGTTTCGACTTCCTCAACCATGTTGATAATATGCGGCCTTTCGCCGAAGTCGCCATGAACTCGAAGCGGAACATCTTCGAGCCCGCGATCTCCCTGTCCTGGGCCAAGGGGTTCACGGTCGAGCGCTACATGACCGTGACCGACGAGATCATCCGCATGTGTTCCGAGGCGGCGGGCCTCAGCCGCAAGCAGACCGAGAAGACGATCATCCTCGGCCTCAAGGACATGGGCGGCGTGTGTCCCCCGAGGTTCATGCGCGAGCTCATTTCCGCCATTACCAAGAAATATCCCGAACTGGTTATCCACAGCCACCGGCACTACACCGACGGGCTGTTCGTTCCGACCATGGGCGCGGCCGCCGAGGCCGGTGCGCACATCGTGGACGTGGCCATCGGCGCATCGGTGCGCTGGTACGGCCAGGGCGAAGTCCTGTCCACGGCGGCCTACATCGAGGACGAGATCGGGCTCAAGACCCATCTCGACAAGGACATGATCCGGGCCACCAACTTCCGGCTCAAGCAGATCATGCCGTACTACGACCGCTACACCGCCCCGTACTTTCAGGGCATCGACCACGACGTGGTCCGCCACGGCATGCCCGGCGGCGCGACGTCCTCCTCGCAGGAGGGAGCGCTCAAGCAGGGCTACATCAAGCTGTTGCCGTACATGCTCAAGTTCCTGGAAGGGACCCGCAAGGTGGTTCGCTACCATGACGTCACCCCCGGATCCCAGATCACCTGGAACACCGCCTTCCTGGCCGTGACCGGGGCCTACAAGCGTGGCGGCGCGCGGGAAGTGCGGCGGCTGCTGAACATGCTGGACGTGGTCAACCTGTGCCGAGAGGACGAACTGACCGATCTCGAACGCGAGGCACGGCTCGACCTGTACCGCGATTCCAATGACGCCTTCCGCAACCTGCTGCTCGGCAAGTTCGGCAAGCTGCCTTTGGGCTTCCCGGCGGACTGGGTGTACCAGTCCGCATTCGGCTCCGGCTGGGAGACGGCCATCAAGGAGCGTACCGAGGCATCGCCGCTGACCACCCTCAAAGACGTGGACCTGGTGGCCGAGAAGAAGGCGCTGCAGTCCCGCCTGCACCGGCAGCCCAGCGAGGAAGAGTTCATCATGTATCTCAACCACCCGGGCGACGCCATCAAGACCATCGACTTCTGCGAGAAGTTCGGCAACATCAACAACCTGCCCGTGGACGTCTGGTTCGAGGGGCTGGAGAAGGGCGAGGTCCTGGACTTCCAAGGCAACTGCCAGAAGCCGCACCTCATGCGCATCCTGGACATCTCCGAGCCCGACGAGAACGGCATGGCCGTTGTCCGCTATGTTCTTGACTCCGAGATCATGAGCCATCAGGTCAAGGTGGCCGAGGCCGAGGTCGGGGGCAAGGACGCCACCGAGATGGCCGATCCGGCCAACGTCTACCACGTGGGTTCGCCCAGCAACGGCGACCTGTGGGTCACCCATGTCCGGCCCGGCGACCGCGTCAAGGCCGGCGAGGAGCTGTTCAACATCTCCATCATGAAGCAGGAGAAGGCGGTCCTGGCGCCGGTGAGCGGCATGGTCCGCAGGGTCATCAAGTCCGCCAACTACACCGAGGACAAGAAGATGATCCCGGTGGTGGAAGGGGAGCTGCTCGTGGAGCTCGGACCCGAGGCCGGTACCTGCCCCACCTGCAAGGTCGACGTGCCCATGGAGGATTGCAACTTCTGCCCCAATTGCGGCCAGAAACTGTAAAAAAATAACACGACCGGTAGAATTGGTCTGATTCGCCGACCCGCCGCTGCACGGCGGGACAAATCCTAAAATACATCGACCGGCGCACCATAATGGTGCGCCGGTCTTTATTTTTTCGGAAATGTATAATTGTCGGACTACTGATCCTGGACGTTTTTTGGACAATTTTAGTGGTCAAATAGGTACGGTGGTCAGACCAATTGTTTCGTTGACGAAGCGGTAAATAACCCTGTAAGCGGAAATTCGAAACTCAGCTTTTGATTGTTCTTTTTTGATAATTCAAAATAGAAAGTGCCGTGGATTCAGGGTATGGACAGGGTAAACACATCGTCCGACCAGCACGGTTATACCAGGAGGAAGAGATGGCCAAAGCCAAGAATGACGCAACGGATAACGCACCGGCAGCCAAAGCCAAGAAACCCGATGCCAAGGTGGAGAGTCTCAAGCAGAAGCTCGTCCTGAACGGCGCCGAAATCAAGAAGATCGGCGAGGATGCCGAACTGCTGGTCGGCGGCAAGAACTACAACACGGCCATTATCAGCCAGGTGTCGGGCATTCGCGCACCGGAGTTCCGGGCCATTTCCTCCAATGCATTTCATATCCTCCTGGACGAGACCAAGGTGAACGCCGCCGTGGTCCGGGCCACGGTGGACAAGGAGTACAACAAGATCGACTGGAACTCCGACGCGGTCAACGAGGACTCCGACTACCTCCAGCATTTCGTCCGTGAAGTGGGCAAGAAGATCCGCGAGGAATCCAAGAAACAGTCCGGCACCCCCATCCGGCTGCGCACCTTCATCAACAACGTAGTCGAGGGCTTCGCCACCTCCCCGGAGGGCATCGACCAACTGCGCATGCGTTCTGTCCTGGTCCAGTCGGCCATCCTGTCCGTGGAAATGCCCGAAGGAGTGGGCAAGGAAGTCAAGGGCGCGTACCAGTCCATCTGCAAGGAAGCCGGTCTGGACGACGTTCCCGTGGCCGTGCGCTCCTCGGCGGCGGGCGAGGACAGCCGCAAGAAGGCCTTTGCCGGACTCCAGGACACCTACCTTAACATAGTCGGCGAGGACGAGTGCCTCGAGGCCTACCATTGGGATTGCGCCTCGGCCTACAACCTGCGCTCCATGACCTATCGCCGCGAGGCCATTCTCGACGCCATCACCAAGGCCGAGAAGACCGGCGACGACGCCATCGCCGAGACCGCCAAGAAGGAGTGGGCCATCGAGCACACCTCCCTGTCCGTGTGCATCATGCGGATGATCAATCCGGTCATCTCGGGCACGGCGTTCAGCGCGGACACCGCCACCGGGTGCCGCGGCACGGACCGCAACGACCTCGTGTCCATCGATGCCAGCTATGGCTTGGGCGAGGCGGTCGTCGGCGGCATGGTCACCCCGGACAAGTTCTACGTCTTCCAGCGCGACGGCGGCCGCGAGGTGGTCATCCGCTACATGGGCTGCAAGGAAAAGAAGATCGTCTACAAGGAGGACGGCAGCGGCACCCACGTGGTCAAGGTCGCCGACAACGAGGTCTTCCGCTGGGCCCTGTCCATCGCCCAGGCCGAGACCGTGGCTCAGGGCGTGCGCAACATCTCCCGGGCCTACGGCGGCATGATCATGGACACCGAGTTCTGCATCGACAAGACCGACCGGCTGTGGTTCGTCCAGGCCCGGCCCGAGACCCGTTGGAACGAGGATTTCGAGCTCCATCCGCACACCATTTTCATGCGCCGCCTCGAGGTGGACAAGAAGGCCATCGACTCGGCCGAGGTCATCCTCGAAGGCAACGGCGCGTCCCGCGGCGCGGGCCAGGGGACGGTCAAGTACCTGCGCTCCGCCCTGGAACTGAACAAGATCAACAAGGGCGACATCCTGGCCGCCGAGCGCACCGATCCTGACATGGTTCCGGGCATGCGCATCGCCTCGGCCATCCTGGCCGACGTGGGCGGCGACACCAGCCACGCGGCCATCACTTCGCGCGAGCTGGGCATCCCGGCCATCATCGGCATCCAGCGCCTGGAGGCCCTGCGCTCCATGGACGGCCAGCAGGTCACCGTGGACGGCTCTCGCGGCAAGGTCTACCGGGGCGAGCTGCCCCTGGTGGAGGTCGGCGGCGAGATCAACGTCAGCGAACTGCCCGCCACCAAGACCAAGGTCGGCCTGATCCTGGCCGACGTGGGGCAGGCCCTGTTCCTGTCCCGCCTGCGCAACGTGCCCGATTTCGAGGTCGGCCTGCTGCGCGCCGAGTTCATGCTCGGCAACATCGGCGTCCATCCCATGGCGCTTGAGGCCTACGACAAGGACGTCCTCAACGACCTGGTGGAGGAAAAGCTCCAGGAGATGGACCACCATTTGACCAAGGTTATGAAGGAGCAATTGGATTCCGGCCTGATCACCATGCCCCTGAAGCTGCGCGAGTACGTCGGCCTGATCACCGGCCTGACCCGCGAGATGGAGTCTCTGGCCGAGCAGGAGGGCGCCCGCAGCACGGACGAAGTCCTGGCCATGCACCGCCGTCTGCGTGAAATGGACCACAAGCTCGACGAGCATATCTCTCACGCCACCGAGCGTCTCGACGTGCTCAAGACCTCCATCGACCCCGAGGCCCACGTGGCCGTGGTCCTGGGCTACCACGACATGCTCGAGCCCATTCCGTCGGTCCGCACCGAGGCCTGGAAAATCCGTCAGCAGCATGAAAAGATCGTGACCGAATACGTGGCCCGTCTTCAGGAGGACCCCGAATTCGAGGCCCATATCGACAAGATCACCCGGTTGCGCGAGGAAGTCGCCCTCAAGATGGGGCTGAAGTCCGAGATGGACGAGGTGGCGACCCTGCCCGACCGGATCCGCCGGCTGCTCGAATCGCGCGGTTATACCACCGGCAAGGAGAACTACATCCAGACCCTGTCCCAGGGCCTGGCCCTGTTCGCCATGGCCTTCTATGGCTCCAACATCATTTACCGGACCACGGACTTCAAGTCCAACGAGTACCGCAACCTGCTGGGCGGTTCCCTGTTCGAGGCCCACGAGGACAACCCCATGATCGGTTACCGTGGCGTCTCGCGGAACATCCACGATTGGGAGCTTGAGGCCTTCAAACTGGCGAGGGGCATCTACGGCGGCCGGAACCTGTCCATCATGTTCCCATTCGTGCGCACCCTGGAAGAGGCCCGCTCCATGAAGCGCTACCTCAAGCAGGTCCACAACCTGGAATCCGGCAAGGACGACCTCAAGGTCATCCTCATGGCCGAGATCCCGAGCAACGCCATCCTGTGCAAGGAGTTCCTCAAGGAAGTGGACGGCTTCTCCATCGGTTCCAACGACATGACCCAGATGGTCCTGGCTACGGACCGCGACAACGCCAGCCTGCAGCACATCTACGACGAGGAGGACCCGGCCGTCGTCTGGGCCATCCTGTCCGCCATCTTCGCGGGCCAGAAGGTCGGCAAGAAGGTCGGCTTCTGCGGCCAGGGCGTGTCCAACTCGGTGATCCTGCGCGGCCTGGTGGCCATTGCGGGCATCGTGTCCGCCTCGGTGGTGCCCGACACCTACCACCAGACCAAACTGGACATGGCCGAGATCGAGTCCGAAAACATCAAGACCAGCGAGCTCGGGGCCTGGCTCAAGAAGCAGCACATGGTCAAGCTGCAGGAGCTCCTGGAGGCCAACAGCTACGGACACATCCTCAAGAAATACAAGTCCCCTGAGGACTTCATGGAATGGTACGAGGGCGAGCTCGACCGCTTCAGCGAACAGCTCCGCGACCACATGGAGACCCCCAAGGAGGAGTTCTATCGTCAGGAGATGGAGCAGTTCCGCGCCACCTTCCACAAGCCGGTCATCTACGCTAGCTGGGATTGGCACCACACCGTGGAGGATTCCATGCACCACGCCGGTTTCGCCACCTTCGAGGAGCAGGAAGCGGCCCTGGAAAAGCAGCGCAAGAAGCAGTGGTAACCGCTGCCGCGCACAGGCAACAAGAAAGGCCCCGACCGTATTGGTCGGGGCCTTTTCGTTTTCATGAAATGAAGGTCAGGCGATCTTGTCGGTGATGCTCCCGATACCGGTGTCGGCCGCGACCTGGTGCAGGGTCTGCTGGATGTCCACGTCCGTGCCGGTGGAGGAGAAGTCCGTGCCCGTGCCGAGGTAGTCTTCGGTCCGTGAGGCGACCTCCGCCCCGGCCACAGTCTGTTCGCGGCTGTCCATGCCTCCCACGGTGTTGACGCCCGAGCCGATTTCGTCATGGTAGTCGCTGATGGATTCCGGGCCGAGCAGTTGGTTGTCCATGCTTATGCTCTGAATCGTGTCCGCCGATATGCTGATGTCCGACATGGCCGCCTCCCCGGTTGGGCATTGTACCATTCGACTATGCCCGAGCCGGAACGGGTTGGCAACCCCATGAGAAACGGGGGGCGCCAGCGCCAAAGACGCCCCCGGCCGAAGGGCTGGGGCGCGAACCTTGGCTGCGTGTCGAAACGGCCTAGGACATCTTGTCCAGGAACCCCTGACCGAGACTCTTCAGGGACTTGGTCAGCTTGAGCAGGTCATCCTCCGGAATCTTGCGTATGGTCTTTCCGTCGGAATCGACGATCTCCACCTGAATCGTGTCGTTGTTCTCCAGGACGTTGAACTTCAGCTTGATGTTCTTGGACTCGAGGTGATCCTCGGCCTCGGCGATCAAGGCGTCGAGTTCTTCCCGGGTGGGGTTGCCGGATTGCCTGTCAGGCTGTGCCTCGTCCTGGGCCACGACCGCGTCATCGCGCCGGATCGAATCGCCCGGAACGGGCGGCTTCTGCACAGCCTTGGCCGGAACGGCGCTCTCCGAGCGCAGTTCTTGCTTCATGTCGATGTTCATCATGGGGATATTCATGGTCTCCCTCCCTGGTGTTGCACGAATCATCCCAACCTAGCATGTCTCTTACGTTCAATATCGGCGGATACGCCATTTTCTTTAGGGGGAGTCAATATTTGATGGCAAGTATTGGGCAGGGTGCGCAAAAGTTGATAATCATTGACGCAAAGTCGATAATTCAATACGGTCACAGTGATCTGAATTTGGCTTGCAACAGGCCGGTTTGTTTGAGTCTTCATGGCTGTTCGGCGCCCTCTTCGGGTGGTCGGCCTTCCCATAAAATCCTCCAGAGGGGCAATGCTGTTTTTCCTGAAACACTACTTCGATCCCGACTGGGACCCGGCCAAACTCAAACCGGAAGAACTGGCGGACGGCAGCGTGGACCATCACGAACGCCAGTTCGTCAAGAACGTGGCCGCCGGAGACCTCATCGCCGAATGGATTCCTGTGGAAGAGGCGGGCGAGGATCTGGATGAACGGTTCGTGTCGGAAGAGAAGGCCTTCCCGGCGGGCAAGGGCACGGGCATCAAGCGGGAGTACCCCGACAAGCTCTTCGCGGCCGTGGACGGCTACGTCTGCTACAAGGAAGGGAGGATTCTCGTCCGCAACCCGCTGACGGTCCATTCGGACATCGATTATCACACGGGCAACGTGGATTTCGTGGGCAACGTGGTGGTTGAGGGGTCCGTGCGCAGCGGCTTCATCATCGAAGCCTCCGACGTTCGGGTCAACGACCAGGTGGAAGGGGCGACCATCAAAGCCCGTGGGAGCCTGGACTGCCGAGGCGGCGTCAAGGGCGGCAAGGAAGCGCTGCTCAAGGCCGGAAAGGACATGAGGTTGTCCTTCTGCGAATACGCGACCCTGCTGTCGGGCGGCGACATCATGATCAAGGGCGCGCTGATGCACAGCGACGTCTATGCGGGCAAGCGGCTGGCCGTGGGCGGCAGGCTCACCGGCGGGAACATCTGTGCCTACAACTACATCTATGTGGGCGAGCAACTGGGGGGCGGCATGGACACCGACACCTCCCTGGTCCTGGGTTACAAACCTTCGCTGCTTTTCGCCGACCAGCGGTACAATGTGCGGATCAAGGCCCTGCACGAGGACATCGCCTCTTTTGAAAAGGTCTTGAACAAGGGCGATGAATTCAGGGCCGAGTACCAGCCCCGGCTCGAGTCGGCCCGCAGGGAACTGAACCTGCTCAAGAACATGAAGGTCAAGCTGTGGGACGGCATCTACACCACCGAACGGCTGGACGATTGCCGGGTTCTGGTCCCGGGCGTGGTCAAGCCGGGCGTGGAAATCTGCATCGGTTCGGCGTATTACAAAGTGGATGATTTTTTGGAAGATGTTTTCTTCTACCATGACAACGGTGAAGTTAAAATCGGCGCTTCGGCTGCAAAGAGCAAGAAATAGCAATGGATATCGCAACTCTTATCGGGCTGGTCGGGGCCTTTGCCCTGGTCATCACAACCATTTTCATGGGCGGCAACGCGGCGGGCTTCATCGATATCCCTTCGGTGGTGGTCGTCATCGGCGGTACCTTTGCCGTTACCTTCATCATGTTTCCCATGGGCGTGGTCATCAACGCTTTCAAGGTCGGCATGAAGACGTTCCTGTTCAAGTCGGCCGATCCCCAGGACATCATCAAGCTGATCACCTCCCTGGCCGATACCGCCCGCAAGGAAAGCCTGGTTGCGCTGGAAAAGGTCAACATCGACGACGAATTCCTTAAAAAAGGCGTGATGCTGGTTGTGGACGGCTCCAGCGAAGGGCTGGTCCGGTCGGTCATGGAGATCGAGCTGGAATTCATGAAGCAGCGCCACCGCCAGGGACAGGCCGTGTTCAAGGGCATGGGCACCATGGCTCCGGCCTTCGGCATGATCGGCACACTCATCGGCCTAGTCAACATGCTCTCCAACCTGTCCGACCCTTCGTCCATCGGTCCGGCCATGGCCGTGGCCCTGCTGACCACCTTCTACGGGGCCATCATGGCCAACGTCATGTTTCTGCCCATGGCCACCAAGCTGGAGGAGCGGTCCGCGGAGGACGTCCTGTTCATGCAGATCATGATCGAGGGCGTCTCCTCCCTGCAGCGCGGCGACCATCCGTCGGTGGTCAAGGAAAAGCTGCAGGCCTTTCTCTCCCCGGCCCTGCGCGAAACGACCTAGTTTCCGGCACACGGAGAACCCATGGCCAAGGCCGAAGAAGTCATACGCAGAAAACCGCCGGAGGATCCGCCGGGCGACGAAGGATTGCCGCCGTGGATGGCGACCTTCGCCGACATGGTTACTCTTTTATTGTGTTTTTTCGTCCTCCTGCTGTCCTTTGCCCAGCAGAGCGAGGAGAAGTTCCGCGACGCGCTGGGCTCGCTCAAGGGCGCCTTCGGCGTCAAGGAGGTCCGGGCGGTCTCCGACGAGATGGCCCAATTCAACACCAGCTCCGAGGCGACCGAGAAGATGGCTTCGTCCATCTCCCATGATCAGCGGCTGCTCCTGTCCGTGGTCATGCGGGTGAAGTCCATGCTCGATAATATGGACGCGAAGCTCAAGGAGGGGGCGGGCGTGAGTGCGGACCGCGACGGCGTGGTCTTCAGCGCCAGCTCGGCCGCGCTGTTCAACCCCGGTACCGCAGAACTCCGGCCCGAGGCTTCGGAGATCCTGAATGCGGTGATCAAGGTCCTCAAGGACTACAAATTGAACCTCGTGGTTCGGGGCCATACGGACGACCGGCCCATCCACACGGCCAAATATCCGTCCAACTGGGAGCTGTCCGCGGCGCGCGCCGCCGTGGCCTTGGACTACATCGTCAGCAAGGGCGGGATCGAGATCAACCGGGCGAAGGCCGTGGGGTATGCGGATACTCGGCCCGAGGTGCCCAACGACACCGAGGCGGACCGGCTGAAGAACCAGCGGGTCGAATTCTACATGCACATGCCCCAACGGGATGCCTGGTAGGAACAGGGAAACATGGCCGAACAGGAAGCAATGGAACAGCAGGGTGGGGGACCCCAGTCCGACCCGCCCAAGCCCGACGAGGGGATTCCGCCGTGGATGGCCACTTTTGCCGACATGGTCACGCTGCTGTTGTGCTTTTTCGTCTTGCTGTTATCGTTCACCAACCAGGACGTAACCAACTTCCGCAAGCTCATGGGTTCCATCCAGGAGGCGTTGGGCGTGCAGTACGAGGACAGCTCCGCGTTGTCCGTTCCGTATGCCGATACAACCTTCAAGGAACGGGCAAGCGTCCGGGAGAACAGACAGATTGTCGAGCTCGGAGTGATTCTCAAGAAGGCCATCCGGGCCAAGGACCTGACCCACATGGCCAAGGTCAGTTCGGACAAGTCGGGGGTCATGCTCCGATTGAGCAATCAGGTGGTTTTCGACAAAGGGTCCGTGGAGTTGACCGCCGAGGCCAGGCAGGCCCTGGAAATGGTCATCGAATCCATGAAAAAGACCAATTTCAACCTGGTCATTCGGGGCCACACCGACGGCGAGGTGCCCGAGTCCCGACAGTACGGCTCCAACTGGGCCCTGTCCGCGGCCCGCGCTGCCCGCTGCCTGCGCTACATCCTCGACCATTCGGACATCCCGGCCACCCGCATGAAGGCCGTGGGTTACGGCGGCTCCAAGCCGCTCCTGCCAAGCACCTCCGAGGAAAACCGCCGCGCCAACCGCCGCGTGGAGTTCTTCTTTCTACCGCCCGGCCGCTCCAAGTGGTAGGCCGCTGATCCCACACCAAAAGCCCCGTCATGGAGGACGGTTGCATGCCGTTTTCCCGAGGAGAAGACAGGGAGCCTGTCTCATGCCTCCGCATGTATCCGGTGCGGTGGTGTGCTCTGCAAGCAAGGTTGACCAACTAGACCATTTAGGTCATTATAGTCAATATGAATACCACAGACGATTTGGAAAAACCCACTAGGGAACGCATCCTGGCCGAATCCATCCGCGTATTTGGCCGTCTGGGCTACCGGAAGAGTTCCATGGAGAGCCTGGCCGCTGCCGCGGACCGGTCCAAGCAGGGCCTGTATCTGCATTTTTCCGGGAAACATGAATTGTTCCAGGCCAGCCTCCGCTATTATCTGGACCAGGGGCTGGGCCTGGCCCGGGCGCAGCTGGCGTCGCCCGGCCAGACCCTTTCTGCCCGACTCCTGTACGCCATGGAGGCCTGGTTCGGGCGGCACAAGGATACCTTTGCGGCCGATGCGCTCGACGTGGCCGTGGCCGGCCTGCGGATAACGAACGAGAACGGCGAGCAGTACCAGGCCGTGTACCGCCGCGAGATCGCCCGGGCCATCGCGGCGGCGGGCAAGGAAACCGCCGGTTCCGCGGCCGATATCGCCCAGGTGCTGTTCGTGTGCGGCCTGAGCTGGAAGGAGCCGGGGTTGTCCCGCGAGGAATTCCTGGCTCGCATGGCCCTGTGCATCAAGGTTTGCCTGCGGGAGGAGTAGGAATGAAGACCATCGACCGATCTTTCATCAACGGGGAATTCAAACCCACCCGGGGCACCGGCCAGTTCGACTTGTACGATCCCTCCACGGCGGAGATCATTGGGCGGACGGTTCTGGGCGATGAGCGGGATATGCTGGACGCCATCGAATCGGCCAGGGAGGCGTTCAAGACCTTCTCAAGGACATCGGTCGCCGAGCGCGGGGAGATGCTCCTTCGCCTGCACGAGGCCTTGAGAAAAAGGGAAGACGCGTTGGTCGAAACGGCGATCCTCGAATACGGCTCGCCGGTAACGGCCACCGTGGGCCGGACGCGCGCTGCGGCGAACGCGTTTCTGGAGGCCCGCGAGACCCTGTTGGATTATCCTTTTGAAATGGCGGCGGGCAAGAAGCTGGTCGTCATGGAGCCGGTGGGCGTCGTGGGGGCCATTACGCCTTTCAATGCCGATTACGGCCATATCTGCGGCAAACTGGCCCCGGCCATCGCGGCCGGTTGCACCGTGGTCGTCAAGCCCAGCGAGAACAACGGCCTTGAGACGGAACTCCTGTGCCGGTGCATTCAAGAGGCGGACATCCCGCCGGGAGTGGTCAACGTCGTGGAAGGGCGGGGCGAGGCTTTGGGACCGGTTTTGTGCGGGCATCCAGATGTGGCCCTGATCAACTTTACGGGCTCGACCCGCGTGGGCAAGGAAATCGCCGCGCTGGGAGCTGGGACCATGAAGCGGTTCTGTCTGGAACTGGGCGGCAAATCCCCCAACATCATTCTGGACGATGCCGACATCGACAAGGCCGCCGCCCTGGCCTTGGTTATCGGGTTTTCCAACAGCGGACAGGCCTGCCACGCCGGGACCCGGCTGCTGGTGCCGAAAAAACGGCTGAAGGAGGTCGAGGCGAGCCTGAAGCGCGCAGTCGCCAAGCTGAAAATCGGGCATCTCCTCGATGCGGACTCGTTCATCGGCCCCCTGGTGAGCCGGAAACAGTTCGAGACGGTCCAGGCGTACATCCGGTCCGGCCTGGACGAGGGGGCGCAGCTCCTGGCCGGGGGACCGGGCCACCCGGAAGGGTTGGGCGGGTATTACGCGCGGCCGACGATCTTCACCAAGGTGTCGCCGTCCATGCGGATCGCCAGGGAAGAGATATTCGGACCGGTTATCGCGGTCATGACCTATGAAGACGAGGAGCAGGCCGTGGAAATGGCCAATGACACGGTGTACGGCTTGGCGGCCTTCATTATTTCCGCCGACCAGGACCGGGCCATGCGGATAGGCCGCCGCATCCATGCGGGCATGGTCGTGGTCAACGATACGATCGGCGCGGTCGTGGCCGGGCCGCCCGCTCCCCTCGGTGGCATGAAAGAATCGGGATTGGGCCGCGCCGGGGGCCGCTGGGGGCTTGAGGCGTACCTGGAGCCCAAGGTGATTGCCTGACCGTCTCCCACGAGCCTTGCCCGGCCCGACCACCCAAAGCGGCCCAAGCCGTATTTCGCCACGAAAAAAAGCCCCGCCGACATCGGCAGGGCCTTTTCTTCTCGAGAAGTGGTGGAGGCGGGGAGAGCCGCGCTGCTCAGTGCCTTCGCAGGCGATTTAAGTCGTATCTCGTACGAGTCTACTTCCGCGTAACGCGTTACAACACTTACGTTTACTCTCAAAGTTTAACAGTCTCGCTAGGGGCAGTTTCTTATTAGCGATAGGTGCGCTTATTTGACCCCCGCACTTTGAATGGATGATTGCACTACGGCCAGCACAAGTAAAGGTTCATTTGTGATAGGTTCCTTTCCCTAGCCATTCCATCAGTTTTGAGCAGGATAATGGCAAAATTTTGATAAGTAGTGCTTGGAGTCTTAGAGCTCTCAAGCCTAAGGCAAGCCAGGAATGTCTACACATTTAACGAATCGTTTACAAAGAATATTAAGGGGTGTATGCCCGTAGTGTTAATAAATGTTCACAAATGTAGGAGGATAGAGTGTTGTCCGACAATATAGTTGAACGGTTAGACGATGGAAAACTTATGCTCCGATTCAGCAAGGAATACTACCTTCGTGAAGCTATATTTGCAGCAGCGTATAAGTTTACCGATAAGTGCGCCGTGAAAATTGAACCAGTTGGAGAGGTGCATATCGGGGTGATCTTAGAGGAAAGATTGGGATTAGAAAAAGAAGCCCTTAAGAAGATCGCAATGGATTTTGCGAATGAGGCATTAGATCAGCAGGTTCGATTAGATTTAGAAGCACGAAATGGGCGAATTAGAGAGTTGATTGTTAGACATGCTTTTAGCCCAATATCTGACCTTGAGAGTGAGCTAAATGACAAATGACAATTACTATAGGCTGCTTCCTATTCGTTTCAAACCTGCGGGCAACAAGTTATTACTAACTACAGAGGCTGGTGATTTTCATTTTGTCTCTACAACAGAATTTGATGATATTCTTGGAGGTAGCCTTTCTGAAGAGTCTAAATTGTTTCAAGATTTAAAGAGTAAAGACTTCTTGGCTACAAGCAAGGCAGAGCTAATTCGCTCTATAGACATGTCTTCCACTCGTTATAGGTCAAGAAAGAGGTTTTTAAGTGATTTTACCAGTTTGCATATGATGGTTGTAACTCTTCGTTGCAATCAACGATGTGAATATTGCCAAGTCTCGTGCGAAGATGATGTGGCTTACAAGTATGATATGAAACCAGATGTGGCTAGGAAGATTGTTGACTATATTTTTATGTCGCCATCGAGCTGTATTAAAATAGAGTTTCAAGGAGGTGAGCCACTTCTCAATTGGGAAACTGTTAAATCAACTATTGAATATGCTGAATTAAAGAACAAATCATTTAATAAAAATTTAGATTTTGTTCTCTGCACTAATCTTACACTTATTGATGAAAATAAATTACTGTACCTTAAGGAGCATAATGTCGATATATCGACATCGCTAGATGGCACAGAGGGTATTCATGATGCAAATCGTGTTCTAAGAACAGGTGGCGGAACATATCGGCAATTCATTGAGAAGTTAAGTATTGCAAGAGATATTTGTGGTCATGACAAGATCGGTGCATTGATGACAACTACATCTGTATCGGTTGATGATCTTAGGCCTGTGGTTGATGAATATATTCGACTTGGATTTAATGGTGTTTTTTTTAGGGCACTCAATCCATATGGATTTGCTTCAGATAACGATGCAAAGCTTGGATACAATATTGATAGATTTGTTGACAGTTATAAGAAAGGCCTTGAGTATATAATTGAATTGAATTTAAGCGGTAAAACGTTTGTTGAGTATTATACGCTTTTGCTACTCACAAGAATATTAACTCCATTTTCTACAGGTTTTGTTGACCTACAATCACCTTCCGGTGCTGGAATAAGTGGTGTCATCTATGATTACAATGGAGATGTATACCCGGCAGATGAGGGACGTATGTTGGCTAGGATGGACGATCAGAAGTTCCTTATGGGTAATGTTTTTACTCATAGCTATAGTGGTATATTTGAGGGTGAGGTGTTAAAAGATATTGTTAGTAAATCATGTCTTGAGGTGATGCCTGGATGTTCAGACTGTGCATATCACCCATATTGTGGTGCTGACCCTGTGAGAAACTATTTGGAGACTGGTGATGTGGTGGGGGCTAGACCGATATCTCCATTTTGCCAAAAACATATGGGTATATTCGACTACCTCTTTTCTCTTATTGAGGAAGATCGACGGGATGTGATGGATGTCTTTTGGTCCTGGATCACTAGACTTCCATTGAAGGAGGTAAGGGGTGAAGACGATTAATGGTGAATATTCTAAAATGAAGGATGAGGTTGTTGGTCGTTTGATATCTCATCGTCTTCCGTTAAAAAATCGTAATGGGATGATCCTTGTTACAGACAGAGTTAAACTATCAGATGTCGGTTACGCGGGTATTATCTCTACAACTGAATCTTCAAATCTTATTGCACCATCGTACGCCTACTTTCCAGATTTTTCTTCAGAGGTGTTCAACGAAGGCGATGTAGTTAGTATAACCCCTTCAGCTCAAATTAATTTTCTTTGGGAAGTTGACCAGCAAAATAACGTCTTATTTCTCACCGAGGCGTGTAATTGTCGTTGCTTGATGTGCCCTCAGCCTCCTCAGGCTCATAATCCGAGGCTCATCAAGACAGCGAAGCAGGTGTTGAATCTTGCGCCTGAGTCCTATGAAGGGGAGATATGTATAACCGGCGGTGAGCCTACACTGTGTGGTGGTGATTTCTTAGAAATACTTCGGAGTTGTAGGGAGAAATATCCGTCTGCAAAAATTATAGTTCTTACAAATGGGAAGACATTTAGTGACTTTGATTTTGCTAAGTCTGTTGCCGAGTTAAATACTGGTGCTCTTTTCGCTGTTTCATTACATGCTGATATTGATTCATTGCATGATTTGATTGTCGGATCAGAAAATAGCTTTCAAAAGACGCAATCTGGGTTGTATAATCTTGCAAGGTTATGTCTTCCTGTAGAAATAAGGATCGTTGTCAGTCGGATTAATTATTCTAGGTTGAGAAGCCTCGCAGAATATATATTTCGGAATTATCCATTCTCATTCCATGTTGCATTTATGGCTTTAGAGGTGACAGGACTAGCTGTAAGCAATTTTGAAAGAGTATGGATTGATCCTGTGGATTATAAGATGGAATTAGAGGCAGCTCTTCATGAGCTTAACCGGAGGGGGATGAGAGTTTCTGCCTACAATCATCCATTGTGCCTGATTCATAAAAGGGCATGGCGGTATGCAAGAAAATCAATATCTGCCTGGAAAAATAGTTATCTGCCTAAATGTTCCTCTTGTTCGGTATTACAGCAGTGTTGTGGTGTTTTTACTACATCCGGTGAGAGTTTGAGTAGTAATATTAAGCCTATATGCTAATTTGTGCCACGTTTTTTGGGTGAAAAGTGGTTGAATGGTGCTTTACATTTACTATACGTATGTGTATTTAGTCATATATAAATTGTATTTTTCGTTGCTAATATAAGGAGGGGTGAAATGAAAATTTTTAATAAGGTCGCACTGTTCGTCGGTGGGCTGGCTGCTCTTGTTGGCGTTAGTGCAACCGATTCTAAAGCCGCTCTGCCTGAGCTAAAGGCCAAAGAGATTGTAGTGACTGAGCAAACTCCGCTTGTTCTTACTCAACCTAGCCTCAATTCGATTGATGGAGCTGATTTTCAAGCGTGGCATTCATCTCATAGTTCTCACGCTTCCCATGCCTCCCATCAATCGCATAGCTCTCACTATTCGTCCCGCTACCCCTCCCAATAGCGAGGGAGCACGGAAAAGGAGATGAGCCCACCATGTTGTGGGCTTTTTTTTTGCTACCATTTCTGTTTGGTGCCGCCGTCATAGGGGTGAGCGTATCCCAACTCAATCAAGCAGTCTGCTAAGCTCACGCCATCCACGTACACATCGGCTACAATCCTGAAGTATTTCACTCGTCGGAGGTACCGCAATCACCTGTCGTAGCTATATAACTCGTGGTTAGCTTCACATATAATTGGTTTTCGTTGAAGCGATCGTGTTTTTGATGTATGGCGAACCCAAAGGAGGCTGCTATGAAAAAGACCGTGATGCTGTTGATCGTATGTTTAGCATTATTTTTCAGTACGTTGGCTTGGGCTGGGGATGTATACGTAAAGGGATATATCCGGAAAGATGGTACTTACGTTGCTCCTCACTACCGTAGTTCACCTGATGGTAACCCTTATAACAATTGGTCTACCAAGGGGAACACAAACCCCTACACGGGTAAGCCTGGATATAAGAATCCAAACCCAAATAATTCTTTTGGGATACAGTCAAATCCGTACTCAACTCCTAAGAAGCAGTAGGGGGTATAGCGATGCGTCGAGTAATCCTGTTGCTAGTCCTTCTGTTTTCCTTATTCTTGACTACGGCCCTTGCTGAAAATCAGGGTGTAGAACCCAAGGCAAAACCTGCGACGACATTACAAGGTGACATGTGTAGCGACGACATTCCCTCTGAGCTTTTGGCTAAAAGTGGCTGTTGTTCATGGCATAAAGGGGTTTGTGGATGTCAGAATGGTAGGGTCGTATGTTGTGATGGGACGTACAGTCCGTCCTGTACCTGCCGAGCAGAAGATGTAGTTATTTCAAATTAGTATGGTGTATACTTATGACTGAGAACAGCCGTCCAGAAGCTCCTAAAGAGGGTTCTATTTCTAAGATAAGTCGTACAGGGCTTCAGGTGGCGGGGGGAGCAATCCCATTTGCTGGGGGGCTGCTCTCGGCCATTGCCGGACAGTGGGGAGAGCGTGAGCAGACCCGTTGGAATGATTTCTTTCACCAATGGGTGAAGATGCTTGAAGATGAGTTGAAAGAGAAAGAACAGACCATTTTGGAGATTGTGATGAGGCTAAATCTTCAAGATGAGGAAATTAATCGGCGTGTATCAAGCGACGAGTATCAGTCGTTGTTAAAGAAAGCCTTTCGAGAGTGGGGTGGTACCGAGAGTGAGAGCAAGCGCGAGTACATAAGGAATATTTTAACCAACGCGGCTGCAACCAGAATCACCTCAGATGATGTCGTGCGCTTGTTTATCGATTGGATTTCCAAGTATTCCGAGATGCATTTTTCGGTTATTGCGGCAATATACAATTCTGGTGGCATCTCAAGAGGAGCAATATGGGAGAAAATTGGTAAAGGGCCAGTTCGTGAAGACTCACCAGATGCGGACCTTTACAAACTCCTTTTTTTAGACCTGTCTACGGGACACGTAATAAGACAGCATCGTCCAGTAGATGCTTATGGTAACTTCATAAAAAAGAATCCGAAATCTCGGAGTAAGGGGCAGGGGAGCAGAACGCTTAAGTCTGCTTTTGATTACGATGAAGGATACGAGTTAACTGCTCTTGGTAATCAGTTTGTCCATTACGCAATGACGGATTTGCCCCTGCGAATAGACTACAAACCTGACATGGAAGAGTAGCCTTTAGTCTTTGCTACCATTTCTGTTTGGTACCACCGTCATAGGGATGAGCGTATCCCAACTCAATCAAGCGTTCTGCTAAGCTTACGCCATCCACGTACACATCAGCTACAATCCTGAAGTATTTTCCTCTCCTCAGATTCCGTAATTCGACAGTCTGAGCCTCCTCAAACCACTTCCGCACATAGTCTCGGGCCTTGATGGCTAGGGCTTTTACCTCTGGCCTCCTGTCCTTCATCTCTGGGGTGTCTATCCCGTTGACCCTAATACCGATGTTCTCACCTACGAGGGGAGGGTAGCAGGCCAGATCACACCGGAAGGTGTCCCCATCATACACGCTGATGATACGGGCGATGGTGGCAGTCTCCGCATAAATCTTGTCCTGCCTTGCCCAGCCTGAGGGGGGACTGAGTAGGGAGGCAGTGAGTAGTAGGGCGAAGAATCCGAGTCGATATGGAGTGTCTAGTTTCATTGCCGTGTCCATAGCACCCGTCCCCTACAGCTTGGAAGTGTAAAAATTTTTACACCCAGAGGGGGCTTATACCCTTATACGAGCCTTGATAGCAAAAATGCCGATATTTGAGCTTGCGTGATTTTGACCTCCTCAAGCGATGGTCTTGAGTGGTTGGCGGCTTTGCTCCTACAATGCGTTAGGAGCCAAATATGGGCGAATTTAAGGGGTGTCAGCCTTGGTTTTTGTGGGCCTAACACCCTAAAAAAGTGACTCAAAAATGTCTCAGGCAATGTGCAGTGCTCCGCTGGCCTAGATTCCCCCCGGTGCCCCTCGACCTGTCTCTGGGGGGTAATTTGTTGGAGGGCTTTGCCTGACCTCTAGGGTGGGGCCCTACCACCTATTCAGCCTTATCCGTGAGTAGTCCAAGAAGGTAAACCTTGTTGGGCACACTCTGCCTACCTCTCAACCCGCATTCCGCTGTGTATATCAAGGTTCATTTCTATTTGTTTGACACAATGTCTAGAAAGATCTTAATAGTTTTTAGGCATACACGATATCACTTTAGCGAGTAGGAGTAATGCGATGAATACGGGTAGAGGGCAACAAATAGGCTACGTGAGAGTGAGCACCCTGGATCAAAATACGGGGCGGCAATTGGATGGGATGAGGCTGGATAAGGTCTTTGAGGACAAGGCCAGTGCAAAGGATACCAATAGGCCAAACCTCCAAGCCTGTATGGACTACCTCAGGGAGGGCGATACCCTTCATGTGCATAGCATTGATCGGCTTGCTAGGAACCTTCAGGACCTTGAACAGTTGGTCATACTCCTTAACGGAAAAGGGGTAACGGTCCATTTCCATAAGGAGCACCTGATATTCACAGGAGAGGATAACCCTACACAGGTATTGATGTTCCAGATCATAGGCGCAGTAGCCCAATTTGAGCGTGCGCTTATCAGGGAGCGACAGCGAGAGGGGATAGCTCAGGCGAAGAGTAGAGGCATTCATTGTGGGCGTATGGCCGTGCTGAGTGAGTCCCAGGTACAGGAGATAAATGAGCGACTCAGCCAGGGTGAAACGAAGAAGGCGCTTGCCAAGGAATATGGGGTTAGCCGTCAGACTCTTTACAATGCTTTGGAGCGGCATTCCGCTTGATGATGGGGATAGGTAGGCGTATTCTCTGAGGAGATAATTTCTTGGAGAGTCAGATAGATATGACAGAATTGAGTGATAGATTAAGCCCTGAAGAACTAGAGCGAAGGCGTAGCAAAGCAATCGAGCTGAATCAGTCCAGCCAGATAGATTTCAACCTATGTAGTGATGCTCCTGAGGTCGATGCCGTAGTGGATGAAATCTACTGGATGTATAACATGCGGTATCAGCCTAAGAGGAAGCAGCCTAAGACGGTGAAACCGAACATCAAGGTACTGGTCCTCAATCTACTCAGAGCCAAGCACCTCAGGGAAGATTGGTATGTTGCCTACCCTCGGGGAAATGATGGCTACCCTTCCAAGAAGAGCCGCTACAACCTTACTGGTGTATCCCCAAAAATGGTAGAGATTGTAGACCTGTTAACGGAGGGGCACTTACTGGAAGGAGAGGTAGGTAAGCACTACAGGCCCGGTGAATCCCAGAAGAATAGGCGGTCTAGGGTGAGGGCTACTAGTGATCTACAGGCGATGTTTGACCGTGCCGGGCTTACCCCTGACATGATCTACCAGTGCCCTATGCGAGAAACCGTCATACTGAGACAGCCTAAGCGAGTGGATGGAACCAAGCCCTTGGATGATTATGAGGATACGGATGAGACAATCCGTATGCGGGAGAACCTGACCAAGATCAATACGCTCCTGAATGAGTCCTCCATAGAATTACGGCTTACCCCGGCTGAGTGGGACTTGCTCAATGCACGGCTGATAGCGTCAAAGGACGATCATAGGCGGCATGAGCCTTTGGATACATCAAGGGTTGGGTTGCATAGAGCGTTCAATGATAGCCGGTGGGACCATGGGGGTAGGTTCTACGGGGGATGGTGGCAGAACGTCTACAGCGAGTACAGAGAGAAGATTTTCATCAACGGGCTACCTACCGTTGAAGTAGACTACGCCAGCCTACATCCCAGGATACTCTATGCGCGGATAGGACTTGAAGCTCCTGAGGATTGCTATGCCATTCAAGGGGTAGACCCGAAGCACCGTACGCTGGTCAAGCAAGCCTTCCTGAGGATGATTAATGCCTACACAAACCGCGCTGCCTGTCTGTCTCTGAGGCGTGATCTACCTGCCCTTATAGAGGAATACCCGGAGTCTATCGAGGACCTCTGCCGGGGGATAGCGGAGACCCACGAGCCTATCGCTGAATTCTTCAACACAGGGGAAGGGATCAGGCTACAGTATCTCGATTCAAAGGTTGCAGAGCGAATCATGCTTCATTTCGTGGAACAGGGCGTACCTGTGCTACCTGTCCATGACAGCTTCATCGTGCCCTGTGTCAAGCAGGATGAGCTACTGGCTGTCATGTCTATGGAGTTTAAGCGGGAGTTCGGGTTCCCTGGTGTAGCTGAGGTGAAGGGTGAGCTATTCTCCCTTGAGAGCTACTATAAAAGGTGGGTAGGGAGGTCGGATGAGATTGAGGGAAATGCGGGCTACCCTCCTCAGGCTGCATATAAGATGAGGTAGGAAAAGGGGCTAGTTACCACTATTATACCCTATAGTAGGGGGGATATGGAAAGATATACACCAATATAGTCCTACTTTCTCCTACTCCCTAACCAGGAAGAATAAGGAGGGGGAGTCACTGCGGAGGATAGCCCAGAGTTTTGTAGGGGCAGGGGTAGTCCTGCGTCCCTAAGCCTACAGGAGGTGTAAAAGTTTTTACACCCTCTATTGTATGGGAGCTTTTTGCTGTCGGTTAATAGCCACCACACCATTAGGAGGATAGAGGCAGCTTCCCAATGTATGTTATCGCTGATAGCGGCAGAGCGTGTTTTGAGCTTCCTGTCTGACTATCAGTTCTATATTCACGGTGTCAGGGCTTACCTCGCATACCTAGAGGTGAGTAGGTGCCCAATGTGTAGCCCAGGATACTCCAATCGGGATACCAATCTCTCAAACACTATGTCTGGACTGAACCTCTTGCCATATCTCCCCAGAGTCTCACCCTCAACAACATGGCCGACAACCTCTTTAAGCATCACGTAGTCTACTTGGCTTTGCTTTAGTTGAGTAATGAAGGTGTGCCTGAAGCTATGGAAGTCTTTGCCGATCTCGTTAATTCCTACAGTCTTTTTAAATCGGTCATTGAACCAACGAGAGGGCTTATGCCCGAATCCATCACGGTAGGAAGTGATCTCAGGGAATAACCTGTCATGGCCTTGGTTTTGTAGCTCTTGCGCGTATCCTGGTAGATTAAGCTCAAGCAAGAATGGGTGGATCGGTACGAGTCTCTTGGAATTCGCGGTTTTAACACGCTTCACACCGTTGTCGTTAATATCCAATACCCAGACCCCGCAAACCTCCCTGATGTCTTCCAAATGGAGCTGGCATAGCTCTTCCAATCTACAGCCGGTGAATAGGCCCATGGCAGGTAGCCAGAACATGTAGGGGCTTGTAAAGGTGTCCTTTGTGTATCTGGGGGAGTTGAACAGCCTGTTCAGTTCACCAACCGTATATGCCTTTCTTTCCTGCTGAGGCGTTTTGCCTGTGGCTATGTGCATACCTTCAGCCCAGTTCGCTTGGATGTAGCCATTTTTAACGGCCCATTTGAAGAGTGAAGAAACTCTAGTTAGGGCCTTGTTGATGCTGGAAGGGGATAGCGACTTGCGAATTTTCATGTTGAGTATCTGCTTCACCGTCTTGCCTCGGTAGAGCGGTGACTTGTTCATGTTGGGAGGTAGTCTGAGGAGAGTCTGCTTATACTCTCTCATAACGGGGTAGCTTAGGCTTCCTACTGGCATGTCGCTTACGATCCTCAGGAATAGACTGTAAACAGCCTCATACTCATCCACCGTTTTCAGGGTCCAGCGGGATACTCGCTTTCCCTCATCCATGAAGTCTTGAATCATCTGGGAGAGCATGACCTTCTTGTCAGGTTTGAACCCAAGGTTTGACCCCAGTTGTTGACCCCGCTCCCAATTGGCTTGAAGCGTTGGTGTGTCTACGTTTGAAGGTTGATCTAAACGTCCCCTTTGCCCCCCATCATTGCCCCCGGCATATGCCCCCGTATTGAACATAATCGGTGAGATGGTAGGGTGTGTTGTGCCTACAGAGGCCAGTACATTTCTAACCTGAGAGTAGTAATGAGCCTGGATTGGTATGAGGTCGGCTTGGCTCGCAGAACCCGGTAGGGCCTTCACTGAGGACATAAGGGCATGGGTCAGCATAGATAGCTGAAGAGCTAGAGGCCGAGCCTCGGAAATGTAGGTGGTGCCTAGACTGAAGCGGTATTCAGACTTGCCAAGGGGAGTGCGTAGAGCATGGGGGATAGCATACCTGAAGTAGAGAATACCACGTTTCCTCCACAGGTAGGAGGGTGTCCTACCAATGGGCGTGGTCCGTCTACGACTGGCATTGTTATTGGTTCTTTGGGCTGGCTCAGAAAGGATTTCAAGCTTCACAGCTAAAGTCTCCCTCAAGCATGAGTTCATGCTTTAGTTTGACCCCTAGCGAGAATTGTTACGCTTAGTGAGCCCTATTTCTCCCGTAATAATAAATGGATAGAGGAGAAATGGTGGAGGGAACGCCGACCTACCGCAAAACAGTCTCAAAGCCCGCGCTCCTCGTAACGCCTTGATAATATGCGCCGAAGTCATCTCACACAACCATTTTCCGCCAACCAGACCAGAGAAACGATTTTCTACCCTGATTTCCCGGCACCGGACGAGGGTGACGGGTTTGCAGTAAAAACGGATACCTGGCGTCGAGCCGCAACAACTTCGAATCCGGTTTTCGGACGCCGGTTCGGTTCCCATAACCGAATCGAATTGACCTACCTGCCCGGCAGTTCCGTGCCGCGACTCATGATCTCGATATAGCCCGCATAGCTGAACAGGCGGTTGCGTTTCTGGGCGGTCAACTCCTTGACGATGCCGAGCTGCTCCAGATGACCGAGCGCCTTGTTGACGGTCGTTGGGGTGATGCCGGTTTTCTCCACCAGCGAGCCTGAGGTGGCGATGGGATGCTCCATCAGCGCCCGGTGAATCTGCAGCGTGGATGCAGCCGCCCGGCCGAGACCGCTGATCTTGTCGCGGTCCTGGTTCGAAAGGTCGAGAAGTTGCTGCGCCGTTTCCACCGCCTGGGTGGCGGTGACGATCACCGCCTCGGAGAAGAAGTCGAGCCAGGCTTCCCAGTCACCTGTCATACGCACGTTGTTGAGCAGCTCGTAGTAGTACTGGCGATGTGTTTTGAAATAGAGGCTGAGGTAGAGCATCGGCTCCCGCAGCACCTTCTGCTCGCACAAAAGCAGCGCAATCAGCAGACGACCGAGACGGCCGTTACCGTCCAGAAACGGGTGGATCGTCTCGAACTGCACATGGGCCAGCGCCGCCTTGAGCAGCACCGGGGTCGGCTCCGGCTGGTCATGGAGGAAGAGCTCCAGCTTGCTCATGCACTCCAGTACCTCTTCGGCCGGAGGCGGAACGAAAGCCGCATTGCCCGGCCGGGTGCCGCCGATCCAGTTCTGGCTGCGACGAAACTCCCCCGGGGTCTGATTGCTGCCACGCCCCTTGGTCAGCAGCACACCATGAATCTCGCGGAACAGCCGCAGCGACAGTGGCAGCCCCTCCTCCAGCAGGCGCAGACCATGGTCAAGGGCCGCAACATAGTTGCTGACCTCCCGCACGTCATCCAGCGGCACGCCGGGTTCCTGATCCAGCTCGAACAGCAGCAGGTCGGACAGCGACGACTGGGTTCCCTCAATCATGGAAGAAAGCACCGCTTCCTTGCGAACATACATGTAGAGGAACAGCGAGGTGTCCGGCAGCGGGGTCGAAACGCTATCCAGCCGCCCGAGCGCGAGCAACGCCTGGTCGAACTTGCTGCGCAGCTCCGGCGTCCAGTCGATGGGTGGACGTGGCGGCAGCGGCGCGGGCACGAAGGCCTGGGCCTTCTCACCCACCGTCGATATGGTCACGTATCTGCCTTGGAGTTCTCGCTTCATCCTGCCTGCCTCGAACCTAAAATAAGATTCGTCTTTATTTTATTTTAACCGAACATCCTAAAATAAAGGGCCGGTAAGGAAAAATCAAGCGGATTTCCTGAACGGCCACTTCGATTTCCTCAGACGAGCGTTCGACGTCGCAACGCATTTGCTAAAGGGCAATTTCGTTCCGTTCGGCATAGACGACAGCCTTGGCCTGGTCGCTGTGGCCATGCCGCTCAAGGAACGCATCAAAACGGCCCTGCATGGGGCGATAGTAATTCTCAAGCCAGCAATGCACTGGCAGTACAAAGTAGGTCTCGGGGCTGTAGCTATCCCTCTCGAAGAGCCAGATTTTCGCTGAAGCGATATCGATCTCCGGGTACTCCGTCTGCCAATGGGACTGGAGCTCCGCCGCTCGTGTGGAGCAAAGCCAGGTGATCTCGGAAAAGATGAGCTTTCCACGTTCTGGATCTTTCCATCCTTGCCGTGGATGTAGAACTCGGTGCCTTGATTCTGGCTGATCTTGCGCCCGGCATCGACGGCATCCTGCTTCTCGTTTGACGAGCGGAGGGTTATGCCCTCTGCCTTCTGACCGTCAAATTCAGCAATGCTGCAGGTTACATGCCGACCCAGCGCTTCATCTGCCGCGTCTTCTCCCACAGTCCCAGGTTGGACGCCCAGGCCCTCCATTTTTCGACCTCCAAAGACGTGTAGGCGTTGAAAGAATCCAGTTCGCGCGGCCATGCATCGGGAATGGCAAATCTTCGAGCGGTCTTCTGCGCCGGCTGTGTTCCCACCTCGCGGTCCACCTCTTCCCGTGCGGCTGTCACCATAAAATGGAGGCGGTTCATCATGTTGACCTCGCTTGCCCCTGCATCCATGTCCAGTGAAAGTAGGTTCAGATGAGGAAACATCTCCCTGAGTTTGTTTTCCATGCCCCGCCCGGTGATGTGGTTGGCAATGCAGCCGAAGGGCTGGAGACAGACGATGTTGTCGATTCCTTCATTGAGCATGGCGATCATTTCAGCCGTAAGAAGCCATCCTTCGCCAAACTGATTGGCCAAACTGACTACCTCGCCGGTTATCGCCGCCAGTTTTCTTAAGTCATGAGCCTTTCTGTAAAAACGAAATCCCTGCATAATCCGCTCGATTTGGCCGACATGGTAATTTGAGTATATCTCCAGCAGCCTGTACTTGATACGATCCGCCAAAGAACGTTTAAAAAAGGCCTTTTGGTCGTAGGTCTCATTGATAAAGCGCTGGGCGAAAAAATTCTGTATAGGAGGAAGAACCACTTCCACCCCCTGGCCGGACAGCCAGTCGATGATATTTCCGTTGGAGAAGAAGTTATATTTAACGAAGATTTCTCCAACGATCCCGACTCTTGGGACAGTCTTGTCGTTGATCTCAACCCGGTTGAAGTCCGCCACGGCCCTTTTCAGAAGATTGAGAAGATAATAATAATCTGCATTCTCGATACCTGTTTCCATTTCAAAGAGATATTTTTCATGCAGGTTCTTGGATGTCCCGGGCACCTTTTCCCTGACCATTGTTGATAAATACATCCTGGCCAGGGGATCGGCGAAAATAATTCCCAAGCCCATCCGTTTTATCAGCCCCATTTTATCTATTTTAAACCACGGTTGTGCATTGATTTCCTCATTGGATATAGCGATTATCGGAACCTCATCCAGGCCGGCGGCGGCCAGTGCTTTTTTGATAAGCGACACGTAAGAGGATGCCCGGCATTGACCGCCGGTTTGGGTCATGACGACAGCGGTTTTTTCAGGATCGTACCTGCCTGATTGAAATGCCTTGATAATGTCGCCGGCTACCAGGACAGAGGGGTAGCACATATCGTTGTTGATGGTTTTAAGTCCCCATTCAACCGACTCCCTGTCCTGGGGCGGAAGGACTTCAACCCGGTGACCGAAGGGCCTGAAAGCCGACGGGACCAGCGGTGAATAGAAGGGTGAAAAATAGGGGGCGATCAGGGTTCTCTTTCCGGACTTGCCCACAACCGCCCGGCCCGTTTGCATTGTGCCGCCCCCTACGGCTCTCGTTTTGCCGTTCTTTTCCTTCACCGCTTCCAGCATGGAGCGCAGTCTGATCCTGACGGCGCCCACGTTGACGATTTCATCCATTTTGATCAAGGTATGAATCTTCCCGCCATGGCGCAGAATTTCTTTGACCTCATCGGCCGAAATCGCATCCGGCCCACAGCCGAAAGAGGTCAACTGAACCATTTGGGCATTCGCCGTGTTTGTTACCCACCTTGCCGCTGCGTACAGCCTGTTGGCATAGCTCCACTGGGTCAGGACATTGACATCTTCCAGAGCGACGGTATCTGCATTCAGGGGAAGCGCGGTTTCACTGACGACGTCCACGCCGAGTTCCGTCAATACATCCGGAACACCGTGGTTGACAAGCGGGTCTGCATGGTAGGGTCGGCCGCAGAGGACAACGGTTGTCCGTCTCTCGGCCTCCGACCTGACCAGCAGCGTTTTCGCCATGGACCTGAGTTCCGTCTTGTAATTCGATTGCGCCTTGACGCCCTTTTCAACCCCTTCCGATATCGTGCGGTAATTGATTCCAAACCGCCTGAAGAACAGATAAAGCTGATCTTTCAGCAAACCGAAATCCTTAAAGCTGACAGATGGATTGTCCAGGGGGATTTTGAATTTTTTCTCTGGATTGACAGCACTCTTCAATAGATCGGGATATCCGGTAACCACCGGGCAATTATAACTGTTTAAGGCATCTGCGTATTCTTCTTCCTCATAGACGACGGTCGGATAGAACAGCCTGTCGATGTCTTTCCCGGCAAGATCGAAAATATGCCCATGGGCAAGTTTGGCGGGGAAACAGATGTTTTCCGACATGACAGTGGAAGACCCCTTTTCATATAATTGGAAATTGGACTCGGACGAGAGAACCACCCTGAAGCCGCATGTGGTCAAAAAGGCGCACCAAAAGGGAAAGTTTTCATACATGTTCAGGCAGCGGGGGATACCGTAGGTGAAAATCGGTTCGCCTTCGGGTTCCGTGTTTCGCTCAAACAGGAGCCTTATCTGATCATCAATCAGGTTCCTTCCTTTGCGTTGAGCATCCGGATTGTTGCTGAAGCGCCGCTCGCATCGGTTCCCTGTATAAAAATGGTTTCCGTTGCTGAAAGTCAGCTTCAAAACCCTGCACTGGTTTTCACATCCCCGGCAGCGGATTTCCTTTTTTGAAAAACCACTTCCCATCACCAATTTCTCAAAAACCAGGTCGTCGGTCTCCCGTCCCGGCCGATCCGGACCTTTCAGCGCTTCTTGCTGCGGAGCAACGGCCGCCACAACATGCGCACGATGATTGGCAAGGGCTGTCAGGGCCGCACCGTAGGCTCCCATCAGCTCGGAAATATCCGGTCTCATAACCTCCTTGTTCAGAAGCACCTCCAAGGCGCGTAATACGGCTGGATTTCGAAATGTTCCGCCCTGAACTACGATTTTGTCCCCCAGGACATCGACGTCCTTCAGCTTCAGCACTTTGTACAGAGCATTTTTGATAACCGAATACGCCAAACCTGCCGAAATGTCGCCGACCGTCGCCCCTTCCCGAAGGGCCTGCTTCACTTTGGAGTTCATGAAGATGGTGCAGCGGGTTCCCAGATCAAAAGGTGATTTGCTATCGCATGCAATCTCTGCGAATTCCTGGACACTATACCCTAGCGAACGGGCAAACGTCTCAATAAAGGAACCACATCCCGATGAGCAGGCCTCATTGATCTGAATTTCAGCCACGGCGTTGTCATGAATATAGATCGCCTTCATGTCCTGCCCGCCGATATCCAGAATAAAGGATACATCCGGCTCAAAGCGCCGCGCCGCCCGGTAATGCGCCATGGTCTCAACCAGGCCGTCGTCCAACCCGAAGGCGGTTCTTATGAGACTTTCACCATAGCCGGTGGCCGCCGTTCTGGTGATCCGCGGGGCAAAGCCGGCAGAAACAAACTTTTTTCTGAATTCAGCCAGTCCCTTTTTTACCGCCTGGATGGGATCGCCGTTGTTGGGGCCGTAATAGCTCAGAACCAGTTTGCCTTTCTCATCGACAAGGACGATCTTGGTGGTGGTTGACCCCGAATCCACACCTAAAAAAAGATCTTTTCCTTTTGCCTCAGGCAGGTCAATCCTGGGAACCAAATTTCGCTCATGCCTTTTTTGCCATATTTCAAATTCGTAATTGCTTGCAAACAGGGGGGGCAGCCTTTTGGTGCCGCTGTTGGTTGCACGGCTGACACCTCTCTCGGACATGGATAAAAAATTGCTGATCCGGCCCCGACATGGTTTGCCATTGCGCACCATGGCCGCTCCCATGGCGGGAAGCAGTTCCGGATGATCCGGAAGTACCAGGTCATCCGGATGCTCAATGCCGAGCAGATTTGCAAAGGCTTTCCGCAGGATTGGATAAAATGTCAGCGGCCCGCCTCCGATCAGTATTTTTCTTTCCATCTCCCGTCCACGGGACAAGGCGGTTATCACCTGAAGGGCGACCGAATGAAATATGGAAGCCGCCACATCTTCCCTGGATACATGGCGGCTCAGCAGGGCCTGGATGTCGGTTTTGGCGAAAACGCCGCACCGCGACGCAATCGGATAAATATTCGTGGCTTTTCCGGCCAGAACGTTCAGTTCCGCTACATCAACACCCAGGAGAACCGCCATTTGATCGATAAAAGCACCGGTCCCGCCGGCGCAACTTCCGTTCATCCGGATATCGGGGCGGCCACTGCCGTCAAAGAATATTATTTTGGAGTCTTCTCCGCCGATTTCGATAAATGTCCTGGCTTCGGGGAAAAACTTTTCGATGACGTGCGCGGAGGCCACCACTTCCTGCACGAACGGCAGGCCGAAGAATTCGGCCGCACCCATCCCCGCCGATCCGGTAACCGCCAAATCAAGCTCCACGTCGCCAAGTTTCTCAAGGGCGTCATTGAAAATACGCCGTGTTGTTTCCACTGTTTTGCCCTGATGACGACAGTAGCGGAAAAATACCATGCCACCCTCTTTATCCAGGATAACCGCCTTGGCTGTAGTTGAACCGATATCGATCCCGGCAAAATAGAGACTTTCTGCATGGTTCTTCATCTTTTTTCATCTCCCGGTTCCGGATGAACGCAACGGGAGGCCGCCTCTGTGGGTTTGTCTTGTTTCTTCATGCTCAGATAGTCCCTTGCAGAGCAAAAGGTATCCACCAGAGAAACCACCAGCGATTCCATATGGCGCGGCGGTATAACAGTAAGCGGCCACATGTGTTTTTTAATAATATCCGCTTCTTTTTCGGTAAGACCGGTGATGCTGCGGGCGTTCTCAAGAGCGATAGTATGGTGCCGGAAACCGTGCAGCCTGGGTCCGTCATGCAGCCAGTCATAGTAGAAAAGATCGTGCAGCAACGCACCCCGGATAATCGCCCGGGTGTCAAGGGAAAGTCTTTTTCCCCAGCGAAAGCTCAGGCAGGCCACCTCCTCCACATGATCCAATCGGGTTTTCCCCCTGTGATGGTTATACTGCGCCAGTTTTGCAACCTCCGGCAGATCGAGAAGCGGCCTTGCCGTGTTGACGAATTCCGCCTCCATCAGAGTTTTCTCTTCCGGCGTCAGGCGGAGGAAACGCCCGGCTGCAACCGCCAGGAAATCCATCGACATGATTGAGATCGTTGCTCCGGCCACTATCCACTTGAAGACCGGTGAAAGCAGGACGAGCATGCTTTGATAGGGGGGCAAAACGGCATATTCAAAAGCGAAGGCCAGCAGTATCCAGTACAGGGAGAATTTTAGACAGATGTGCCCCCTGTAATTAAATCTTTGGTCCGAATAGTCCCACAGACGGATCTGGAAAAAGTATTGAGCAACCAATCCGGAGCCGAATTCGAGTCCGGTTGTGATTATGAAATAAGCGAAGGCCTTGGTTCCCCAATTGGATTCCTGCAGCAATGAAACCGCTGCCATAAGCATCACTGCGCCGGCACCGTAAAGGATGAGATACGGCCCCTTCAGGAGGCCGGGATTGACGAACCGCTTGTCACGCACGGAACGATAGGAGACCTCCAGCATCCATCCAAGAATGGAAAAAAAGGAGAAAGAAAAGAAGAAGTTTACAACATCGGCCGTCATTTTGCTTTACCCCGGTGAACCAGCGAATACATTAGCGGCACCAGAATCAATGTCACAAGGCCGCTGACCGACAGTCCCCCAATGACCGTGATGCCCAGTGCATTCCATATTTCAGAGCCTTCCCCTCTGGAAAGGGCTAATGGGACCATGCCGAATATGGTGGTCAAACTCGTCATGAGCACCGGCCTCAGGCGTGTTTTTCCGCCCGTGACCACCGCTTCGTTTAGCGTCATCCCACCTGCTCTCAGTTGCTTGGTATAATCCACGAGCACAATGGCGTTCTTTACAACAATGCCCATGAGCATGATTACCCCGATGAAGCTCATCAGGTTGAGCGGAGTGGCCGTGGCAACGAAGGCCCATATCACTCCGGCGAAGGCGAAAGGAACCGAAAACATGATGATGAATGGATCAACGAAATCCTCGAACTCCCCTGCCATGACCATGTAGACAAGGACTATTCCCAGAATCAAAAGGAGGGTCAGGTCGCGGAACGCTTTTCGCTGTTCCTCCACCTCCCCGCCCCATTCGATGGAAACGCCGGGAGGCAGGTCAAGAGAGGCCATCTTTTCTCGAACATCCCGTACCACATCCCCCAGAACCCTGCCCTGGACGCCCGCCTGAACCTTTGTGACGCGGGTCCTGTTTTTCCGGTCGATCTCCACGGGCCCAAAGGTTTCCCGAACAGACGCGACGTTCCGGAGCTTAATGGTCTGACCGGTCAGGGTGGTGATGGGGGTTTCCCCGATTTCACGAATCGTTTCCCGCTGGTCTTTTTTCAGTCGCAACTCGATGTCGAAGTCGTCACCCGCCTCCCGGAACTTCGTATCATCGAATCCATAGTAGTTGGTCCTCAATGCGTCGGCGACAAGCGCCACATTCAATCCCAGGGATGCCGCCTTATCCCGGTCAAGACAAATCCGCACTTCCGGCCGTGGTCTCTTTCTGCTGACAGAGACATCCACTGCGCCGGGTGTGGTTTCCACGATGCGCTGGATCTTTGCGGCGGCTTTGTCGGTCGTCTCGATATCATGGCCCAGAATATCGATGCTGATAGGCCGGCCGCCTCCCAGGAACGCCTTTTGGATGACGCTTACGGCGCTGGCGGAAAAATTCTCAACGCCCGGCAGTTTTATGACCTGCTCACGAAGCTCCGAAGCGACCTCCTTGGCATGGCGACTCCGTTCTTTTTTATCAATGAGACGCCCTCCGATGCGACCGATGCCGGTTCCCTCTTCAAAACCGAGGGCTGTTAAAAATCCTTTCTTGGTCTGACCTGCCAGGGCATAGGAGGCTTCCATTTCCGGAATGGCGTTCACCGCGTTGAGCATTTCTTCCGTGGTTCCGGCCGTGACCTCCACTCGGGTGCCCTGCGCCATCTCCAGGACCACCTCCACTTCCCCCGAATCCACTTCGGGGAAAAATTCCGTACCGACCAAAGGAATCAGTGCCAGACTGCCGATAAATACAATAACTATAAGTGAAAGCAAAATGTTACGGTGCCTTAGTCCCCATCCCAGGACGTGAGAATAACCGGCTTCGATTCCATTCAGCAAACGCTCGCTCCATACAAATACCGGATTGAGCTTTCTTTGATCCCGTGAACGGAGCAAACGGGAAGCAGCCATGGGGGTCAACGTCAATGAAATGAAAAGCGAGGCCAGAATCGTAATCAAGATCATGAACGCCAACTGACCAAAGATGATGCCGGCGATCCCTTTCACTAAGAGAAGAGGGGCGAAGACAGCTACAATGGTCAATGTTGACGCGGCTACCGCCATACCCACTTCGGATGTTCCCTCCACGGCGGCCAACTGCGGAGGCTTGCCATCGTCCACATGCCGCACGATGTTTTCAAGTACGACGATGGCATCGTCCACCACCATTCCCACAGCAATGGCAAGACTCATCATGGAAATGACGTTGATGGTATAATCCATGACGAAGAGGCCGATAAAGGCGACGATAATCGAAAAAGGAATTGCCATTGAGACGACCAGGCTGGTGCGAAACCGCCGGAGAAACAGGAAACAGACGACAATGACCAAAAGGCCTCCGACGACGGCGGCTTCGGTCAAACTATTGATCATCGCATAAATGTGATCTGAGTTATCCAGAATCCCGTGGATTTCGATATCCGCCGGCACTTCGGTCTTCAGTGTCTTGAGGCGATCTTTTATGGCTTCGATCACGTTGACGGTGTTGGTCCCGGACTGCTTCTGAATAATCAAGGCAATCGCAGGAAGCTTGCCGGAACGCGCCCACTCCTGCGGCTCCTCAAAGGCATCGGTGACCGTGGCCACGTCTCTGAGCCGCACAAGCGCGTCGCCGTTGCTTCCGATCACCGTATTTGCGATTTCCGCTGCATCCCGATAGCGCCCCGCCACTCTGATCTGGAGTTCATTCCTCCCGATCTTGACGGTGCCCACCGGAAGGTTCAGGTTTTCAGCGGCGAGAACATTTCTGATCTGCTGGACGGAAATGTGATAAGCATCTATTGCTTCGCGGTCGAAATGCACATTGATCTGTCTTTCCTGACCGCCGATATAGACGACAGCGCCCACGCCGGGCACACGCTTCAACGGATCGGCGATCTGCTTGTCCACAATTCTGTAAAGATCGGGACTGCTTTCTTCCGCCGTCACCGTCATGATGAGCACCGGCACCATGGAACTGCTGAACTTGAAGATAAAGGGGTCTTCCGCTCCATCGGCAAGGTCCGGCTTGGCAAGATCGATCTTCTCCCGGATATCGTTGACCGCAACATCCAGGTCGGTGCCCCAGTTGAATATGCAATTGACGATGGCGATGTTGTCTTTGGACTTTGACTCCAGCCGGTCGAGATTCGGTGTGGTGGAAAGCTGGTCTTCCAGGTACTTGGTCACCTCCGACTCAACATCCGTGGCGGAAGCCCCCGGATAGGGTGTGATGACACTCACGGCCGGAGGTTCAATATCCGGCAACAAGTCGAGGTTGAGCCTGAAAAAAGCCACGCAACCCAGCAATGTAATGGCAGCGAAAACCATAACGGTCGTGACCGGCCTGCGGACGGATATCTCCGGTAATTTCATTTCTGTTCCCCTTGCTTGTCGTCACCGTCAGCTTCAAAAAAGTCGACTTCCGTCTTAAGGTCCCGAAGGCATTTGCTTTGCTCGTGCGAACATATCCTGGCCCAGGCAATAACGCTGATCCAACCTGCTGCGACAAGAGAAAGGATAGCGGCGGTTTTTCCAGGAAAATGGGTTGTGATGGCCCAGATTGCCAGTGCCCCAGATGTGATTCCAACAATCAGCCAGACGAATAGATGGCAAGTGCACGGATCACGATCAGGGACCGGAGGAGAGAACCAAATCCGTTCCCCGATCTCAGTCCGTTCGAATTCTGCGTCATCAAGGTTTGTTTCAATTATCCTGTTCTTGAACTTGACAACGACAATCTTCCTTTCGGGCCGTCCACTGAATGATTCCATTCTTTTTTTCTCGATCACTTCTCCTTTGACCCTCAGAGAACGCAGACGATCAACGAGGCGTTTTTCTTGTAACTGACAAATATTAATTCCCATCTTCCGTCCTCCCCGGTAAAAAACCTCCTGGCAAATCTCTTTTGGCGGCACACTTCCATCTTTCTTTGAGCTGCACCATGGCTTCTCGGTACCCCTCGGCAATGGCCTCCTCGGCCCGATGGAATTCGAGAAAACGAACATCCCCCAGCTTCGGCCGAATCAGCAGATCGGGCGGATCGGTTGCCAATCTTGTTGCGGTGATCTGCACTTCCATAATATTGATTGCAGTCGTCAACACATCAAAGATATTTGGCACGGGGTCCCTTTGCAGCCACTGGCGCACTTGCGATAACGCGGGCGAACCGAATTCGCTGAGCCTGTTGGTCAGATCCTGCGCGATTCTCCATTCTGCGGGCTGGGGCTGAACAACCATACCTGCCACCGATGAATCAACCGGAGCGATGCCGGCGGTACTCCTTTTGTCGATAATGTCATGGTTCAAATCAACAGCGATGACGTAATCCGCTCCCATTTTCCTGACAGCGCTCACCGGCACGGGGTTGACCAGCCCTCCATCCACCAGAAAGCCGCCGTTTTTCCTGACCGGCGTGAAAATGCCCGGAACCGAGATGCTCGCGCGGATTGCCTCTATGAGGTCCCCTTTGTTCAACACGACCTCACGACCCGTGGCCAGGTCGGTGGCAACCGCGCAATAGCGGAGAGGTAATTCTTCAATGTTCATTTCTCGAACATGAGAACGAAAGAAATCGCTGATCTTCTTTCCATCAATGAGTCCCGACCTCGGAAAAGTTACATCCAGGAAGGAAACAATCTGTTTCCAGTCGAGCTGACGGGCAAAATTTTCCAGCACATCCATTTTGCCAAGGGCACATGCGGCCCCTACCAACGAACCAATGCTGGTGCCGGCGACGTACCTGATTTCTATTCCTGCCTCAGCTAGTGCCTGCAATACACCGATATGAGACCATCCCCGTGCGGAGCCGCTACCCAGAGCCAGGCCGATATTTTTCGGAAAACCTGAGCTATCGTCCGACATGTTCACCGCCGTTCTTCTTGAAAAGTTGTCCCCCAGAGTTATCCGTCCCATTCTTGTTCAAAATATCTTGCACGCTTACCTCCATGCCTGACTGTAAACGTCCCGCTCCGCTGGTGACCACTTTGTCATTCTCAACCAAGCCGCCCATCACTTCGGCAAATTGGTCATCCATGGCCCTAATTTCGACCGTTCGCTTATGGGCCTTATTTCCTTCCACCACAAAAACGTAATAGGTGCCGCTGCCGGGGAGGCGTTGCAAGGTTTCACGGGGAACGGCAAGGGACCTTCTTTTCTCTGCCGAAAGCTTCACCCTGGCATACATTCCGTCCACCAACTTCCCGGACGGATTCGGCACCTCGATTCTCATGCGGAAAGTACGCGTCTTTCGGTCCACCAATGGATTGATAACGGTTACTTTCCCTGAATACTCATGTCCCGGGAAGGCGTCTGTCGTGATCAGCGCAACAGTTCCAACGACAATCCGGCCAATGTCTGCTTCCGGCAAATCGACATCCAGGTTCAGAGATGTTTGGTCCACGATTAGCAGAAGTCGGCCGCCGGGAGCGACCGCCTGACCGATTTCCACATTTCTCTCCACGACAGCGCCGCCGATAGGCGATCGGATATCTGCATCCTTGAGATGTTCCAGCGCTGTCTCCAAGGCGGCCTTTGCCTGGTCCCTCTGTGCTCGGGCGTAGAACACCGCTTCCTTGGCGCTTTTAAAGGCCGCTTCTGATGCATCAAAGCGACTTTGCGGAATCACTTTTTCCTTCAGCAGTTCGATTGCGCGTCGGTATTCTTTCTCGGCCTGTTCAAAATGGGCTTCAGCCTGCGGAACTGCTGCTTCCGCAGCTGCTAGCGCCGCCCGGGCCTGCTTGACGCCGAGATCATAGTTTGTTCTGTCCAGTTTTATAACGACCTCACCGGCATTGACGCGCTCACCGATATCAACCAGAACCCGGCTCACCGTTCCTGCCACCTTGGGGCTTAGCGGACTCGTGTCTCGGGCTTTCAAGGTGCCGACGGCGCTGATTTCATCAGCGAATTCGTGCGGGACAACAGATGCGATTGTGACAGGCAACGCCTTGCCCGCCGCGTTCGGATCTTCATCTTTTTGCCATTGCTTCCTGGAAACTTGGACAGCCAAGAACGCAATAACAGCAGCCGCAATAGCAATGGATATATAGACTCCTCTTCGTCTCATTCGGCAGACTCCTTTTCCTTGATATCAGGCGGCTCTATCACCATTACGCCCACCGCTCGATGAAGGGCGGCAAGGGCAACGTTGTAATCAAAAAGAGCCTGTGTGTGATTCGCTTCAGCTCGACTTAAGGCCGTACGAACGTCCAGCACGTCGGTATTTGTGCCTTCTCCTGCCCGGTAGCTGGCTCTTGCCAGGCGGTAAGCCTCCCTGGCTGTCTTCAGTGCACTCTCAGCCGCATCGATATTCTTTTCTGCTTTTCCGAGGTCCAGGAAGGCTTGGCGCACTTCAAGACGAATGCGATCTGTCGTTTTATCTCGCTGGATTTTTACCTGAGCCCGTTGCGATCCCGCCTCTCTGACCTTGGCAGCGGTTTTCCCCCAATTCCAGAGGGGAAACTGCGCCCCTATTCCAACCGTCCAATGCTCTCCGCCTTCCAGATCCCGAAAATCGCCTTCCATATATTCGTAACGCCCTTCCAGGGCAATGGTAGGCAGGTATTCTCCCCTGGCCGCTTTAAGCGCCTGCTCCGCAGCTGCCATTTTGGAATCCATTGCAGACAGTTCGGGACGTTGCGAAAGGGCCAACTCGGTGAGAGACGAAAGATCCGCCCCCGGCCCGGGCGACCGCACCAAGGCTTCCGTCAAACGGACTGATTCTTCAAGGGGCATGCTCAGCAAGTTCTTAAGTGCAGAATATGCCAGGTCGACGGCGTTGTCAGCGCCATTCAGATCTTTGCGGGCATTGGCAAGTTCCGTTCGGGTGCGAAGCAGGTCAATTTCCGGATTCGCCCCTTTCTCCACCAGAATCGCCACGTCATGTTCATGCACATTGAGAAGATCGACGGCCTCCACGGCAACACCTTGAAACGCTTCGGCCAACTGTGCGGTCCGATAAGCGCGTGTAACCTGGAAAACGACTTCCTCTTCAACGGCCCTGTTCTCTTGAGCTTGAGCGTCTCGTGAATACTGGGATGCCTTGCGCGCCGCATTCAATCGCCCTCCCGTGAAAATGGGCTGCCGGATGACGAGCCCCGCCTTGTATTGATCACGATCCATGAAGGTCAATGATTGCGGTCCCATTGCAAAACTCAACTCCTCGTCCAGTCGTGTATAGGAAGCCTCCGCCCCCAAAAATGGGAGCATAGCCGATCTGGCCTGAGTTATCTTTGTATTGGCTTGAGTCAGGGCTTCCCGTGTAAGGCGGATATCGTAATTCTGTTGCAACGCTATTTTCAGGCAATCGCTTAACGAAAGGTGTATATTGCCATCCTTTTCGAGCTTGCGAAGCTCCTCAACGGGAGCAGAGGGACGATTGCCTTCTATTTCCGGCGATTTTTCGGCGATTGCATCGGAATGGCCGTGCAACGGCTCGGCGGCAGCGCTAATAGAAATACAACCCGCTGTCAGCAGCAATCCACCTCCCACCAGAAGCATAACCATGGTGCGAGCTGTTATCCTTAAGGCTTTTTTCATTCGGCCATCACCCCTTTGAGAAACATGTCACTGATCACCGGGGCATTCGCCTTGTATGAATGCCGTTCCGGATCTTCCAGCCAACAGAAGAGAAAAGCGTTGGTGATTCCCTCCAGGGCCACGGCCATATAGTAGGGGTTCAGATCGCGAAGCACGTTTTTGCGAATACCTTTTTCCAGTGTCGAAGCCAGTTGCTCTACCAGTTCGTCATAAAGCTTGCGAATGTCCTGATCGAGACCGGCCTTGATGTTGAAACTCGCACCCCGCGTTTCAGCAAAATAGAGCCGCAACGTGGCAACGTCATCGGCAAAGATCCCCGCTTTAGCGGAAATGTAGTCTTTGAGAATAGTCAGGACGTCACCTTCCCTCGAAAGGACTCCGCTCAGGGTATGATGATATTCCGCTGCCTTTTCCATCATGAGGGCCTTGTAGAGGTGCTCCTTGTTCTTGAAGAATTTGTAAAGCGTTCCGATGGCAAACTCTGCTCTTTCTGCAATCTCGTGCATGGATACGTTGTGGTATCCTTTCTTCGAGAAAAGCTCGAGTGCAGCGGCAAGCATCTGCCGACGATGTCTGCGTTTTTCTCTTTCCCGACGTGGGAGCTTCTCATCTTGCATTGCCTGACCTCCGTTTCCTTGGCAGCATAGAACATTTAAAAACGTGACGGCATGTTCATTTTATGACGTTATATTCTAACCAATACGCGCGTTGGCTCCTTGTGTCAAGCGGAAAACCAATAATCCGGATAAGGCCGCAAAGATCGGTTCACGGGCGTAACCACTGGCCACTGGCGACTCTTTCCGCGTAAGGCGGGCATGGAATCCAATAGGTCCAGGCTGGAATCGAGGTGCGACCGCATAGCACCGCCACCATCACCCGCTGGTACATGCTGTGCCCGCCGGGCCGGAAGCCTTCCAGCCGGTCGATGGGCGGCAGGTCGCGTTGCGGGTCGGTGAAGGTCACCAGCTCTCCGTGGATCAGATTCCAGTCGCCGGTCGGGCGTCCGAAGCACGGCGTGCCGATCTCCTGCTGTCTGCGGGCGTCGGCCAATGGATCAACACTGCCCCGGGCCAGGATCAGGCCTTCCGGCACCTCGATGGCCGGGAACCCGGCGTGGAGATGGTAGAGCCTGCCCCAGACCACGGCCTGTTCGATGCTGCGGGCCTGGGCGCAGAAGCGCTGATGGTTCCAATAGCCCCGTTTCAGGGTGCCGTAGACGAAGAGCCGGAGGATGGTCTCGGGACTGTCTTCCGGATTTGTGTTCAGCTTTGATGGTTCTCCAATGTTCATGCATTCACTCCTTCGGGCAGTGTCCCTTTGCGCTCCTGGGGTATGAAGCGGAATTCGCTGTTTTCGATGGCCCGCACATCCTTGTGGCGGATGGTGAGCATGGTCATGGGCGGCACCTCCAGCTCGCGCCAGCCCGGATCAAAGTCCACGGCAAAGTCGATGAAGGCTGGCTCCGAGGCGTAGAGCACCACCCGGTGCTGGCGGTGGATGCGCAGGCAGAGCGGTTTGTTGCCCTTGAGCACGGTGATGGTGCCGGGGTCGAGCCGCGAGGCCAGCACGGCGCTCATCTGGCCGCGACAGAGGGCGAGCGCCTTCTTCAGGCCCTCCTGGTCGATGGGGCCTTCGGGCGCGAAGCGGTCGGCCAGGCGGAAGATCAGCTCGCTGTCCACTTCGGCGAAGCGCGGCAGCCCGAGACGGCGGAACAGATAATCGGCGTTGTAGATGGTGCCGTTGTGGGTACCGATGACGATCCCGGCCCGGATGGGATGGTTGTTGCGGTTGTTGAACTCGTTGCCCCGGGTGCGCCAGCGGGTGTGGCCCATGAGGATGGTGGTCTCGTTGTCGACCTGCCCGAGCAGCTCCTGGAACGGCTTCTCGTAGACCAGTTCGTGCGCCCGCATCGGCCGCTTGAAGATCCGGTGGCTGCCGTCGATCTTGAGCCAGGCCAGACCGGAGGCGTGCGGGCCGCGCTCCTCGCTGTGCAGCAGCATGCGGATGAAGACCTCGCGCAGGTAATCCTGCTCGTCCGGCCGTCTGCGCTTGCGGCCGAAGATGATGCCTACTTGTCCGCACATGGAGCCGGGTCCTCCTTGCCGCCGAAGTTCTTGCCGAGCGGTCTTGTCCCATCGAGGACGAAGGCCGCGTACTCGCGCCGGTGGCCCGTCAGCCACTCGGCCACCTCTGGGTAGCCCATCTCGGCGGTCAGCCGGGTCACCTCCAGGTGGTCGAGCATGTTGGTGCGCCCGGAGAGCCGCACCGTTTCCAGGGCTTCGAGGAATCGTTCCGGCCAGGGATCGCTGGCCTTGTCGTCGGGCAGGAACTCGATCAGGCCGTGCCGCGCCAGGCGGGTGAGAAACTCGGCGGCCGCAGCGGCGGCGTCCTCCGGCAACGGCTGGGTCGGACCGCCTTCGATGCCGGAGAGCACCTCGGTCATGTAGTCCCGGGGCGCTCGGCTGGCGGTAAACGGCGTCTGGCCGCGCATCAACTCGACAACTTCGAGGCAGTCGGCGGCCTGCAGGGTTTCCCCGCTGCCGGGGATCGGTTCGCCGGAAAGCCGGGTGGAGCGGATCAGAATTTTCATGGAGCCCCTCCTTAAACAGTGAGGCCGGGAACTTGCCCGGCCTCGTTGGTGTGAGTGGTGGTTTCGTCCGGAAGGACCTCCTCCGGTTTAGGCCGTCCGTTCTTGAAGGCGGCGTCGCCGGGCATGTTGGCCATCAGATGCTTGCGGGCGGTCTTAAACTCGTCGCCGATCAGGCCGAGGTGGAGCAGGAAGACTCGAAAGTCGTACTTGGCGCTCTGGGGATCGAAGTCCCGCTTGCGGCTGGAGGCGGCCCGACCGTTGAGCGCCTTGGCGGCGACGGCGAGGCAGAACTGCAGGTAGGCCTTGATCCGTCCCGCGTGGAGGGTCGCCTCGAACCAGCGGAACTCCACCGTGCCCCGGTACCAGATGTTGTGCAGGTTGACCCCGTGGTAGCGGCTGTTGTCGTAGTGCTGGGGCTGGCGGTTGTGATAGCCGTACCAGATGCGGTTGAGCTGGTCCTTGGTGCGGGGGCGATGCTGTTCGATGCGCTGGATCAGCTCGTCGCTCACCGGCCGCGTGTAGCGGTTGAGCCGGTCGCGGCTGATGCCGAGGGCGTGGAGGATCAGCGGCTCCTGCTTGTAGATGATCTTGGCCAGGTTACCCAGGTGCCTGCCGTCGAAGGGCGCGGCGTCGATATGGATGTGGATGCCGCACTGGCTGTTGATCTTGCCTCCGGCGCGGCGGATGGCCCGGACCGCCTCCTGCAGTTGCGGGATGTCGTCGTAGCCGAGCACCGGGCTGACCACCTCGGCCCGCAGATGGGCCGGGACGCTGGTCAGGGAGGCGTCCCCCACCACCTTCCAGACGCGGCCGCGCAGGTCCTCGACCTCCCAGGGGTCATAGCTGCTGGGGATGCCGACATGGCGGACCGTGCCGCCCACCACCGAGTGGATGGCCCAGGCGATCTGTTCCCGGGTGCGTTTTACGGTCTCGATCTCGATCCCGTAGTGGATCTCTTTCAGGTTCATGCGTGCCTCCGTCGTTCGTGGCGCTTCTAAGTCGTTGTCAGGCAAGGCTTTTTAGCCTCCGCTTACACCATGAATGCTTCTTTCCGGACACAAATCAAGTAGAAGAACAGCCGAAGCCGACATTTAACACGTTTATTTTCAATGACTTGCGAACTAGGCCGGATTGGGCGGCGCACAGGCGGCAGAAACCCCGGAACGGGCTGGCCGTATCCGGGGTTTCTGGGTTGGCGGTGGCAGTGAGCCGGTCAGCCGGAGGCGGTATCAGCGGTGATCAGGCTGGCGTGCAGCTCGAGGTTGCGCGACTCGTCGGCCCGCATCCGCGCCAGCAGCGCCGTGAAGGCCTCCGCTTCGTCGGCCGGGAGCTTTGATGCCCGTTCCAGCCGCGCCAGGCGCTGGTGCAGGTTTTCGAGCAGGCCCAGGGCATGGTCGCGGATCAGCCCGTCGCGCTTCTCCTGCGGCGAGGGAATGAACTCGGTCAGGCCGCCTTTGCGTCGAACGATCATGGCCGTGCCTCCTTAGCTCAGGGTCGCGCCCAGCGAATGGATGCGCGGGTAGATCAGCGGCGTGCCGGTCATCTCGGCTTTGTAGCGCACCTTGTTGCCGGTGTTGTCGGTGAAGGTGCGCACCAGGGTGTACTCGGTCCAGTTCTCGTCGATGGGCCGGGTGTCCTGGATGGTCATCGCCTCCCAGGTCAGGCCGCCGTCGTTGCTGGCGAACCATTGCAGGGTGGTGCCACTGGGGATCTGCATCTGCACATAGGCTTTGGTCGATTCCACACCCTGGGTCAGCTCGTTCTCGCGGGTCAGGTAGGCCCCGGTGGTCTTGTTGAGGTAGCCCACCAGGTTGACGTCGCGAAAGTTGATGGCCGGAGTGTCGTTGGAAAGCGAGCTGCTCAGGCGCACGCGGATCTGGACCCGGGTGGCGAGGTTGGGCAGCCGTTCCTCCTCGGCGGGAACCATGGCGTCCCAGGTCACGCCGCCGTCGGTGGAGTATTCCCAGTCGAGACCGGTACCCTGGGGGATGGCCGAGTATTCGTCGAGGTTGATGTCGGAGAACTGCACGCCGGTGATCGGCTGAAAGCGAATCATCCCCTCGGACTGGAAGTTGTAGCCGTAGATCTTCATCGCCAGGTCGGAGCCGTTGAGCGGCGTCCAGGTCTCGGCGTTGGAGCTCTCCAGCAGCACGCCTTCCATATAGGTCTGCCGGGTGATGATGCCCCAGCGGCCCATCTTGCCCAGGGTGGCGGTGCGCACCTTGTAATTGGTGCTGTTGGTCAGCAGCACCACGGAATAGCTGGTGTTGGCCTCGGCGTAGAACGGGTCGTCGAAGCGAATGCGGGTCTCGCCGCTCAGGCTGATCTCGTTCGGGGCCAGCACTTTCTCGGCGAACACCACGCCGTTGGGCAGACCGGTGGTGACGCCGCGAATCTGCACCGTGACCGGAATGCTCGGGTCCCTGGCGGTGAACTGCAGTCCGATGCTGGAAATCACCTGGTTTTGGGTGAAGCTGAAAGTCTGGGCCAGCGGATCGCGGGGCACGAAGATGGTCTGGGTGCGCCAGACCACCTGCACCACGGGCACGCGGATGATGCGGTTCTCGATGATGCGCTCGATGCGGGTGATGACCAGCGGATCGTTGATCTGCAGGCTGGCCCGGGCCGAGTAGACGCCGTCGGCCATCTCCACGATGCGGTTGCCGTTGCGGGCGTTGGTCGGGATGGTGAAGGAGGCGCTGACCCGACCGGCCTCGTCGCTGATCAGGTTGCTGGCCATCACCTGGCCGTCGCAGCGCAGTACGATGCCGGATTTGCTCGGGGTGAAGTTGATGCCGGTGACGGCGATGCCGGTCTGGCCGCGCCGCCCGAGGTTGGGCGTGATCTGCAGCATGGCCGGGGGCTTGTCGAACACGGCGTAGGGGTTGATGTTCCGCTCCTCGGACCAGTCGTTCTGTTCCACCAGCACGGTCTCGTTGCCCGGCAGCAGTGCCAGGCTGCCGAAGAAGCTCGCGTTGCTGCCCGCCTGATCGACCGAGAGCACCGTGGAGTGAGGAATGCGGTCCGGCGCGACGAAACGGGCGATCTCGTTGACTCGGGCGTCCCATTCGGCGTGGTAGATGTCTGACTGGGCGGTGTTCGAGAAGTCGTCCGAGTAGATGCCTTTCTTGGTCTGGGCGTCCCGGTTCTGCAGCTCGTTGTTCATCTGGTACTGGGCGTCGTTGTACTTCAGGTCCTCGACGTCTTGGATGATGTCGTGGATCTGGTCCATGGTGATGCGGGTCAGGCCGAAGTTGCGGATCTCCATGTCGGTGGAGTTGGGCGGGCAGTCGATGCTGCACAGCCCCAGGGCGTTTTCCGGCACGATGGGCAGCTTCGGAAAATCCGCCGGAGCCCCTTCCAGCCGTTTGATCTCGGTGGTGGTGGCGTAAACGATGTCGCGGCGGCCGAGGTAATAGTCGTAGTCCAGGCTGCAGTTGGAGCCGTTCACCGGCTGATCGCCGAGGCTGCCGCGCCCGAAATTGATCACGTTGAGGTTACCCAGCTCGAGCTGCACTGGCGACATGGTGAGCCCGGCGGTGTTGGTGGCCGGAGGCGAAACGGTGCCGATCTCCTCGACGCCGTCGTCGACGTAGGATAGCGCCTCGCTGCCCAGTTCCATCAGGCGCTTGTAGTCGGTGCGTGCGCCGTTGGTGGCGGCCCGGTAGACGCGATAGCCAGTCGCGCCGCTGACCGGCAGCCAGGAGAGCTTGTTCATCTCCCCGGCGGCGGTTGCCCGGGCGATGACCGCAGCGGCGTTGAAGGCCGTCTCGCCGGTGGCGTTGTAGGCAGTCACCAGATAGAAGTAGTTTCCGGCCGCCGGATGGTTGGCCTGCCCGAACCAGCCGCTGTCCACGTAGTCGGTGCCCTTGACCATCTGCTTGGTGTAGGTCCAGCGCACCGTGTAGGTGGTGCCGATGGCCGGTTCGTTGCCGGAGCCGAGCCAGTCGACATGGTTGCCCGACTGTTGCCAGTCCACGCCCTCCTGGAAGATGGTCGCCCCTTGGCTGACCTCGAGGATGTCCACCACGGGATTGGGGTCGAGCAGGTCTTCGCCGCCGCCCACCGAGCCGCGAGTGACGTTGCGGGTAATCTCGACGATGGCCTCCACCTGGGTCGTCTCCTTGAGCGGCGTGGAGTTGACCGGATAGCGGTGCTTGTTGATGTCGAAGGTCTTCTGCTCCCCGCGCACCGACTTGGTGGCGATGGATTTGGGCACCAGGGTCGAAGTGGGCAGATCGCGCTGATGCCGGAAGCCCTGGATGTAGGCGCGTCCGGCGTTGGTGATCGCCTCCACGCTGTCGTCGTCGACGCCGCCGATGAAGGTGTCGAAGCCCCGCACCAGATAGCTTCCGGCCTGGTCGAAGGTGCGCTCGGCCAGATTCTGAATCAGGGAATTGAGCCCTTCGGCGGCGGCGAAGGAGAGCTGGTCCTCGGTGATCGAGGAGACGGTGATCCGGCTGCCCGGCAGCGTGCCCAGCAGATCCCGCAGGTAGAGGTTGGACTTCTCCTGCACCGTGGGCGTGACATCGCCGCTCTCCCGGTCGAACTTGTAGATCGGGATCACCCGGCGCTCGGCCACGTTGTTGGGCAGCGTCTGGCCGCTGGTGTCTGTCGCCTTGAGAGAAAGAACCCATTTTTCCCGTTCGGCGGTGGGCTCGCCGGTGGCCGGATTGATCAGGGCCGGGTCCTGGGTGTAGCCGTAGTTGTACTTCAGCAGCTCCACATAGACGTAATCGGCCCCGCTGGTGGTGGCCGGATCATAGGTCAGGGTCGCGCCGCTCACCTGTTCCAGATGGCCGTCGATGTAGACCACGCCCGGGGCCATGGTCAGGACGTTGGCGGCCGCGCTGACCTCGAGGCCCATGATGATGGAGCCTTCCTTGAACAGGATGTCGGCGATCTTGCGCCGCTCCAGGTTGATGATGTCCTGCTGCTCGTTGAGTTCGGAATCCAGCAGGTCGCGATCCTGATGGTAGCGGATGCGCTTGTAGTTCTTGGTCGGGTCGAATGTCTCGCGTGAGATGCTCATGTTTGAATCCTCCAGTTAGATCTTGATGATCCCGACCAGCTCCACGCGGGTGTCGGAAATCTTGTTGAAGTCGGGAATGTTCTTCACCTCGTACAGGTAGCCCGGACGCAGCAACTCGCCGGTCGGGTTGGTGTCCTGATGGAACACGCCTCCCATGGCGAGATCCCCGGTGACGCTTTGCACGTACTGCACGTCGCCGCCGAAGAAGCCGTATTCGCGGATGGTGATGCCGTTGGCCTCTGCCTCGTCGAAGCGGAAGAAAATGCCGATGGTGTTGGTCTCCTCGCCGGTTTCGAGGTAGCGCACGCCGTTGACCAGCAGCGCCCCTTCGGCGTCCTCCTTGAGGAAAGTCCGCTTGTAGTAGCGCTTGCGGGCGCGTTCGTTTCTGAGCCCGGTCTGACCGATGTCCGGCGCGGGCGGATTCTGCGGGTCGCTGAAGCTGGCATCCCCGTCGCCGATGGCGCAGTGGGTGATGCCGTCCACGGCCTGGCCGAGGAGGAGTTTGGCCGTCAGTATCCGGCCGGTTTTGACGATGAGTCCCAGTGCCATTGCTGTTCTCCTTTAGGTCTGAATTTCGTGGTCTTGATCGATGAGCACCGCGAACAGGATCTGGCGCGTGTCGGCCAGCAGCCCGGCCGGGATCGCGATGCGCTGAACGGTGTCGGAGCGGCTGATGTGTGCGCCGGATGTCCGGACGCTGGTGTCGATACTCCGCAGCCAGGGGCGCGTCACCCGCACCGCCGCGTCAACATCGACGCCCAGACGGCCATGGACGACGAGCCACAGGTCGGCGCTCCGGTTCAGGCGGTTGTTCACGCGAAGCGCGAGGTCGGATCGACGTTCGAGCCGATGGGCGACCCGCATTGCGCTGTCGGCCCGAACCATCACCGTGCGCCTGGCCGGTGCCCCGGAAAACAGCTCGAAAAGCGCTCCGGGTTGCGCCGCTCCAATGGCGAGCAGTTCCGGCCGCCGTGTGCCTCTGCGGGTGGTGATGGATGCCAGTTGTCCCTTATGCACGGCCACGGCGAATCCTCCCGCTGAGCTTGAGCGCCTGGCCCCGGTTCATGGACATAAGCGTTTCCGGACGACGCTGGCCGGTGATCGTGCTGATGGGTTTGAGCTTTCCGCTATGCGTTGCCATGGGGTTATTCCTTCACCGCGCACCAGCCGCCGGTGGTCAGGTTGAACACGCGGTAGCTGTCCGTTCCGATTTGAATGGTGTCTTCCGAGGCGACGTTGCCGCCGCCCACGGAGAAGATCTCGATGAGTTCGCCGCGCAGTTCCTGGTAGGCAGCGGAACCGGACATCGAGGCGAGCCAGGGAAAAAGGATGGTGGTGCCGTAGCGCATCTCCGGATCGGTTTCGCCCTGGAGACCGCCGTTGGCCGCGCCGCAGCGGCCCTGCTGGCCGGAGGCGGAAGTCCAGCCGTCGAACTTGTTCACGGCGTAGAAGGTGCCCGGCGCGTTGTAGTAACTGTTTATGACCGGCTGCGGGTCCTCGCCGATCTTTGCCCCCGAGGCGTAATCCCGAACGAGGGCCTCCACAGTAATGGTGTTCGGCGTGGCTGCGGTGTCGATGGCGCTCACCCGCACGCGTTCGATGCCCGCGTCGTCCTTGATCACATAGTCTTGTCCGGGTGTGACTACGGTGGCGTCGTTGACCTGAAGCACCACGCCGCTTCCGGAGGTGACCGCCGCCTGCGTGAGCGCGATGGCCCCGGACCAGAAGCGTTTCAGCAAGCCGCTGTAATGGCCGTAGTAGGTAGAGACGAGCTTGGTCACCACGAAAACGTGATCCAGGTCGGCGAACAGCCAGAAGATGAAGTCGGCGCTGTCCTCCACCCGCAGGTAGGTGTAACTGGTGTGCGAAGCCTCGTTGACGCCGGTGTGGGTGGCCGCGTCCCAATACTGGAATGCGGCGACGTGAATCCGCCCGGAGGTGGTGCTGATACGGAACTGCAGATAGACGTCCTCGGCCCCGGATTCCCCGTGAGACTTGAAAACGAAATACGGCTGCGGGTCGGCCGACTGGTCGTCATGCAGTGTCCAGCCGATGGTGGTCACCAGAAAGGTCCGCAGTTGATTGAGCAGGTCGAGCCGACCGTGGGCGAGTCCTTGAATGCTGTGGTATGCCATGGCGGCCTCCTTAGAGAATTGGGTTTTCCGTGCCGGTCAGGCGCAGCTTGATGTCGAGTTTGTTTTGCACCGGCGTGCCCGGGAGCACGGTGCAGCGCCGCCAGAAAGACAGCGTCTGCTGGAAGGCCTTGTCGCCGAGATTCAGCGGTGCGCCCTGGGTGGCGGTGTCGAGTCCGGCCTGGGTCAGGGATAGTCGGTACCAGACCGATTCGTCGGTGCCGGTTTCGTCGATGGGATCGAGCACCAGCCCGGTGTAGTCGTAGCCGGAATAGACAGTCGTCCCGGCGTCGTGCGCGGTCGGAGCGGTGTTGGCCACGCCCCGCTGAACGATGAGATTGACGGTTCGGCCGCCGCTTTCGACGAGCATCTGCTCGCCGTCGATGATGATGAGTTCGCCGTCGGCAAAGCGCGGTTCGGCCAGCGCGATGGCGGTCTGCGCCGCGTCGATGGCCGAGGCAAGGCCAGTCTGCTCGTTGGCGACGTAGAGTTGCCGATCCTTGATCTCGCCGTCGGTGCCGTTGTAGCTCTCGGCCTCGGGACGGCTGAAATCCCCCTCGGAAATCTGCTGGGTCAGCGCTTCGTCAAGATAGAGGTGAATTGCCATGGGTTCTCCTTCAGGTGGGCCACTGGGTGGCGCGATAGTTATTAGTGGCGGCCTCGAACCCGGCCTGCGTGGGCGCGTGCAGGTCCTGCTGACGGAACAGCCAGCGGTAGGACGGCCGCGACCAGCGGAATCCGGCCTGGTTGAGGCGCATGCGGCTGACGCGCATGGGGCGGGTCCGATCCACGGAAAGGCGCAGGCCGGTGGTGTTGAGCGGGCTTGCGCCCAGCTTCATGGTCTCGACCCGATGACGCTGGAGAGAGCCCGTGTCCACGTAGACTTCAAGCGAGGCCCGTTCGCCGGTCAGATTCGCATTGCTCAGATACCGGGTGTTCAGGGTGTTCGCGTTGAGCCGGAACACAGGCCCTCTCCGCCGCCATCGGTCGATCCGGTCGACGGCCAAAGTGACGTCCGCGTCGCAGCCAGCGGTGGAGGCGAGCAGCAGATTGCTGATGCCGCCCTGGTTGGCGGTGAGGTCGAGACCTTCGTTGAGCCTGGCGCGGCCAAGCTGGAAGCAGAGGCGGTGCCGGGATTCCAGGGGCAGACGCAGGTCGTACTTGGCTTCCGCCCGTTCGACCGGTTCCGCCTGCGTGTCGAAAAAGAAGTCCTTCTGCCGAAAGCAGTAGCGCAGCTCGGTCTCGCCATGGGTCAGCGATTTGCGGTTGAGATGGCTCTCGCCCAGCCCGAAGCCGCTTTCCAGCACATCGCCTTCGAAATCGCGGCCGGTGTAGATGGGCGTGCAGAAGGAAACCCGGTCCTCCCCGATACGGGTGTACGGCAACCGCCAGTCGTTGAGGGCCTTGTGGTTCAGACGCACCCGGTTCTGGCGGCCGTGAAAACGGGAGACCTTCACGGCGGCCCGGTCGATCTCCGGGATCATCTCCGTGGTGCTGGTGAGCTGCAGCAGCTCCCAGGCCCTCTGCTTGTTGGTCAGGTGACGACATGAACCGAGCGAGGATCGTCCGAGGACGAAGGTTTCGTCGGGAAACGCCAGCACGATCCGGCGCACGGCGTTGGTATGCCCGAAATCGAGCATCGCGCCGCCTTCGATCCATTCCAGGAGGAACTGGAGCCAAAAACAGCGCGTGCCCGCCGGGTGGTGAAACACCAGGGCGTCGCGCAGCCCTTCGGTCTGGTTGAGGCACAGCACACGAAACACGCCGAGGCTGAACACCAGCCCGGGCAGCTTGGCGCTGCTGAGTCGGGAACGGGCATTGAGACGCAGAGCCGAGCGGAAGGTCTCCTGCAGTTCTCCCTGCCAACCGAGCGCGTCAAAGTCGCGTTCGATGGCCGGGATGGTGCCCTTGCGGCGATAGATTTCGACCGCCTCCCACACGCGGCGGCGCTGACAGTCCGGCGAACAGGTGCCGTCCACTTCGAGGCCGACCAGTCTCGCCAGCAGCGGCAGAAAGCGTTCGTCGCAATGATCGACGTCGAAGATGGTCGGGAAGTCGTCGATAGCCTGCTTGAGCTCGTCGAGCGTTCCGGCGGGAAGGCTCAGAAAGGTGCGCAGGTCACCGGCCTCGTCGTTGTGCTCGTAAAGCGGCGGCAGCAGGCCGAGCAGATTGTCCTTGAACCAATCCGACATCAACCGGCCCTCCGCAGATCGAGGTTGACGCTGCCGAGAACCGGGATTTCGCCGTGGCGCAGCAGGATGTCCTGCCTGGGCGCGTAGAGATGCATGTGGCTGACGCCACGCACGCCATCGATCAGGGCCACCAGGTCGGAGAAGTGAATGGTCTGGCCGAAAGAGACTTGGTCGAAGGAAAAGAAATCGGAGAGCGCGGCTTCGATGCGGCTACGCACGTTTTCCAGCGGTTCACCGGGCCAGACGTAGACCTCGGCGTCGATGGAAACGGGGCGGTAGATCGGATCGAACAGGTTGATCTCGACCGTGATGACCTTGCGGCGTTCGAGAAACTCCGCGAGGTCCCGCTTGAGCAGCGCCGAGGGCATTCCGCCGCCGTTGGGGGCGATGGCCAGTTGGACGTTGTAATAGCGAATGTTCTGGCAGGCATTGGTGTCGAGCACCTTGGCCTTGGCGACGCCGGGGTAACCTTCGGCGAGCGCCTGGTAATCCTCCAGGGTGACGGCCTTCCAGAGACTGCGCAGCTCTGCCGGTGCCTGTCTGCGGGCGTGTTCGAGGGCTTCCCGCGAAGCGCCGCCAGTGGCGGGAACAGGATTGGTGACGGTCAGGGAGACCTGGCCGCCGTCGAGGTAGACCGGGCTCAGCAGTTGGGTGATCCGATTCGGACCGAGATTGCCCTGGTCTCCGATGGTCTGCAGATAGCTGACGGTGATGGCGCTTCCCTGAGCGGGTACAGCGCCGCTTTGCCCGTCGCCGAAAATCAGGGTAGAGATGTCGAGGGCGTCCAGGTCGGCCATGAAATGACGGCTGTCGGCCAGGCTGTCCTGGAAATGATCGACCTCGCTCCAGGCGTCGTCCCCCACCGTAACGGTGATGGTGCCCTGGGCGATGGCGTCGCCGGTCAGGCGGATGCGCTGGAATGGCAGCCCCGTCGATGTGAAGGTCTCGGTGCGGCGCACGCCTTGACGGGCCGGGATGTCTACCGAGAGCACGCCTCGCGGGATCAGGCCGTCCTCGACTGTCTCGAAATCCGCCTCGCCGTCATTCAGCAAGGCGCGGCAGGCCGTACCCGCCGGAATGGTCAAATCCTTGCCAAGCGGAGCGGAGAGCCGAAAACGCAGCGTGGTGGTGGAGGCCACCGGCGAATCCAGCCGGTAGCCGATGAGCTTGCAGAGGTTGATGACGTTCTGCCGCTGGCGGGCCGTGGGCAGGAAGGCCTCCGCCGCCTGGGCGTCCAGGTAGTAGGCCAGCATGTCGCCCACGCCGCAGAACAGATCGAGCAGGACGACGCCGAGATCGGAGTGGTTGAAATCGGTCCAGCGGTCGGTGAGCTGCGGGATCTTCGCCAACAGCTCCTGGCGGATCGATTCGTAATCCTTGTTGATATATCCGATGCTTGCGCGGCCCATGGTCTCTCCGGTTTTCGGCGGGTATGCGAGAGCGCCTGATGCTCTCGCCACGCCGGTTACTTACCGGAAGGGGCCTGGATGTGTCGGAGGCGGGATGCCTCAGAGCGGGCCGCGCAGTTGCCAGACGGGATTGGGCTGCCCGGAGGTGTTGTTGAGGTAGTGGGATTCCTTCTTGCCCTCGAAATAGAACAGGCCGATGCGACCAGACTCCGACGTGGTGATCCGGTGAACGGTGCCAGCGGCGTTGTCTTCCGCCTGGCTCTGGGTGTCGAAGCCCAGACCGCTCGCAGCCAGATAGAGGGAATGCTCGCTCTGGGGCGTTTCCGTTTCAGGTGCTCCCTTGAAGACCAGGTAATGGCCGTGATTGTCACCCGGATCGCTAACGATCCATTTGCCGTTGCGATCCTGATAGGCTCCCTCGATGTAGGCGACTTCGTATTCCCCGGCTGGCCAGATGAAGGAATCGTCCGGATCGGGGCTCATCTCGGCTGCGTCGAACCAGAGCAGATTGAACAGCGAGCGCACGTCCGGCGACAGGCGCACGCTGCGCACCGGCTGCGGTTCCGGCTCGGGCTCCGGCTGGGGATAGCTGGGCGCGGGATTGTTCGGGTCTTCTCTGTAGAAGGGATAGACCAGGTTGCCGTCCACCTGGCTCTGGATCACCCGGTAGGCGATATGCACCAGCAGCAGGTTGCAGTCGATGTTCAGCGGCCGGTCGTCGAAGCGCACCTCCGTGATGATCACCCGCTTTTCCCAGCGCTTGATGGCGTCGATCACGTAATGGCGCAGCAGACCCTTGAGCACCTCGTCGTTCTGTTCGAACACCAGATCCTTCAGCCTGGAGCCGAACTCCGGATTCATGAACCGTTCGCCGATCCGGGTGCCGAGGATCTGCAGGATGCTTTCGCGGATATGTTCGTGCTCCCGCGAGGTGGCGGCCGAGATCTGGGTGCCGCCGGATACCGACTGAAACCGGAACGGGTAGCGCAATCCCTTGCCGAGAAAGTCATAGCTCATCAGGTACGCTCCTCGCAGTCGATGCCGCACTGTCCCGAGCAGCCGCTTTCCGAAGTGTCGTCGTCGATAGCTTCTCCCTGGAAACGGATCACCAGATCCAGGCCGCTCTTGAGCCCCAGGTGAATGGTTCCGTCCGCCTCGATCAGCCCGCCGTGGCCGGACTTGCCGCACTGGAATCCCTTGGCTCCCCCGGAAAGCAGACGAACGGTGATGGTCTCGCCGATGCCCTCGATGCGGCCGATGCCGATGATGTCGATTGGTCCGGCCGGGTTGATCAGGGTGATGAACCGCTCCCGGTGATCGACGTCGAGACGGATGCCCTCGGGCAGATCCACCGCGAAGCGTTCCGCGCCCATGGCGGTCGGATCGATCCCGGCGGGCAGTCCGCTGATACCGGCTGCCTCCCGGGTCGCGCTCAGATAGGACTCGACCAGGGTGTAAAGGCGTCCCGGGGCGACCTCGACGGCCGTGCCGGGTCCGGGGGTGACGACCTGCTGCTCCCCGGCGTCGATGACGCAGATTCGCTGGTCGTCAGTGGTCCGCAGGATCATGCCGTCGGGCAAGGTGAAGAGCCGGTTGCCGTCCGGCAGATCCCGGGGTTCGGTGCCCACAGGCAGTTCGACGAAGGGATAGAAATCGGGCTCCGGCTCGATCTGAACCTGGTCCAGGTACTCCTGGGTCCTGGCCTGCTGGGCCTCCAGATAGGCCTGGGCCTGGCCGCGCATCGCCTCCGAAGCGGCGTGACCGGCTTCCAGCAGCGTGCGGATGCCGGAAAGCTCTTCACGGATGCCGGACAGGTGATCGCAGAGCGCCCGTAAAACATACTGCTGTTCGCCGGAATCGGTCTGCTCGATAGTGGCCTGCAATTCGGAGGGTTCTTCGGAAATCATGGATAACCTCCATTACATGCCGACATTGGCGGGTTGGGATTGATAGCTCATGGCGTTGACCGCCGTCACTGTTCCGGCCGCGCCGTCGATTTCGAACACGGTCCAGACCGTGCCGGGGGCGTTGGGAACGTTGAAGGTCTGCTCACGGCCATCGCTCAAGAACACCTTCACCGATGCTCCGGACTGCGCCAGGCCGGTGCTCGGATTGGCGTTGCGGTTGGTGTAGTCGTGGACTGCGTAGCGGTAGACACCGGGGATGAGCCGATGGATGGTGATGGTCTCCGGCCCGTAGGAACTGGTGTCGTCCACGTCCAATTCCGCCGCCTCGTTTTCGATGGTGTGGGAATAGAACACATGGAACCTGCCGCCGGATGGCGTCGGTCCGGTGAGATGGGAATCGAGATCCCGGGGGTTCAGGCCCCACTGCAACACGATGCGGGCGACCTGGCCGTCGAGTTCGGGCGAGAGAACGATCTGGATGTCGCCGGATGTGTTGGGGTCGGCATTCACCCAGCCATGCCAGGCGATGTATCCCGGCGCGGTGACCTCTATGTAATAGAACCCTTCAGGTACGGACAGCTCGAACCCGCCATAGGCGTTGGCGAAGGTCTGGAACGCCGTCGGGCCGGTTTCCGAGCGGCGGAATTCGATCAGCGCGTTGCCGACGCCGCTGGTGTTGAGGGCGTTGACCACCATGCCGCTGAGGAAGACCGTGGCTCCGCTGGCAAAGTCCGGGTGGTCGGCGAACCAGGACGGATCGCGGACCTCCAGCAGAACATGGCGAAGGCTGTCCCGGGCCGAGGATCGCCAGACCATGAGCACGGCGTTGCCGATGGTCCAGCCGCAGCGAATGACACCGTCCGGCCCGATCTCCGCGACCTCCGGATTGCTGGTGGCAAAGACCGGGGCGTCCACGTCGCCGCGCAGTGAGAGCGGAATCCGTTGCTCGAACTCGCCAGCGGAGAGGCGGATGGAGCGAGGCTGTACCTCCCAGTGGCAAAAGGTTGGCGGGGCATCCGTCATGAAGGGACCTCCACCGGTGCGGAGACGCCGCCGCCATAGACCTCGACCTGAACGTGCCGCAGGCTGAGCCGCTCGGGCGAATCCCAGACCAGAATCATGGCCGCTCCGGGAACGAAGCCGCATTCGACATTGCCGTCTTCATCGACACTGGCCACGTCGGGATTGGACGATTCGAACACCGGTGTTTCGGGTAGGCCACGGATCGAGAGCGGAATGCGCTGGACGAATGGGGATCGCGAGACGCGGATCAGCTTCGGGAAGACATCCCAGTAGTGCGGTTCCTGCGGCTGTTCGAGAGTGTTCATGGCGGCCTCCTCAGTTGTCGATGGTGTCGGGACTGCCGGTGACGATGATGGCTCCGCAGGCGGTGATGTCGCCGATGCGGGCGTTGGGCAATCCTTCGGTGATGGTATCGAAGCTGCCGGTCACGATGGGCGTCACGCCATGCCCCGGGATGGGACAGACGTGCAGATCCCCCATGCGGGCCACCGGCATGCCGTTGTCCAGCGTCCGGCTCGCTCCGGTGATGATGACGCCGCCGTGACTGCTGATGTCGCCGAGTCGCGCCTGGGAGCTCATGGGTTTACCTTCAGCAGCAGATGGATCAGAAAGCCGACGAGTCCGCCGATGGTGCTGCCGATGGTCAGCACCAGGCCGACGATCTTCCACATGGTCTCGGTCCCCATCTTGGAGCCGACCCGGGCGTGCAGCCGGTCGATCTCCTCGGCGTGCCGGTGCAGATCGGAATAGATCGAGCGGACCAGTACCTCGACGTTTTCCTTGTCCGATTTCTTCTCGATTTCACGCTCGATCTTCTCGAGTCGGTCCTGGATTTCCCGGCGGTGGTTTTCGAGGATGCTGCGGAATTCCTCCCGCCAATGATCGAAGGTCCGGGCCAGCAATTCCTCGCTGGCCGAGAGTCCGGAGGGCGTTGTTGTTCTTTCTCCCATGCGATGCTTCCTTCAGGTGTTGATCAAGACGGTGTTCGTCGAGCGAATGATGATGTTTCCGGCCACCCCATCCATGAACACGAGGCTGCCGGACTTATCGGTGGCGCTGATGCTCTCCTGGCCGGGCGCGGCGTTCATGCGCACCACCTGACCGGCCTTGTCTGTGAGCCGTATCTGTTCGGCGGCGGCGGTGGAATCGACCAGGATTTCCTGAGTGCCGTTGAGCCCCCAGATGTGAACCTTCTCCCGGCCCTTGGTGGTGTCGATGAGGATCTTCTGCCAGCGGGAGCGGCCCTTGTCGCACGAGAGGATGTGGACCTTCTCCTTGTCCTGCCAGGCTTCGAGGATCACCTGCTGGCGGCAGAGGTCGGTGAGCTGGATGCGGGCGCGGGAGCCGACGATCTGCGAGGCGATGTCGAGCTGGTCGCCTTTCTCGGCGTCCTTCGTGCCTCGCCGCAGGGCGTTGCCGCTCTGCATCTCCGGCTTCACCTTCCCTTCCATGGTGAGGATCTGCCCGGCGCGGTCGATGATCCGCAGCAGCTCGTCGCCGTCGCGGTCATCGGCCAGGATGGTATGGCCGGTTTCGGTCTTGAGCAGGACCTTCAGGCGCGGGCAGTAATACGGCGGATGGCCGTGGTACTTCTTGTGTTCGAGATCGTCATGCCGGTTGGCCTGATGCTCGACCTTGTCCTCGCAGTCATGGCAGAAGGCGTTGGCGCAGGTGCGCTTGGATTCCTCGGGCTGTTCGCCGGGATTGCTCTTGGCCAGCCAGACCCCGGTCCAGATCGGATACTGGACGACGCCGCCCTCGAACTCGGCCCAGACCGAGGCACCTTCCTCGGGGATCAGGAACATGCCGGTGTCGTCGTTGCCGCCGTAGAGGAAACAGGGCGCGGCCCATTCGGACCAGTTCTCCCGTCCGCTACCGAGCACGGCTGGGATTTCCAGACGGACCCGGCCAAGGCGTTCGGGGTCGTTGTTGTCGCGCACGAAGGCCCGGTACTTGCCGTACCAGCGGTTGCGGTAGCGTTCCTCGGATTGACGGTCGCGGGTTTCAAGCATGCTCCGCCTCCCGCTTTCGACTGGCGTCCCAGGCCAGCCAGCCGCCCAGACGAACCGCCCAATACATGACCTGCCTTTTCCACAGAGGCACGCCCAGGGCCGCCATCAGTTCGAGAAAGAGGCGGTCGGCAGCAAGCCGCGAGACCTTGCCGGTGTGGTAGAGATAGTCGTGAACGACGGCCGCCGGGGAATATCGTCCCCAGGGCGGCACCACGCGCCAGAACAGGCGCGGCACCGAGGCGAAGTCGGTCTCGAACCCGGCGGGCACTTCGATGATGCGGCCAGCGCCGGTGCGGACACGGAACGGCTGGGTCAGCCTCGCGGTCATTCCATTGGGCAAGATCTCCACCCGAAGCGGTCCGGAGAGACCCAGCGCGGTGCCGGAAAACAGGGTCTTGGTTTGGGCGCTCATGACCGCCACCTCGCCTTGCCCGACTGGCGCACGTCGAGATGAACCCAGGAGGCGTAGACCCCGATGCCGCCCTCGCGGAAGAGAGGGATCTCCTCGGCGATGACCGCCAGTGCTTCAGGCGAAACGCCAGCGGGACAGCTCACGTCGGCCGCCATGCCCAGCGTGTGGAAACTCTGTTCCGCGCCGCCCACCGCCTTGTTGTGTCGGTTGCAGCGAAAGCCGCTGGTGATGGACAGCGGTTTGCCGATGCGGTCGCGCAGGGTCTGCAGGGCGTCGACCAGGTCGGGATGGACCGCAGCCGAATGGCCGCAGCAGTTTTTGCCCTTGCAGGCGAATTCCGAACGGTTGAAATTCTTGCTGAGATCACCCATTGCCGCCTCCTTGTGTGACCGCGCCGGAGTCCGCGTCGATGGTCACCATGGCTGGCGGCTCGTTTTGCGGCGTGGGCGGGGCCTCCTTGTCGTTGGGTTTGCCCTGGGACTCGGCGGACTTGTCGCCCGCGCCCTTGCCGAGGGCGTTCTTCTTGAGTTTGAGTTCGCAGAGATAGCCTGCGCTGCTGATGCTGTGGCGCACCGAGTGGCAGTAGTAGATGCCGGAAAACTTCTGGCCCACGCCCTTGATCTCGACGTTTTTCTTGGCGCGTAGCTGGGGAATGCCAATGGTGGCGGCGTCCGCCTCGACCTGGCGCAGCTCGGCCTCGCGGAACTTGCCTTCGGCGCTGTCCTGGGCGGGCTCCTGGCGCGGCTCTTCGTGAAAGCCTTCGGAACGGTCGAAGCAGGGCACGATCTGCCCCGTCTCCTGTTCCTTGAAGCTGCCTTCGCCGGTGTTGCCGTCGACCAGATAGGTCTGCTTGCCCAGGGCCGTCCGCTCGGGCGTGGTGGCGTTGTTGGCCTTGTGCTCGACTACGTCCTTCTTGCGCGGGTCGACGCCGACCGTCTTGGTCTCGACACCCGCGCCCTTGGCTCCCTGGGATTGGGTGCTGGGGCGGAACGAGCGCAGCAGGCCCTTGGTGTCGGTGAAATATTCGAGGGTCAGCAGCGGCGTTTGGTCGAGTTCGCGGGGATGGAAATGGAGTTCGTCGTCCTGGATGTAGAAGACATAGCCGCTGACGCCGTCGCCATCGCGGTCGCGGGCCTTTTCCGCCAGCTCCTTGAGGAACTGGGCGTCCGAGATGTTGCTCTGGGTGACGCGGAGATGGGTCCCCTTGGTGGCCGTGACCACCGGCGTGAGGCCGTTGGCGGCGGCGACTTGTTCGGCGATTTCCGAATAGAGGATGCCGGGAGCAGGTTTTTGCCAGACCTTCTGGTTTTCCTTGCCCGCGAGTTTGAAGCCCTTGTCGTAGGCCTTGATGCGGATGGTCGGATCGCCGTTTTCCGGGAAGTCGTAATCGATGTCCTTGATGACCGCTTTCTTGCGCGGAGAGAGGTTCCCCACGTAGCCGAAGCGGGCCACGATCTCGTTGCCTTCCTGGAACAGCGGATCGTCGACGAACTGCAGGTTGCGGTCGGTCACCGACAGTTCGAGGACATCCAACTCCTCCTCGTTGTCGGTGAAAACGAACGAGGTGATCTCCTGGGTGATGTCCTTCGAGAGGTCTTGCCCCTCGATCTGAATCAGAAATGTCGGCTTGAAGGTATCCAGATCCATGCGTCTCTCCGGTAGTTCGCAGTTCCCTGCTTACTTACCGGAAGGCATGGCGAGGTGTCGGACGCTTCAGTCGAGCAGGCGCATCTGGACGTGTTCGCGGGAGGGAATGCGCAGCGCCAGACCCGGCTCGAGCGCCAACGGGAAAAAGAGGTCGTTGTAGTCGCAGATGATCCACCAGAGCCTGGCGTCACCCAGATAGCGGTGCGCGAGCAGATCCAGGCGGTCGCCCTCGACCACGGTGTGCAGGCGGTCGTCGTGTCTGGGGGTGGTGTCGATGCGCTGGCGCATGCCGAGGGAGGTGCCGTCGCTGTCCCGGTAGAGAACGCAGCGGGCGTATCGGGAATCGCGGCCGATCATGAGCGCACCTCCGACCAGTTGATGGAACGGTCCACATATTCCTCGAGGACGATGTCCACCTCGGCCCGTTGCGGCAGCAGATTGTCCCGGTCGAACAGGCCGAAGAAACGCGCCTTCACCTGCCGGACGATGCAGGTCACGCCCGGGTAGAGATCGCCGAAAATCAGTAGCACACGATGCGGCGCGTTCTTGAGCATGGTTCCGGCGTGTTCCGGATATTGCAGCGAGCGGAGCCAGTCGACCTTCTGCTTCACCGGCCCCTTGAACAGCTCGACCTTGAAGGCGATCCGGCGCGGTTCCCCGGCGACGTACTGGTAGCGCGGATGGCTCATGCCGGGGATTTTGATCGTCGCGTAGTCGGTCGACTTCTCGTCGCTGATGGAGTTGGGGTTGTACTGGAATTCGAGCCGCTCCCCCGTGTCGGCGTCCACCAGATATCCCTTGATGGGCTGTTGATCCCAGGCCATTCCTTACACCTAGGCGATCTCGATGATCGGCTTGCCCAGTTGTCCGGCCCGGTCGAGTTCCAGCCGCATGCCGCTGGAAATGCCGTTGCCGGTGAACGCCCACACCTCGTCGCAACATTCCATGTAGGCCAGGCCGCAGGCGATGCCAGTCTCCCGCTGCTCGGGAACGCTGTCATCGGTGAAGGTTGGATACAACAGGTGCGGCGCGAACGGCGCGTGACCGTTTCTCATGACCCGTCGGCAAAGCGCCTCGGCGACCTTCACGTTTCGGGCTATGTCACCCGCGAACGGGCTGCAGACAAAGATGCGTTTCATCGGTCCTCTCACAGGGTTTCGTAGTTTCTGATCTTCCGCTCCCGAAGATCCTTGTAGACGGCCTCGGCCACCTTCCGGCCATCGATGTTGGTGGTCACGCTCAGTTCCACCGGGCGGTCGGCCAGGCCATCGAGGCGCGAGAGCAGCGATTCCAGAAGCTCGCGCAGACCCGGACCGGCGTCCTCTGCCCGCAGGGGTGTCGCGGGAGCGGTGCGGGCCGGAGCGATCAAGCGTTCGGAAGGCACCGTCTCGGTCAGTCCGGATTGCAGGGGCTTCGCTATCGGAGTCGGCGCGGCCGTCTTGGGCCGCTCGATCCCGGCCGGAGCGGGAGAGGCACTTCCGATTTCCGGTGCCGGTTCCACCGCAAACGGCTGGATGTAGCTCTTACTTACCGGCTCGACGGCCGCCGCGACGGTCTGCACGGTGCCGCTCATCGGTTGTGGGGGTGGCGCGGCCGTGGCCATGACTGGCTGGAGCATCAGCATGGCGCTCAGGGCCTTGGGCACCAGGCGTTCGTCCAGACGCGGCACGAGACTGAGCACGCTTTCGATGATGCGTTGCCCAATCGATTCGGCGGGCGGCGCAGCTCCGAGCGGTTGTTTCTGCTCGGCCACCTGCGGGACCGGGGTCTGGACTCCCAGCATGGCGCGAGCGGAGGAGAGCAAACCATTGGCGATCCCGGCGCTGCGATCCTTGATCGCCTGAATGCCCGCGCTCGCGCCACTGGAAAGCCTCTGCCAGAGAGATTGACCCTCGGTACCGGCACTGGCAAAGATTCGGCCCACAGCCCCGGGGACGGCAGACAGCGTGGCAACGATCCGGTCGCGAACAGTGACGGCTCCCGTGGCCAGCGCGTCCCAGGCATTGACCTGGGGCGGCGTGATCGCCAGCTCAGGCGTGCCGCCAAACAGGGATTGTTTGAGACCTTCGAAGATGGCACCGGCCTTGGCCGCGACGGTTTGTGCGCCGGAGGTCAGACCGTCCCAGAGTTTTCCGGCCATCCGGAAAGGAGCCGAGGCGGCGTCCATGAGGTTTCCGCCCGCCGTTTTGACCTGCTGCCACGCTCCCGCAGCGGCCGAGAGAATCCCGCGAGCGGCGAAGCCGAACACTTTCGCGGGCAGCGACTGGGTAAGGCTCATGCCGTCGGCGAGGGTCTTGAGCAGCGCGGAACCGGAGGCGGTCAGGCTGGCGAGTGGTCCCTCGCGGGCATCGGAGAACGGCAGCAGATTGCGCAGCTTGCCCAAGGCGTTCTTGAGCATGGTGAAGGGATAGGTCACCGCCGACCAGATCCCTTCGCCAAGGGTGATCAGTAGCTTCTTGCCCGCCTCAAAGAAGGTGGTGTCCCCGGCGAAGAAGGAGCGCACGGTGGCAAACAGATCCCGCAGGGTGCTGATGATCGGCAGATTGAGAATCGCCTGGCCGATCTGTCCGGCGGCGTCGGCCACCAGGCGTCCGATGGAGGTGAAGATCCCGGAAATGAAATTCCAGACACCGACCACCACATCCCGCGCCCACCGGAACGGGGTGGCGAGAAAATCGTAGACCGCGCCGCCGATGACCTTGAGACCGTCCAGCAGGGAAATGTCACCGGTCAGCACCTGCCAGACCGCATAGACAATCTTCCCGGTGGCCATGAAGGCCTCGCCGATCATGCGCACGGGCAACAGGAACTTGTAGATGAACTTGGCCGCTCCGACTAGAGACCCGACGATGATCTTGCCGACCCAGACCACGCTGCGCACCACCACCGCCAAGGCTCGGACGATGAGCGACAGGTTCCAGGCCACGATCTTCAGCGCGAATGCCAACCCCTGCAGAAGCACACCGGCGACGGTGCCGATAACCGTGCCGAAGGTGCGCCAGGACGACCCATCGGTGGCGCTGGCGGCCACGCCGAAGATCTCCACCACCGAAAAGACCGCGCTGGCCAGCGCCGCATAGGCGCTCATCAGGGTGCGGACGGTCGGTTCGAGGATGGCGCGGATGCGGCCAAAGGCATGGGAAAAAGCGCCCCACAATCCGGCCAAGGCTTCGCGAACGCGATAATAGGCTTTGAAGACGGTGACCACGAAGCCCAGCAGTCCGGCGGATTCGAGCTTATGGGCCAGTTCGGCCGACATCTGCCCGACGCCGCCGCTGAGCGAGCCCACCAGCTCCCTGATCCCCCGGAAGACCAGCGAGACCTTGTTCCAGGCCCCGGTGATGACATCCTGGATGCCGCCGAAATTGGTTTCCCAGGCGCGTTTTAGCAAATACACCGAGAGGATCACGCCAGCGATAATCGCGGTGACGGGCAGAAAATAGGTCGCGACCGCCGAACCCACTCCGGCGAGCGCGGCGCTGATGGCCACGAATCCGGCCTTGATGGCGGGCAGCATGAGTCCCACCATGCCTACGGCGGCGGTGACGGCTCCGGCTACGACCAGAATGGTGCCGAGGGCCATGGACAGTCCCAGGACAACCCGGGTCACGCCCGGCATCGATTTGGCCATGCGTTGCAGGAACAGAATGAAGCGGGAGACGCCGTTGATCACCGGCGTCACCACCGGTAGCAGAGTGCGTCCCAGGATTTCGCTGAGGTTGGCCACCTGCTGGCGCAGGAGCAGGAACCGGGCTCCGATGTCCTGGTTCATGGCGTCGGCCATCTGTTCGGTGACCGCCGTGCCGGTCTTCATGGCCCGGCCCACCGACTGGATATTGCCTTCGAGGCTCCCCATGCCCGCCGACATCTGCAGCAGGAACTTGACCGCCTCGTCGGAACCGAAGGCCTTCTTCAGCTTCACCTGGGCGGCGGCGTTGGAGAGATCGGGGAACTGGCGTTTGATCTCCTGCAGAATGGGAACCACGCCCTTGAGACGTCCGCTGGTGTCGGTGAAGGACAGGCCCAGCTCGTCACCGGCCTCGGCCGCCTTCATGATGAACGTCTTGTACAGCGTGCCCGCCTCGGAGCCGGGCATGGTGGTCTGGAGCTGGCCGAGCACGGCGAGCTGCTCATTCAGCGGAATGTTGCTCGCGGCCGCCACCGCGCCGATGTTCTTGATGGCGTCGGCCATCTGGGTGCCGTTGGTCTTGAACGAGGCCACGGTCTGCGCCATGGCTCCGGAAAAGGCGGTCGCCCATTCCATGTCGTTCATGTCTGCCATGATGGGCTTGAAGATCCCGTAGGCCGTGGTGAAGGTGCCGACCATTTCCTGGGTGGTGGCCTTGGTCGCCTTGGCCGTCATGGCTGCCATGGAGGTGAAGACGCCCACCGCCTCGTCGCTTAGGTTGGACAGGGCCGATTTCACATCGTAGGTGGCGGTGATGAACGCCGCCTTGTCAGCGCCGGACCACTGGTTGGTGAAGGATTCTGCGGCGTCCTCGATGGCCCGGAGGTCCTGCACGCCAAGGGACGCCAGCTCGCCCAAGGCCTTCTGGGTCGCGGCGGTGGAAGCGACCAGGGCGGCGGGCACCGCCATCAGAGCCAGTCCCGCCCCCAGCATCATGGTGCCTTGCTGGATGCGATCCAGGTTGCGGGTCATCCGCTCGCTGGCATCCGCCACGGTGGAATCGAGGTCCATCATGGAGCCACGGATGCGCTGCGCGTTCTGCGAGAACGCATCCTTCATCGATACCACTATGCCCAGTCCGAGATCGCCGTTCATCTATCGCCGTTCCGTTTGCTCACGTTCAAAATCAAGCTGCCGCTCGAGGGCCTCGACGAACTGACGCCGGACCCTGAGCGGCAGCGAGCGGGTTTCCGACCAGCCCCAGTGCAGTCCGCCGTAAGCGAGAAAGAATGCGTCGCTTACAAGCGAACTCCGGGGAACAAAAAAGCCGGTTCTGCCTCCAGACGGGTTCGGATCTTGGTGCCGCAGCCATCGCATTCGGTTTCGACCGAGGTGTCGATTCCCGCGTCGACCCGCGACATCTCCTGCCGCAGTGCGTTGCGGTCGCGCATCGACATTTCCGCCAGGCTCTTCTTGGAGGGAGCCTTGCCGTCGATGTCGAGGATGCGGATGAGCATGGCCGAACTGATGTTGGGCTCGCGCAGGCTGGCCAGGCGCTTTTCCTTGTGGCCGTCGAGATATCCGAAGCGGACGGCTTTCTTCGAGCCGGGCAGCTTGAAGGCGAACTCGCGCTCCTCGCCGTAGGGGGTGACCTTGAGATCCTCGAGATTGACGGTCACGAAGTTGGTCATGCGGCAGGCGCTGTTCGGGCAGCTCAGCTCCAGTTCAACCTCGTCGCCGAGGGAAATCTGGCGCAGGCGGACCAGGGCGAACAACCGGTCACCCGAGAGCAGGTTCATCACCTCGGAAAGATCGGGATCGGTCTTCTCGCCCAGCCGGACGAAACAGTTGCGGAGCACCTGGTTGATCGCCTCTCCGGAGCGGATCAGGCGCTGGTTGGTGAGCAGTTCTTCCTCGGCCCCGGTCATTTCCCGGAGCTCGAGTTCAGTGCCGCTTGGCAGTTCAAAGCTGTACATGGTCGATCCTCCGGTTTAGGTCCAGTATTGGAAGCAGATGGTGAGCTTCTCGATGGTGTTCTCGGTGTTGCCGCCCTCGAGCTCGTCGTATTCGAGCGCCTTCACCCAGGCCCCGTGCAGGGTCCAGCGGCGGGTCTCGTTGCCGGTGCGGTCGTAGCGGACAACGTCGATGTCGCGCATGTAGTCGGCCGGAAGGCCGCCGGTGACGGCGTTCACGTCCACCTGTTTCTTGATCCATTCGCGGGCCGCCTCGTCGGAGCCGTCCTGCAGGTTGCCTTTCTCGAGGGTGATGTCCTCGAACTTGACCCGGCCCGCCACCTTCTGGTCGAACATCGAACCAGCCGGGGCAAAGGCCACTTCCTCGAATTCTGTTTGGGGCTCCTGTCCCTTGTGGAACAGGGCCACGTCGAAGCCGTTTACCTCGATGGCGAACTGCCAGTTCTGGTAAAGGCTCTTGGGCATGTTTCCGCTTCTCATAGCCGTGTTCTCCCGTTAGATGATTTCTTTGAAGTCCGCGCCGGTGCTGGTCAGGATGAAGTTCAGCTCGATAAACTCCGCCGTCTTGGTCGGCTTGACGAACACGCGGGCCACCATTTCGTTGCGGTCGATGACCGCCGGGGTGTTGGTCTCCTCGTCGCACTGAAAGGCGAAGTCGTAGAGGCCGCCCTTGTCCTTGATGTCCTGCAGGAAGGGGTTGATCAGGCGGCCGAGGGCACGCCAGGTCTGGGGATGGTTCGGCTCGAACACCACGAAGCGGGAGGATTCCGAGATGGCTTCCTCCATGAACATCATCAGGCGGCGGACGTTGATGCGGTCCACGGCCGAGGGCTGGCTCTGCAGTGTCTTTTGGCCCCAGATGTTGATGCCGGTGTCGGGGAACACGGCGATGACGTTGATCCCTTCCGGATAGAGCACATCGCGCTCGCCACGGCTGGTCTTGTAGGCCAGGGAGAGCGTGTTGAAGATGCGGCCACGGTCGATACCGGCGGGCGCGTTCCAGACGTTGGTCTTCTGGTCGCTGCGGGCGATGCAGCCCGCCACCGCGCCGCAGGGCGGCACCAGCTTCTTGCGCGAGTTGACCGGATCGCTGATCTCCAGCCAGGGGTAGTAGAGCGCCGCGTAGGAGGAGTTGAATGCCGCGTGGCTGTACATCCCTTGTCCCTTGCGGAAGTCGACCGCTTCGAGCGGCTCCAGATGCATGGGCGTGTCGGCGATGAACAGCAGATCCTTGCGCCCCTCGGCATAGGCGATTCCGGCGTTGATCACCGGCACCGTGGTGACGCCGGGGACCATCAGCAGGTTCAGGGCGTCGATCTCGTCAAAGCCATAGAGGCCGGTATGCTGCGAGGGATCGCCGATGAAGTCCGCATCGGCCAGATCGGTCAGCCCGTTGTCGCCGCCGCTGAGCGTGAACACCCCCAATGCCGGACGGTCGCCGGGCGTTCCCATTACTGCGGCCAGATCCTGGACGAGGATGAAATCCGAGCGGTCGTTGATCGCCAGCTCCACATGGTTCGGCAGCGTCTCGTCCATGCTCAGATCCTTGAACACCTCGACCACATCGCCTTTGTGCCGGACCACCAGGTTGAAATGGTTGGCCGGGTCAAGGGAGCCATCCTCGATGGAGACGGAGAGCCGGTCGCCCCAGACGCCTTCGTTCACGGACTCGATCCGCAGGGTATCGGCAGGCGTGGCCTCCCGGTTCTGCAGGACGACGGATGCCTTGAGCGCCGTCAGGGTGTCCCGGTCGGTGGGGTCGGTCAGATGGGCGATGCGGGTGACATAGAGGACCGAGCCGCCGTTGTCGAAAAATGCCCGGGCGGCGTAGGCCAGATAGCTCTCGTTGATATAAGAGCCGAAACGGTTGATGAACTGTTCCCAGCTCGTCACCAGTACGGGCTTGTTGATCGGGCCTTTCTCGGCCACCCCGACCATGGCGGCCGACGAGGTCGAGATCTGCTTCACATAGAAACTGAAGTCCGTTTCCCGGGTGTAAATCCCGGGGGATAGATAGGTCGGCATGGTTATTTCCTCCGCTTGCTGGTGGTCTTGGCCTCATCGGTTCCGGCGTCCTCGGTCACCGTGGGCTTTTCCGGCTCCGGTTCCGCGCCGCCGGTCAGGTCGGTGATGCGTACCAGTCCGCGTTTCCCGGCGGTCTTGATCTCGGCGGAGAGGTCCTTGCGGGCGATGCTCTTGCGCTCTCGCGGCCCGAGGTGGAGGGTTCCCTGGCCGGAGAGGTTGAACGTCAGGGGTTGGAACTGCAGGTTTCTGATCTCGATCACGGTTGTTCTCCTTTACGGTTGAATGGTTCGTTGCTCTGTCACGTCGCCGTGAAACTGGAAGGTCCGGTCCCGGATCAGCCGACCGTCGCGCAGGTCGCCGTCGTACACCGGGCAGGATTCGATGCGGATGCGTCCGGAGCTTTGCCGGAGGTTGGAGAGGTTCACCCGGGCCAGGCCGCCCAGAGGAACCAGTTCGGTAAGGTTCAGGCTGCCCTGGTCGGTGATGGCGATCTCCGGGTGAAGCTGAAGGAACCGCGAAACCGATTCGTGAAAACCGAGCAGTTCGGCCTCCCGATCCACGGTCACCACCAGGTCGAAATCGAGGTGATAGAGCCGGGGAAACCGGCACTCCTCGAAACTCAGCTCCGCGACATTCTGTTCGAACAGGCGGCTCTGGCTGCGACGGAAGCGGTCTTCCGCCAGCTTCGGCCCCTGGAGGATGACGCTGGGGGTGCGCTGGACCTCGAACAGGTCATCCGGGAACACCAGCACGGTGTCCGGGTGGATGGCCTGTTTGGCCAGGCGGATCAGGGTTTCTGTGACGGTCTGTATCGTGCTCAAGGGACGCCTCCGTTTTCTGCCTGGTTACTTACCGGAAGCGCTGGGGATGTGTCGGAGGCTCAAAGCGCGGAGCGGATCGCCTCGCGATAGTTCTGGAGGATTTGCTCGCGGTACTTCTCCATCACCGGATGCAGAAAGGGTCTGGCGGGGATGACGATGGTCGCGCCGTTGGGATGTTTGATGGTGGCCCCGTACTCCATGACGGCACCGATGTTCACCATGTCTTCACCGTCCTTGTTGACGGTGCCGCGCAGCAGTCCGACGAACGCCTTGTCGGCCATGATCTTCTGGGTGATAGCGTTGACGAGAAAGCCGGTGTCGATGAGCGCCTTGCTGGAACCTTTGCGCTCGATGGTGCTCTCGGCGAGCTTCACGAAGGCCTGTCCGCCCGGGGCCTGGGAGCGAATCCCCCGCTGGATCTCGCGCACGAGAAAAAGGGCGTTGCGGATCGTGGCCTGACGCAGGGCCGTGGCCAGGCGCGGCCCCATGCCGGCGGTCAGCTTGGCGCGGGCCTTGTCCCAGTCACCGGTTCGCCTAACGCCCATTGAGCTTCACCAGTTGCAGGTTCTTGTGGGTGACGGTGCCGAAGAAGTGTTCTTCCTCCACACTCTGTATGCGATAGGTTTCCCTGTCGGTGGCCAGGCGGTCTTCACCCCGGACATCGGCATCTGGAAGGACGCAGGCGAGCGCGTCGATCTTGCCGCTCAGCTCCTCCGGCGGGGTTTCGTTCAGTTCGAGGGGGATGACAGAGATCTCCGCGTATTCGGCATCGTCGGTGCCGTAGAGCCGCTCGCCGGGAACCACGCGCAGGACGCGTGCTGTCTGGCCGGAGGAGAGGATCAGCCGGGCGACGTCGGCCACGGCTTCGGCGCGTTCCCGGTCATTCAACAACATCGAGATCGATCCCTTGTTCGTAGATGACCGGCGTAAGGCCGCTCGGGGTCAGGATGTAGGCTTCCTGATCGAGCTGGGTGTCCGGACGCAGCTCGGTGAGCCGCTGGCGGTAGTCGGCGAGCAGATCGGCCTCGAGCTTGGCCCAGTGGCCGGGCTGGCCGGTTTTGTCCACCCGCTTGTCGCCGCTGGAAAAGGAGAAGGCGTTGGCGGTGGCCGAACGCATGACCTGGCAGGCGTGGATCTGCGCCATGATCACCAAAAGCTCGCGGACCTCGCCGGTGGGATCGGGGGTAATCTCTCCGGCCGTGATCGTCAGCGATTGGTCGAGGTCACGGCCGACACGGAAAACGGCCTTCCGGACGCACCTCTCCAGAGTCTGATCCTCGAAGAGAGATGCGCCCGGATCGGACAGGTCGAGCCGCAGGTCGGCGATCAGGTCACTCAGCAGCACCTTGCAGACCCTCCAGACGGCTCTTGAGTGCGTCGATCACCGTGCGGCGTTTCTCGGTGTCCATGTAGCCTTTGAGGGTTTCCGGATTGGCTTCCTCGTTGACCCGGGAGATGGCGTCGGTGGCGGAGAGTTTGCTCAGGTCCACCGGTTCCGCGTCCTGATCTGGCTCTGGAGAGGCGAGCGGTTCCTGCTTCGGTTTGTCGGTCATGGCCAGGCGGCCGTTCTTGAGCGCCGCCTGGATCTGCTTGGTGAGACGTTCCACCTCGACCACCTGACCGGGTTTGAGCTTCAACCCGGCGTCGGGGATCACCAGAACGCCGGGACGGATGTTCTTGATTCGATTCATGTCACGTCACCTCCCGGATTACGGAACCAGTTTGACCTTGGCCATGATGTCGGGGCGGGTAATGCCCTGACCGATCTCGGACCACACCAACCAGCCGGTCTTGAAGCGGGTCTTCTGATCGATGGACTCCGTCTTCAGGTTTTCGCGCACCGGCATCTTTCCGACCTCTTCATCCGGGACGATGATGATCTCGTCCAGCGGCATGGAGGCCGTCAACAGAATGCCGCCGGTGCCGTAGTTCTTGATGACGCCCTTCTGACGCAGCTCGAGCTTGGTCTGGGGATCGAGGTTCCAGCCGCGCATGTCGTTGAAACGGCGGCCGCGCATGACGATGTACTTCACCGACAGCTCCAGATCCTCGATGATCGAGATGGCCTCGTTCAGTGCATCCTCGGTGAGCAGGTCGCCGGTGACCTCGATGGTGTTGGCCGCCGGGATGGCCGAGGACAGCACCGAAATGGTGCGGCGGTCCATCTCCTTGCGGATGGCGTCGGCGGCGCTGGTCTGAATGTCCATCAGCGTGCCGATGTTGCCGTTTTTGAGGACGGAAACGTCCACCATCGGGTTGGAGTGGATGCGGTTGGTGGGGAACTCGACCTCGTCCTTGCCCACCTCCTGCTCCTGGGCGTCGCCGTCCTTGCTGATCCAGTGGGCCTTGACGGTCGGTTTCTTCTGGTAGACCGGACGTTCGCCCTTGGGCAACGTGTGCTTGGTGAGCAGCAGCGAGGAGATCTCCTTGCGCTTGATCTCCTGTTCGATGGGCGCGGCGATGGCGGCGGCAAGCGCCCGCATGCCTTCGGGCGACTCGAGAGCCTCGCTCATGAGCCGCGCCATGGTTTCCATGTATTCCTGGGAATGGATCTTCAACTGATTGGTTTTCATGTGCGTTGGCTCCTTGGGTTAGACGAGCAGGCGGAATTTGAGGACGCCGCTCTGTACGGAAATGGCGTGGGCGACGACGTGCTCTCCGGCCGCGACGCCGTTGGTCAGCCGACCGCTCGCCGAAACTTTCAGGTCGTCTCCGGCGACGACGGTCCCTTCGAAGGCGTCGGTCTCGTAAACGCCGCCGTCACAATAGATGCCGGGCATTTCGCCACCGGCGTAATCCTTGATCAGGATGCCGAAGGAGCGTTTGGTGGGATCGGTGTTGACGGCGAACAGGTCGTCGCCGACCACGCGGACCACCTGGCCGAGCTGGCCATCGCCCTGGATGTGACCGTCGCCATAGGCGAGGCTGCGGTGACACGGATTGATGAATGACATGGTGTTTCCTCCTTATGCGTTGATTTGCGAGTGTTCGGGAGAGTCCTCGCCGACACGGTTGCGGTAAGCGGCCATGAACCCGTCGCGCAGACGGTCCTCGAGCGACACCTTGCGGTCGTCCACATCGTGGGGCCTGACACCGGCGTCGCTGCGCAGCGGGGTTTCCGTCGATGCCTTGGCGGCGGGCTTGCCGCCCTGGTCGCTGTCAGCGGGTTTCTCTTCCTTGTCCTTGTCCGCCTTGGCCGACTTGGGCAGGCGCTCATAAGCGGCTTCGGTGGCGGCGAAGGCTTCGTCGGACAGTTCGGCCAGGCGTTTCAGCTCGGCTTCCCGGTCCTCATCGGACGCAAAGGAGAGCCCCTGCTTCTCCAGCCGGGTGAGCAGTTTTTTGGCCCGGGAGCGGCAAGCGGCCGCCTTTTGTTCGGCTTCCAATTCCTGGACGCGCTTCTGCAGCTCGGCGACCTGGGCCTTGAGCTGCCGGTTTTCCTTTTCCAGGTCGGAAACGCGGGCAGGATCGCCTTCCTGCTGGGCCGGTTTCTTCTTGGCCGCGTCAGATTCAGTCTTGGCGGCCGGGTCTTCGGTAGGTTTGGTTTTGTCTTCCATCGTGGAATCTCCTTCGGGTTGGGATTGGTCGGGCTGGCTCTGAAGGGACGCCACCTGCAGAATCCTGGCGTTCTCGTCCGCGCCTTTGCGGTCGAGCAGTCCCAGTCCGGTGAAAGTGACGCCGTGCAGAATCTCGAAAACGGGTTGGCCGTTGAAATCACGGCCCTTGAATTTGCGCAGGTGGGTGCAGTAGTCGGCCTTGTTCTGGAAGCGCTTGTGGCAGACCGAACATTCGCCTTCCTGGTAGTCGCATTCCATGGAGACCTGGGAGATGATCCCGCGCTTCATCAGCTTGTAGGCCAGCCGGGCGGCCGGGGTGTCGTGGACGTACAGCTCACCGACGCATTCCACGCGGCCGCCGTTGTCGTCCTCCAGGTAGTCGGCGGCGACGATGCCGCCCACGATGTCGTTGAACTCCTGCGAATGTTGCAGATCGACCTTCTTGTTCACGGCCGTCATATGCCGACCGGACAACTCCTCGGCGGTGAAGTGGTCGCCGTTCTTGTTGGTGCCGGTGCGACAGAGCACGAAGCTGAATTGGGGGTCGCCCGCCGAGCCGACATCCATGGCCTCGGTCGTGAGGCGTTCGCCTTCGCCCAGCTGGATGTCCACGGGGATGCTGGTGTGGAAGTTCGCTGCGGCGGCCATCGGAACGGGTTTTTCCTCCCGCTCGGCGCTGGCCTTGGCCCCGGGAGCGCAGACGAACAGACGCTCCTTGGCGTTGGAAGCCTCACCGAGCTTGGAGGTGATGGCGTAGTGGTGATCCTTGGACCTCATCCGGCTCTGCTTGCCGAAGGAGCCGATGATCCGCTTCATCTCCTGCTCGTTGGGATAGGCGTGATCGCGGTAGGAGATCAGCCAGTGCGGGATGTGCTTTGCATTACCGAGAAAGGTCTGGAAGAACTCGTTGGCGTTGGCCTTGGTGACGGTCTTGTGGTCGGTCTCGTAATACTTGACCTTGGTGTCGGCCTTGATTTCGAGCCCTTCCCAATAGGTCATGAGCCCCTCCACGAAGTGGTAGGCCCGCTCGTAGTTGGTGGTCGAAAACTCGGTGGCGTAGGGCGGATCGAAGTAGGCCAGATCCGCCTTGGCTTTCGGCAGCAGGTCGTTGATGTCCTGCCGGTATGCCTTGTTCTCCTTGTCGTTGTCGAAAACCAGGGCGTTGATACGCTGCAGGTTCTTGCGCAAGCGATCCTTGAACTCGTCGGGGGTGTCCTGGCGGCGGCCATAATCGGTGGACGACGAGAAGTGGCCGAAGCCACCCTTGCCGCTCATGCAGGTCTTGCCGAGGCCGAACAGGGCGATGTCTTTCTTGAAGCCGGAGAGCTTGTCGCAGTTGGCGCGGATGGTGTCGATCAGCGCATGGACGCCCTTGGCGAAGAAAATGCCCTTGAAGTTGTCCTGAACGAAGCTGCCCGCCTTGGCGTTGTCGGCCAGGAGTGCCTCGATCTCGTCCTCGCTCAGGCGAACCGAGTTGTTCTCGATGATCGCCTTGGCCGCATGGTGGCAGTAGCGGAGCCGGTCGTTGGCGATGACCTGGAGGCCCTTGGTCTTGTACATGTAGGCCACGACCGCAGACCCCGAAAAGGCATCCAGCACCGTGCCAGTGCCCTCCGGGGTATGCTTCCAGATCCAGTCGACGAGCTTCTGCTTACTGCCGATGTAGTTGGTGATGTACTTGGGGCGCTTCTCGGGAGGGAGCTCTTCAGGAGCGGACTGTTCGGCGGCCTCGGACCCGAGCGTGTCGGGATCGAGAGTCAGCGCCGCATCGGCCTCCAGTAGAAACGCCAGCCTTTCCAGGTCTGTGGCGAACAGTTCCATCAACGTCTCCGGTCAGTTTGCTGTGCTCTCCGCGACCTGCGGGGAGCGTTCAGCGGTTACTTACCGGAAGCGTCGGCGATGTGTCGGAGGGTGACGGCGAATTTCAGCGGACGGGACTTGGGGGGAAATTTATGGAAGTTGCCGAGATTTGGCTTGAAAATCGGCCTGGTATTCGTTATTTTCTATTATCATGTTTTATTACAGAATTCAGAAAAGCGGTGACTGACATGGAACCACAAGACAAATGGCTGACCATCGAGGAGCTTTCCGGTTATCTGAAGATGAGCCGCAGCAAGCTCTACCAGATGGCCCAGAAAGGCGAGCTGCCCGGTTCCAAGATCGGAACCCAGTGGCGGTTCGACCGGGACCGGATCGATGCGTGGATGAACGAAAAAATGAGCGCACCAAGCAAACGAAAAACGGGGGCTCAACATGCCTGAAGCTTTATTGAAAGAACCTCTAAATCTTCTGTCTCGGGCGGATGCTTCGAGGAAAATTGCAAACGGCAAGCTCAAGGTGGAAACCAAAAGTGCTTTTGGCCAGTATATGACCCCGGCCACGGTTGCCTCGTTTATGGCTTCGTTGTTTCCCGCCCCATCAAGTCAGAATATCCGGCTGTTGGACCCCGGAGCAGGTGTCGGCAGTCTGACATCCGCTTTTGTCGAACATCTCTGCAAAGGTAAAAACGGCTATCGTATTGATTTGGACGCCTACGAAATAGACTCGGTAATGCGTTCCTATCTGGAGAAGAATCTTGATCTGTGCGAAATAACCGCAGCGAAAAGCGGTGGTTCGGTGGCGTGGCGCATTATTGCTGAGGACTTCATAACCGAAGCATCAAAGAAGGCGGCTTCGCTTAATAGCCTGTGGCCTGAAAAGGTGGATAAGTACACGCACTGCATTATGAATCCTCCCTATAAAAAGATTTCCAGCGCATCACGCCACCGGGCATGTCTTCGCACCGCCGGAATTGAAACGGTTAACCTGTATTCAGCTTTCGTTGCCTTGTCCTTGCTGTTACTGGAAAAAGGCGGATATCTGGTTGCAATCATTCCCAGGAGTTTTTGCAATGGACCGTACTATCGTCCATTCCGGGAGTTCATGCTGAAACATGCCGCTGTGCGGCGCATTCATCTGTTTGGCTCCAGAAACAAGGCGTTTAGGGAAGATAAGGTTCTTCAGGAAAATATCATCGTGGCGCTTGAAAAAGGTGGTCTGCAAAAAGGTGTCACTGTCTCGACTTCCACCGACGATACATTCTCCGACACATTCATTTCCGATTATCAATTCAGAGAAATTGTCCGCGAGGATGACAAAGAACTTTTTATTCATATCCCGGCGACACCGGAAGCTGATTTTCTGGACGATGCGAAAGCATTTAACTACTCGCTTTCGCAACTTGGCATACAGGTTTCAACCGGTCCGGTTGTGGATTTTCGCATGAAGGATCACTTGAAAGCCATGCCTGAAGCCGGAACAGTGCCGTTGTTGTACCCATGTCATTTCAAGGGACAGTCCATGCAATGGCCGATAGTAGGAGGGAAAAAGCCCAATGCGATTCTGTGCAATAAGGAAACGCAAAAATGGCTTTATCCGAATGGCTTTTATACTGTGGTGCGCCGTTTTTCATCAAAAGAAGAAAGGCGGAGAATTGTGGCGAGCGTTGTTGCCCCTGCGGTGTTTGGTGGAGTGGAGAAGCTTGGCTTGGAAAATCACCTCAATGTTTTCCATAGCAATAAAGGGCCGCTAACAGAGGCCCTTGCAAGAGGGCTTTCCGTCTTTCTGAATTCAACGGCTGTTGATGACAACTTCCGGCGGTTCAGCGGCCACACACAAGTCAATGCAACCGATCTTAAACTTATGAAGTACCCGAGCCGCAAGGCCCTCATTGAACTCGGACAATGGGCAATCAAGCAAGGGGAGTTGACTCAGGATATGATCGACGAAGAAATGGAGAGAATTGCGGAATGAACCAGACCAACAACCATAAGCAAATCAGTGACGCGATCAATATCCTGGTAGCTCTTGGAATGCCGAGGGCGCAGCAGAACGAACGTTCCGCGCTCTGTCTTCTTGCCTTGTTGAATCTCACACCCGGCAAGAAGTGGAAGGAGTCTGAAAAACCGTTGATGGGGATAACGCCCATCATGGATTGGGCGCGTGAGCACTATCAAAAAGAGTACGCCCCAAATACTCGGGAAACCGTCAGGCGGCAAACCATGCATCAGTTCGTGGATGCAGGAATCGCACTCTACAATCCAGACAAACCCAACCGGCCTGTAAACAGCCCCAAGGCCGTTTACCAGATCGAAGATACCGTTCTGGAGTTGCTACGTTCCTTCGGTACTTCGATGTGGCATGACAACCTGACGTCCTACCTTGCCGACCGCGAAACCCTTGCGGCGCGTTACGCAATGGAACGGGAGCAAAATCGGGTTCCCGTGAAAATCGCCAAGGGCAAGGAGATCACCCTGAGTCCCGGCGAGCACAGCGAATTGATACGAGACATTATTGAGGAGTTCGGGCCTCGATTCGTTCCCGGCGGCGTGCTGATCTATGCTGGCGATACCGGTGACAAATGGGGATATTTCGATGCGCCTTTGCTCTCCGATCTTGGCATCAGTGTCGATTCTCACGGGAAAATGCCCGATGTCGTTCTGTTCTGTCCGAAAAGAAACTGGCTGTTACTCGTTGAATCCGTTACCAGTCACGGCCCTGTGGACGGCAAAAGACATGCGGAACTGTCACAGCTTTTCGCCAATTCCAAAGCGGGGCTTGTCTATGTCACCGCCTTTCCAAACCGTTCTCTCATGGGGCGGTATCTTGGAGAAATCGCCTGGGAAACGGAAGTATGGGTGGCTGACGCCCCTTCCCATCTGATTCATTTCAACGGAGAGCGATTCCTCGGACCTTACAAGGACTGAACAACTACTGCCTTCCCCGTCCATTCATGGTCCAAAGCCTCTTTCGGCAAGGTTTCATTATCGGTCCCGGATCTGCCGGAGAATCCACTTTCTCAGCGTTTCCTCGGTCGCCAGCCGGATCAGCGCCTCGACAAGCTGCTGCTTGTTCTTGAGGATGCCGATGCCGTGCTTCTGTTTGGCCGCCGCGAGTTCCTTGCCCATCAGGCCGCTGTGATCCACGCCGGGCTCCAGCTTGTCCAGCAGCTCGATGGTCTCCTGCTTGGTCATGTTGAGGGAGATGCCGTTCTCCTTCGCCATCTCCTTGAGCTGCTGGGCGGTCATGCCCTCCAGCCCCTCGGCGGGCGGGATCTTCGCCATCTGGGCTGCGAGCAGCTTGGCCTGTTTGAGTTCCGCCTGTTTCAGTCCGAGCAGCTCGACCAGTTCTTCCTTGGTCCGCAGCAGGCCGATCTTGTGTTCCTTGAGCTTGGCGCTGAGCGCCGCTCCGGCCAGGTCACCGTGATCGATCCCCGGTTCGGCCAGGTCGAGCAGCTTGATGAAATCGGCCTTGGTCCGGGCAATGGCCACGCCGTTCTGTTTCGCCAGGGTCTGGAGCTGTTTAACCGTCAGCGAGCCGAGGTCGGCAATGTCGCCGTTTTCAAAGGCGCTCTTGAGCTTGGCGTTCTCCTTGGCCTGGGCGTCGGCCATGCCTTCCAGCACGTGGGGCGGGAGAATGCAGGCGTCCCCCTGCGATGCCTGTGCGGCGGCCTTCGCGGCCATCTCGCTGCCGCAGACGGTCATCGGCCACGCCACGATGTTGGTGCAGCGGCAGTGCGGATGCGCGGGTTGCTGGGGGAACTTGTCGATGGGAAAGGTCTTGCCGTCCAGGCCACCGCAGACCGGGCACATCCGTTCATCCTCCATGGCCAGCCATTCCAGCTTCTGGATGCCGACCCGCTCGTGGAACTTGAGCCTTCCCATGTTGTGGGCGCGGAGGACCTCGGTGCGGGCGATCATCTCCATGCGGTACTGCGCCTTGCTGAACACCCGGCTTCCGGCCTGACGAAAGGAGTCCTTGTCGATGATCACCTTGCCCATGTCCCGGACGATGTCGTCGGCTCCCTTGCCCGTGGCGACGCCGTTCAGGATGGTGCGCTTGATGCCGTCTGCGAGTTCGCGGTGAACGTCACCGGCGAGTGTGAGGTTGTACTGCGCCATGAAGTCGAGGGCATTGGTGTCGACGATGGTGAACACCTTGGTGGCCAGCTTGTCGATGCCTTCGGCTTTGAGGTCGGCGTAGAACGGCAGCGCCGCGTCGGCGAGTTCGCCGATTCCCTGCTGGATGCCGAGCTTGAAGGAGTCCTTGGTTGTCTTGCGAAAGACCAGGGTCTGCTCCCGCTTGAGCCGTTTCATGGTGTCGTCGAGTTCGAGCTGGAGCTTTTCCAGCCCTTTGAGGGCGGCGAGCTTGTTATCCGGCAGGGAGCCGAGGGAGCGGTACTGGAGGATGGCGCGGGCGACCTCGTCTTCGGCCTGTTTCAGCGCCTGGGTGAGCTGGGCCGTGACCTGGTCGTTGTAGCGGTTGCGGGCCGTCAGGCTTTTCAGGGTGGCCGCTTGGATGCGCTGCTTGAGGTCCGATGGCATCAGCGAGGCTCCCGGCGGTCGATGAAACGACAGGCCGGGGCGTCGAAGGTGCGCTCGCTGTTGTGGACCCGGCAGTGGTTGGTGTCAGCAATGAAGTGGCTGCACTCGTCGCATACGGCAGCAATGCCGGTGGACTCCAGGTCGCCCGACCAGACCAATGCCGCCTCCGCCGTGGGTTCATTATCCTCGGCCGGAATCCCGAGCATCTTCCGGGCGCGAGGCACGCTGAGAATGCCGGAGACGACCATATCCACCACCGGCTTCACCTGTTTCTCGTCCATCAGGTCGATCTGTTTGCGTTCGGTCTCGCGGTTGGCGGCCTCGATGTCCGGGTCCAGGTCCATCTTGAGCTGGAGGCTGGAGCGGCTGATGAGTTTGCGGTCGTAGAGTTCGATGAGGAGCTTCTTGAAATCGACCGCGTCGCTGGGGTCGAGGTCGTTGAAGATAAACTGGATGCTCTTGTCGCCGTGGCCGTTCAGTTCCATCCAGTCGTCGAACACCCAGTCGAGGAGCTTTCGAGCGGCCTGTTTGATCTCGCGGATCATGACCATCATCTTCTGCATGCTCACCGAGGCGGTGGCGAAGTTCGGACCGTCGCCGGTCACCAGCGAGCGTGACAGCCCCAAGGCCACCACGATGTCTTCCTTCACCTCCTTGACCTTGTCCTCGACGTTGAGGACCTGGCCGTCGGTGCCGTGGGTTTCGACGTTGACGTAGAACGGGACCACCAGGCCGCTTTTCATGTCCATCTTGTTGACCATGTCGCGGACCTGTTCGAGCATCCGCTGGTCCGGCATCACCATCTTCTGGCCGAACGCGCCACCCACCTTGAGCAGGCGGAACGGCGTGGCCCAGCGCTTGGCGATGGCCTGTTCGGCCCGGCGGTAGTCGCGCAGCAGTTCGATGGCTTGAAAGGCGGGAAGCACGAGGGAGTTGCCTCGGGGCGAGAAGGCCGGTGCGTCCCATTTGAGGTGGACCACCTGCTCGACGGGCAGCGGAATGGATTCGCCGCCGCCGGGTGTGTCCTCGGGAAATTGCCGGGCCTCGATCAGCTCGCCCTGGGCGTATTTGACCTTGACCGAAACCGGGTTGACGCAGACCAGCTCCTCGATGTCCTGGCCGGACTTGGTGAAGCGTTTGAAGCCGATGGCGTCGCCTTTCACCAGGAGCTGAAGAACCATGTCTTTGATGAACTGCGAGACGTTCAGCCGCCAGGCGGCCTCCAGGGCCTGCTCCTTGAGGGTCTCGTCATCGCTGGTGATTTTGATCTCGTCGCCCACGGCGAAGGTGCGCCAGGAGTTGACGCAGTTCTTCACCAGCGGCTCCTCGACGTAGTATTCCCAGGCCTTACGGGCGCGTTCTTCCCAGGTGGCCGGAATCGCTTCGGCGGCGTTCACCTTGGCGAAGGCGGCCGAGTCGAGCGCGGCCGCTGCTGCCATCGGCGCGATGACAAAGCCGGTGGTGTCCAGGCTTTCGGGTTGTTCGTCCTGATGGGCGGTGCTTTCCACGTGATCCTCTCGGTAGTTTCGGCCATGACAGCCGCACATCCGGCCCGTGTGGGCCGAATCCGGCTCGATGCCGGTTACTTACCGGAGCGGGGTGGAAAGCGTCGGAGGATGCGATCAGATGAAGACCGGATTGGTGAGCACCGGCTTGAGCGAGACCACCTCTTCACCGACCGGGTCGAGGTTGCCTTCCTCCCGGATCAGCATGGCGCAGCGCACCGCGTCGATGATGTGGTCGTTGCCCTTGGAATAGATGATCTTGCCGTCCCGCAGGGTGTAGGTGTGGGTGGTGAACTGGTCTTCCACCTCCAGGTCGTCCGAGGGGAAAATGACCTGCTTACGCTGCAGGGCTCCGTTGATGAGGCTGGTCATCAGCTCCTTGGTCCGTTTCTTGATTTCCTTGCCGTCTCGCACCGCCAGCCGGGTCATGCCGCCGAAGTCGTATCCCTTGAGCCTGCCTTCCAGCTCCAGCCCTTTGTACTTGTCCAGCGTGAGCAATTCCTGAACCACCGCCAGACCGTTCCCGCCGTTGTCCACGCCGATGCCAGCCGGGGTGTAGTAACGCTCCAGCAGCGCGATGATCTGGGCGATGTGCGGATAGGAAACGTGTTCAAGATGCACGCGCAGGATCATCTTCAGCAGCGTCCGCTCGCCGATCTCCATCTCCTGAAATACGACGATCTCGGTGGGGTCGTTGGTGTAGCCCAGGTCGCCGCCGACCCAGAACTGCCCGCTGCGGGGAGTGAGGTTGAGCAGCATCTCCAGCCGGTCGTGGGCCGCTTCCTCGGTGTCGCAATCGCGTAGCTCGGAATCGGTGATGACGATCTTCTGATACTCCAGCAGATCCTGCCGACAGAGGTTGAACTGCTCGACATTGAAGGCCCCGTAGGAGGGCTTGCCGTGTTCACCGGCCACCTCGTGCTGCCAGCCGGAGCTGTCGCGGCCGCCGTAGAACTCCAGCAGTTCGGCTTCGCGGTCTTCGGTCCACAGGGGATTGAGCCAGGACGGCCAGCGGAACACATGGAACTGATCCGACGAGGTGAGCCGGTAATAGGTGGTGTCGCGCAGGCCGTTGGGCGTGGAGTAGATGCGCAGGGTTCCCCCGGCCTTGAGGCACTGGCGCAGCGCCTTCCAGGCCCGTTCGGTCAGCCAGGCTCCTTCATCGACCCAGACGCGGCCGACATGCAAGGACCGGAAGGCGTCGCCATAGGCCCCGGCCGGGCGGAAATAGAGAACCGAACCGTTGGTGAACTCCAGCCTGAAGTAGGGTTTGCGGTGGATCTTGGGCTTGCCGTACTTGGTCAGGGCAATGCTGTTCATCAGATCCGGGTTGGTGTCGAGCTGGAACTCGATCTCCTCGATGATGGTATCGAGGTGCCCCTGGTGCGGAGCCGCGACGAGGCCCTGGCCGCCTCGGGTGGTGAAGGCGTAATGGAGCGCGTCGGTCGAGAGAACGATGGACTTGCCCACGTCCCGGCCGTCGAGGTGGATGATGTTCTTGGCCGGGCAGCGCAGGTCCTCCACCTGATGCGGCCAATAGTCGCGGCCTGAGCCATCCCGGTTGTAGAGGTAGGCTTGCCCCCACAACACGGGATCGCTCAGGGTCGCCGCAAGTTTGCGCTCCTTGTCGGTTACCGCCATCAGTGCATTCCCGTCCTCAAGGCGCTGCCGAGGATGGTGCCCACCAGTTCCGTCAGGATCTGCTGCACAGCCAGAGTGTTCTTCCTGTCGTGGACAGCCTCCTGAATGTCGATGATGGCCTGGTCCAACTCCGCCCAGGCCCGGTACTGCTGCTGGGCCGCTTCCAGACGGCCGAGGGCGTTCTCGATCCGTCCCGCCGCCAGTTCGGTGCCGATTTCGACCAGGGCCTCACCGGCCTGGCGAACGGCATCGCTGTTTTCCTGAAGGATCTCTTTCATTGGCCTGCCTCCCGGTTCGAGCCGTTGGCCCACTGGTCAAGGGCGTCCACGGCGGTCTGCAGGCGCAGACCGACTCCGGTCAGGCGCTCGGCGTCCGGGTGGCCGACCTCGCGCAGCGCCTTGTTGGCCTCGGTCACGTACTCGGGCGTGTGGCGGTTGACGGTGGCCACCGCCGACTGGATCTGGGCCGGAGGCCGGTAGGTGGCGCAGCCGGTCATGATCCCGGCCAGCGCCAGTGGGATGGTCCATTCGAGGGTCTTCTTCAACATGTTGATCTCCTTTGGGTTATGGGTTTGGGGCACATGCAGAAAGATCTCTGCAAACACTTGATTTCCAACGAAATAGAAGCGTCATTGGATGTGACGCGGGATGGTCCCGCATCCACGAAAACGGAACCGGAGGCAGGCCATGACCTACGACAGAAACCGCCAGCAGGCACTCAAGGCGTACCGAGAAAAGCAGGAGAATATCGCCCGGCTGATCGAGGGCATTCGCGGCAAGCTCGAAGCAGACGCGAAGCAGCCGGACATCACCTGGGCGAGCGTCGGCTCCCTCGGTCACGTCGAGGAACTGCTGCGGGAGCTGGACGAGTTCCTGTCCTGAACACACCGGGCCACCGACAAAGGAGACATCGACATGACCGAATGCACCGTGCATCAAGCCGCCGAGGCTTTCATCGGCCACCTGCGGGAATCCGGAAAGAAAGAGCGGACCCTTTACACCTACCGGAAGGACCTCGATGTAGTGGAGGTCTTCTTTGGGGCGGATCGCCAGCTCACCGAGATCCGGCTTCCCCAGGTCGGCAAGTTCTACAAGTCGGATCTGCTGCTCAAACTCCCCGACGGCAAGGAGCGGGCTGAACGCACCGTCGCCAAGACCGTCCGGGTGTTCCGCATGATGATGGTATGGGCCAGGGAATCGGGGCGCATCGAGGAGCTGCCGCTGCCCAAGAGCACACCCATGGGTCACAGCAGGGTGAAGGAGTCCAGCGATGAGCAACCGAACGGCTGACCTCGACCTGACGGGCGCGACAGAGGCGTTCTGTGCCCGCCTGTCGGCCGAAGGACGCTCCCCGGCGACCATAGCCGCATACCGCCGGGACCTTGCCCTGGTGGCCCGCGTTGCCGATGAGCTGGCCCCGGGCATCATCTGCCGGGCGATCACGGCCGGGCTCCTCGACCGGGCGTTCTCCGCCGGGGCGGTCACCGAGAGCGGGCGCGGCCCACGCTCGGCGGCCTCGCTCCATCGGATGAAGGCGGCGGTGCGGGCCTTTTTCGCCTGGGCCTCCGAGGCTGGCGTGGTCGATGACAATCCGGCCCGGTCCATCCGCATGCATCGGCTGCCGAGAAAGCTGCCGGTGTTCCTGACCACCGCCGAAAAGAAACGACTGCTCAAGGAACTCAAGGGACGGACCGACTTCTCCGCTCTGCGCGACCGCGCCATGATCGAGGTGCTGCTGGGCACCGGGATCAGGCTTGGCGAGCTGGCCGCGCTCGACATGGATGACATCGACCTCGACGCCAAACATCTGCGGGTGCGGGCCAAGGGGAATGTACCGCAGGTCAAGTTCATCAAGACCGACCTCCGCACATTGCTGCGCCGTTACCTGGCCGAGCGCCGCCGACATGGCCGTCCGGAAATGGAAGCCCTGTTCCTGTCGAACCGGGACGGCAGACTCTGCCAGCGGCAGATTGCCAACCGGCTCGCCCACTGGCTGCGGAAGGCCGGGATCGAAAAGGAACTGACGCCGCACGGGCTGCGGCATACCTTCGCCACCCACCTCTACGGCGCGACCAATGACCTGCTCGTGGTGCAGCGGGCCTTGGGGCATCGGGACGTGTCCACCACCCAGATCTACACCCACCTCGTGGACGGCCAGCTCGAGGAAGCCCTCGAACGCCTCTGATCCTTCCGGACCCGACGATGGGAGCGGCCTCGGCTGCTCCTGTTTTCGTTGGGGAAGACAGTATCGAAGACAGTGAATGACAGTGCCCGCAGAAGAACACATCCGCCGATGATGAATGATCATGACGATGGTTCTCGGCCTCCCGGGCGGAGCGGGAAATATCGATTGACCGGAATTTCTCCTTCGCTGTCTGTCGGCCGCACATCGCTATAACTGCTTGGCTTGTGCGCTCCTGGCGCGGAACACACATGGCAATATCTGCTTGGCATATGCGAGGGCCGTTGCCGAAGGAATGGCTGTTTGCGGGGCTTGTCCGGTTCGGCCTGGGGCACGATATGCCAATATTTACTTGGGTTGTGTGAGAGAGCTCCGGCGTGAACATGCCTATATCTACTTGGCTTATGCGGCTCGGCTTATGCGGACACATGCCAAGCGGATATCGAGAGCCGCAGGAAGAAATCGAGGAATGAAAATGATGGTCGGCGGCCGAAGAATGCCGATTCCGAAAGTGCAAGGAACACGTCTTATCCGCAATTCCTGGTGAAGCTGTCTGCCGCAAGTCGCCGTGTGCCGGGGTCATCGGAAAAGCCCTCCATGGTGTTATCCGCAATTCTTTCCGCGTTTCTTGCGGCCGGAGGTTTTCGTGGCCGGAGCATTGGCGGCCTCGGCCACCTTCTCGAGCAGCGCCGCCGCCCATTCCGCCGGAGAGGTCTGCGGGCCTTTCGGCTCCTCACCCTCGCGGGCAATCTTGGTGGTCTTGAGATCCTTCATGTGGCAGCGGATCATCCGGTCGAGCTTCTCGGCGGCGTCCGTGTTCCCCTCGATCTGGGCGCGGACCAGCTTCACCGAATAGACGCCCACCAGCTCCACCTGCAGGAAGTCGCTGGACTTGTTGAACTCGAAGTCCTGGTTGAGGCGGTCGATGATCGCGTCGAACATGACCTTCTCTTCCGGCGTCAGGCAGCGGTCGGCGAAGATGCCGTGACGCAGCCGGTTCTGGTTGCCCTCGGGCGCACCAGGCCCGCGCCGGGGCGGTTCGGTCTTGCCCTCGTTGCGATGCCAGCGGTCCAGCGTCTCTTTGTCCGGTTTGTTCAGTGCCACGTGGAAATCCTGCCGAATATTGTTTTCCCAAGCCGGGATGCGGGGCGGGAGGCCGATTTAGCCTCCAAACGCGCTCCCGCCGGTTCAGGGGTTACTTACCGGAAGCGGCGCTAAACTGTCGGTCCCGACCCTGTTTTCGTTCGGCGGCGATGATCTGGTTGACCCGGCGGGTGGTCACTCCGGCGAGGTTGGAGATCTCCTGGCTGCTGATCCCCTGCAGATGAAGGGCAAGCACCAGGTCGCGGCGCTCCTGGTAGAAGCGGCTCGGTGCCGGGACCCAGAGAATCCCGGTGTAGTGCTTCTGGATCTGCTCGAAAAGTTCCTCGGGCAGGACATCCTTGGCGTTGGCGTAGCGTTTCTTTTTCTTCACGGCTCAATCCTCCACTTTCTTCATCCACGGCTGCGGTACGTCCGGGTTGTAGAACCGCAGCGTGCTGGGACGCCCGGACTTCGGCCCGTGGATAATTTCGATAGAACGCTCGGTGACCTCGCCAATCTCCTGATCGCCATCGACGAAGCAGACCAGACCGTAGTCCTCGCCGCAGGGAAACCGGAACCGGCCCTGGTTCTGATAGAGGCGTGCCTCGGACCAGCCCTTGGCCATGGCCTCCTCACGGATGGTGTCGACCTTGGCGACAGCCTGGGAAGTCACCGGCTGCTTACATTTCCAAGCTTGGTTCCCGGGATAAATCCAGTCCTTTCTGGGAACTTCGACGGGTTTATCCTGGGGCTCGGGACGAAGCGCGGGTGGCCGATAGTTCTTTGGGGAAAAGGACTGCAGGACCTCTTGTAGGCTTTTCTTGCCGAACTCCCGGATGGCCAGCTCCTGCAGGGCGTTGAATCGCTTCCGTAGCGTGTTCCAGGCATCCTCGGGGAGCTTTCCGGCCTTGTGCGCGGCTTGGGCGGTGACCATGCGGGAACGTAGCCAGGCAAAGTATTCAGGCGACAGACGGCGACACAGCGTGCCGTTGATCTCCCTGTCTTCAGGCCAGTCGCGGGCGTCCTCGATCTCGTTGACATCGAGCCCGGTGGAGACATAGATGGCGGGCTGCGGTGGTTGCGGTGGTAATAATGGGGTTTCACATCCGGCCGAGGCTTCCTGCCCTCCGGCGGTGTGCTTGATCATGGTTTTCAGAAGGCTCATGGCTTCGGGCTCCAGAAATACGGGTTAATCGCTTTTCCCGTTACTTACCGGAGCTGCCCTGAAACCGTCGGTGACCACCCGCTGCGGTGGATATGTGCGGTGGTTGCGGTGGTCGTGCGGTGGAAGGTTTTCTTGTCCCACCGCAGGGGGTAGTTCTTTGTTTGTTATTTGTTTTTAGATAGTTATGAAGAAAGAGAAGAGAGAGTGCGGTGGTTGCGGTGGTATTTGGGGAATGTCTCTCACGCTGGGCCGGAATTTGCCTGGCGTGGGATGTCGGGTTGGTAGGTAGAAAAAATATTTCAACCCATAGGGGGTGAGACCTCTGGATTTACCACCGCAACCACCGCAAAGGCCATGAAAGCCTTGTCTGGCAAGGGTTTGGCGTGCGGTGGTCATCCACCGCAAGGGACAACGGTGATCACCGCACCACCGCAACAGAAAAGGACGCCCGAGAGCGTCCTGGATGATTGGGGATCGAATTGGTTGAGGTTCAGACCTGGAGAATGTTTTCGACCAGCTTGTAAACCGTGGTGCCGCCAAGGGCTCGTGGCCAGTCGGCACAGGGAGGATTGTCGCGCAGCCTGGCGCGGCGGATGGCCTCATCGATTCGGTCGCGGGTGATCTTGCGTGCGTCGATCCCCTTGTCGTAACCGGGAAGATGCCGCTTCAGCCGGTCGCTGCAATCCCGTGACGATGCGATGCCGGTGCCGTCCTCGAAATGAAGCAGCAACCAGTATTCGAACTTGGGGTTGCTGAGGGCGAAGCCGTAATTGTCGCGTGCCTGAGCCCAGGCATGAAGCTGGTCCAACTGTTCGTCGGTCCACTGATCCTTGTCCACCACGAGCCAGGCTTCGTCGGAGGATCTCAGTTCCTCCTGCCGGAGATGGTCCTCCATCCGCTTCAGTACCTGCGGAGGAGAACTATCATGACTGCCTTTGAGGCAGTTCACCCGGATCACCGACTGTTGGTCATTGAAGATGGCGAAATACTGCGGCTCGGTCTTCACGCCTTCCACCGCGATCACGAACAGTTTGCGGTAGCGACGCTCGCCGAGGGGTCTCTGGAATCTGCGTCTCTTCGGTGGCATCAGTCATCCCCCTCACTTTCCTCGGTGAGGCAGGGATTGGTCAAAGCGCCTCCCAAGAGAATCCGGGGAATTCCACCCAGTCGCCCCTGCAGGTAGCTCTTGCGGATGTCCTTGTCGTATCGGACATCCTTGTACTCGCTGAAGGAGAGCAGGTTCGAAGCTCCGGTGGCATCTCTTTCGGCTACCCACATCTCGTCACGGCGCAGGAGTTGCTGATCCATGAGCAGCACGTCATGGGTGGTCAACAGCAACTGCGTTCTGGTTTCCGTGGAGCAATTGGTGAGGTACGCTTCGAGCAATCTGCGTGTCAGCAGCGTGTGCAGGCTACGGTCGACCTCGTCGATCACGTAGACCTTCTTCGAGACCTGGGCCGACAGCTCAAGAAACGCGGGCAGTAGATCGATCACCCGCTGTGAGCCGTCCGACTCCTGACGGATCTCGAACTTGGCTTCCGTGCCGTCCGCCTTCGGATGATAGGTCACCAGCTTCTTGGCGATCAGTTCACCACCTTTGCGGGTCACCACAAATCGCTCGTTGATCGGCTCGGTCAGCAGACGAACGGTCATGCCTTCCTTCACGTCTTCCTGCAGCTTGGTCTTCAGTGGCTCGGGCAGCGGAATGTTCTCGAAAGGGATCTCCTCGCCGCCCAGATGCGCGATGCCGGTGTCGAGCTGCGGCAGCATCTCGTTCATGGTCGAGTAGAGCGGATGCCCCTCGTCGAGGAACTGCTCGAAAGGCTCGAAGCGGGAATCGGGCGCGACCAGCTCGAGCGTGTCCTTGAACCAGTCGTAGACCGGCCGGAAATTGTCGACCTTCTGGGAAACCGAGTTGGTCAGAAAGAGTTGGTTGTCCCGGGTCCCTTTGAAGGCGAACTGGAGGAACTGGTCCTTGGCCAGGGAATCATCGAAGTTGGGCTTTCCGTCCCGACGGTGGTAGAGCACCTTTTCACTGGTGCTCGTAATGGCCACCAGCTTCTCTTCCAGAACCGCCTTGCGGGTCACCGCGAAGCTGAACTCGTAAATGATCTCGTCGATCAGCAACTCGAAGCCAAACCGTGACGGCTGATCGGCCACCTTGGCGTCCAGCCGGAACGGCTCGACAGGAATCAGGCTGTCGGGCTGGGTTCCTTTGACGACCAGCGCCTTGGCGAAACTCAGGGCCTTGAAAAAGTTGGTCTTGCCCGACGCGTTGCCACCATAAATTGCCGCAACCGGAAGAACTCTCGTCTGGTACTTGCCGAGCTTGGGAACCCTGTCTCCATGCTGGCGCTCCCTGCTGGCGACCATCGAAAATGTGACCTGGTTGCGGAAGGACATCCAGTTTTCGAGTGAGAAACTGACTATCATCTTACCGCCTCCTAAAGTGAAATATTCGCTTTATCATGCCTTTAATATAGGCATGGGCGGCCTGAAAGTCAATCTAAAAGAGATAATATCTCGTTAAACACCCCTGCAACCAATCCGGTACTCGAAGTTCTTGGTGTGGGCGTTGCGCTGCCGGTCGATGTCGAACCCGGCGTCCCGGATGACGTCCAGGTCGTTGCTGATGCGCCGACCGAGCTGGGCGGGCTTCTTGTATTCGAATTCGAGGTTGAATTCCCGGCCGACCCTGCGCAGCGCCGCGAGCAGCCGTCCCGCCGATACCGGCTCCATGGTGTTCTCGTTCTCGAACCGCACCTGGTAGCGTTCGATGAACCCCACGACATGGTTTGCCCGGTCGTCCTCGCCATAGCGGGCCTTCTCGTCCAGCTCCACCGCGTTTCGGTAGGCGTGGAAGAGCGACGCAAGTGCCGTGGCAATGGGGTTCGACTCCCGCGCCATCTCCTGGCTGGTGTCGTTGATGGAATGGATCTGCTCGATGAACAGCGGGCTCAGTTCCTCGAGTCCGGTGGTCACCTCGTGTTCCTCGGAACCGGCCAGCATCATCAGGTACATCAGGCTCAGATAATCGTTGCAACGGCGCTTGCCATGGGTCGGCATGGTTCGGTGCAGCAGACGCATGACCTGTTTCTGGGCTCCGTCTCGGATCATCGCCAGCACATGGCTGGTCCGCTTCATGATGGCCGAGATGATCAGATCCCGGTTCTGCTGGATGGCGGAGATGACCTCCGATTCCAGAAAACAGTCGCTGGCCTGGTTGGCGAGGTCGAAGTTGATGACGAAGGACCTCGACAGAATCTCCGATAGCTCCCCGCACAGCGGCTCGATGCCGGTGGTGTTCAGCAGGCACTTGGTCCGCTCGGTGATGGTCTCGCTGTCGGTGCCGCTCTTGCGTTTCTCCTTGGCGATGCCGGTAATGCTGGTCAGCATGAAGGTGGTCAGATCCTCGGTCATCTGCTTGACCTCGATGTTGTCGAGGACGATGAGCGGATTCTGCGAGCCATCGGTGTAGTTCGCCGCGTCGGTGGCCTTCTTGTGCTGGGGCTCGCCGTAAAGCAGTGTCGACGTGATCTTGCTGGCGGTGGTCTTGCCCGATCCGGCCGAACCCTCGAAGCGGGTCATGGGCCGCGTTCCGGCAAAGTCGATCAGCAGAAAACAGGAGAGCCAGGAAAGGATGAGAAATCGATCCCCCTGCGGACAGGTCATATTGCCCACCAGCAGATCGACCAGGAGCCGGTCCGCCTCTTCGAGGTCGGCGTCGGGCAGGAATTTCAGCGGCTTCATCTTGTGCGAGCCGTCCAGGATGATGCCGTCCTCGTTGCCGCCGTTCTTCATGATCTGAATCTCGTCCGGGGTGATCTTGGCGATCTCGTGCTCCGGATTGTTCAGGTTGAAATAGACGGTGTAGGAGGCCACATCGGTGTGCAGCCAGGAAAAATGGTCGCGCACCTGGCCACGGATCATCGCCAGGCTTGGCAACACCTCGAAAAATGTCCGTCCGCCGTTGGAGGTCGGCACCATGCCCGTGTGCTTGTAGAGCATGGCCGCGTAATGGCGCTTGCGGCCCCGGTCCGGCGAATCCATCCAGTAGATGGCGTTGTCGAAATACATGAACGGCTCGCCCTGCAGGGTGTGAAAGAACTGGGCACCGTTGGCGGTGAACCAGTCGTAGGCAGCCTCGGCGGCCAGGGTGTAGTCGGGAGCGCCGTTCTCCAGTTCCGTGTCGATCAGCACCTCGTCGACCCGGGCGCGGCACGATCCGGGCATCGCGCCGGACATCCGCTTGGCCTTCTTCTTTTCGTTACGGAACTCGACCTTGCGGTCCTTCTGGATGGCGCGGATCTGCTCTTTGAGGGTGGCCATCGATACGCCACCGCCGATGCGCTCCTGCACCAGCTTCAGCAGGCGGGCCTGTTCCAGCGGCGACTGCTCGGAGATCTCCCCCAGGATCGGTTCGAGCAGGCGGTTGCGTTCCTCCTCTTCAGCGCCCTCGGGCAGCGAGCGCACGCCGAACTCGATGGGCGTGCTGGCTTCAGCGAGCAGACGTTCGAAATCCTCCCGGGTATGCCCGGCGGCAATGTAATCGTTGACGTCGATCTTGGCGGTGGCGAGAAGCGCCTCGGCCGCCTGGATTTCCTCGGCTGGACGTCCCGCCAGCAGCTTGGCCAGCTCCTTCGGCCCCACGCTCGCCGTCAGGCCGAAGCGTTCGGTCAGCTCCTGCCGGGCCGAGATCTGTGTTTCCGACAAGGGCAGCGTCACCAGGCGGGTGTCGATCTTGTGTTCGGCCAGGGTGCGGGCGGTTTGCAGCGCCCCCTTGAGACCGGCCTGGGAGAGTTCGTTGTCCTGGCAGATGTAGACGGTTTCGACGCCGCGCAGCTTGGGGATCAGGCGCTCCCAATCGGCGGCCCGGATGCGGACGGTGACCGGCGATACGGTGGGCAGGCCCAGTTGCATCAGCGCCAAGCAATCGGTCACCCCCTCGGTGATGATCACCTTGCCGGGCCGGGCCAGCAGACAGTCCTCGTTGAACAGCAGCGCGTTGTTGATGAAGTCGGCGACGTAGGGCCGCTGGTGCTCGTCATGAACCGGCAGCTTCTTGTATTTCCCTTGCTCCCAGCCCACGTCCGGTGTCCACGGCGTCTTGCGGCCGATCATGAACACCACCCGGCCACGGCTCCAGTACGGAAAGACGATGCGGCGCTCGAAAAATGGCGTCAGGCCGTCCTGGCTCGTTGGCCGGAAAGCGCCGGTCGCGGCGAGCTCTCGCTTGGAGAAGCCGTCTTCACCCCCGGTCAGTTGGGCGACCGCGCCGGACGCGTTGTCCGCGTAGCCGATCAGGAGATCGTCGATGGTCTCCTCGCTCAGGGCGTATTTGGATTTCAGCCAGTCGAGGACCTCCGGCGACTGCTTGAGCCTGGCGTGGTAAAGCCTGGCCAGCGAGGTCAGCGCGTCCTTGACCCGCAGTTCGAAGGCGCGGTCGGCTTCCGTCTGGGCCAGACGCTCTTGGCTGAGGCCATAGCGCGACAGCGGCGGCAAACCCGCCTTCTTGGCGAGATAGTCCCGGGCCTGGCGGTGGCTGTCCGGCATCGGACCGGATTGCCCGGCGGTGACCGAGCCCGTCTGAATGAACTCCACGAGCTGCAGCACGTCACCGCCGACTCCGCAGCCGAAGCAGTACCAGCCCTGCTTGTCGAGCATCACGTGCAGCGACAGGCGCGACTGGCTCTGATGGTTGGGGCAGTCGCACATCAAGCGCTGGCCGGTCTCCTGGGTGATCCGTCCAGGCAGGAGTTCCCGGGCCACGTCACCGATGTCCATCTCGGTGACGAGCCGGTAATACTCCCTGACGTTATCCGTTCCGCCCATACTCATTCGGCCTCCGCGACACGGGCGAAATCGGCTTCCGCGTGCTGGGCGGCGTCCAGATACAAGGGCAGGAAGGTCCGGCGGTCATCCACTTGACACCGCTTGGCGCAGTTCTGGATGCCCCAGTGATCACCCAGAACAATGGCGGTGCGCCGGGCGCGGGTCACCCCGGTGTAGAGCAGATTGCGGTGGTGCATGAAGGAATGCGCCTTGTGGACCACCACCACGGCGCAGGGGAACTCGGAACCCTGGGTTTTGTGGATAGTGAGCGCATAGGCGAGCTGCAGATCCTGCAGGTCGGGCGACCCCTTTTCCATCTCCACGGGCATGCCGTCGAAGTCGATGACCAGGGTGCCGTTCGCGAGGACATCGACCACATAGCCGATGGCACCGTTCATCACATTCAGGTCGTAATTGTTCCGGGTCTGGATGACCTTGTCGTGCTTGAGAAACGGAGCGCGGCGGCCCATGGCGACCGGCGGTACCTCGGCGTTCCAGAGCTTGCGCTGGATGAGCCGCTGCAGTTCCTCGTTCAGTTCCTTGGTGCCGAGCGGCCCCTTGTGGGTCGGCGTCAGCACCTGCACGTCCTTGATGATGTCGAAACCCAGGGCGTCGAGCCGCTCCTGAAACAGCTCCAGCAGGAACGAGCGTGCCGCCATCGGGTCGGTGAACTGATCCACCAGATACCAATCCCGGCATCCGGCCACCGACGCCTCGCTGGTCTTGCACACCTCGCCCTTGAGAACGGCGGTGCAGTTCTCCTTGAGGACGCCAGCCTGGCGCACGACCTTGTCGAGGATGACCGTGGGGATGGCGCGTGTCTGGATCAGATCGCGCAGTATGTTTCCGGGTCCCACCGGCGGAAGCTGGTTGTGGTCCCCGACCAGCAGCACCGTGGTCCGCGACAAATCGACCGCCTCGAACAGGTGCCAGGCCAGCGGCACGTCGACCATCGAAAACTCGTCGACCACCAGGACGTCGGCATCGATGGGGTTCTCCTTGCTGCGCGAGAAACCCTTGCCGTCATAGCCGAGCAGGCGGTGGATGGTGGTGCCGCTACGGCCGCTGACTTCCTCCAGGCGTTTGGCGGCCTTGCCGGTCGGCGCGGCGAGCACGACCTCCAGATCGCTCTCCTCGCAGATGGTGTTGATGACTGAAATGGTGTAGCTCTTCCCCGAACCGGCTCCACCCGAAATCAGGCTGATGCTGTATTGGAGGGCCGAGCGCACCGCTTCAAGCTGCTTCTCGTTCAGCGTCGCCGCGCAGCGCCGAATCAGGGCATCGAGTTTCTTGACGGACTGGAAATGCAGGTTGGGTGTTTCGGCCTGGCCGAACAGCGAGGCCAACTCCCGCTCCATGCGGACGATCTCCGGCAGAGCGACCACGAAACGACCGCCGTGGGAATCGCAGGCAAGCGCCTGTTCTTCGATGAGCGCGTCGAGGGCGCTCTCGATACGAACCCGGCTGTCCAGGGCATCCATGACCAACAGCAGATTGGCCTGGTCGACCAGATCCTCGTATTCGATCCAGCAGTGGCCATTGTCCAGAGCTTCACGGACGCAGAAATTCAACCCGGCCCGGATACGGGGAACGTGGTCCTTGGGTGTGCCCAGCTTGCGGGCAATCTTGTCGACCTTCTTGAAGCCGAATCCCCGGATCTCCCGAATGAGGATGTACGGGTCTTCCTTCAGGATATCGAGGCAGTTGCCGCCAAGCCTTTCGACCAGGGTGGTGACCTGATGATGGGTCAGGCCGAATGCCGACAGCCAGGCCATGACGGTGTTGACGCTACGGTTCTTCAACCATTCGTCACGCAGCCGCCGGGCCGCGTCCATGGGTAGCCGGGCTTTGAGCGCAATGCGCTCGGGGTCATTCAGAAGGGTTTCTTCAAAAGCGTCGCCGAAACTCTCGACGATCAATCTGGCCTTGGTCGGACCAATGCCCTTGATCTCCGGATGGTTGGCCAGATAGTGGATCAGCCCCTCCGGATCGAGTTCGAGGTCGTGCTCCATCCCGTCGACCTTGAACTGACGGCCGTATTTGGGATGGGTGGCCCACGACCCGAGCAGGACCACAGGCTGATTTTCCCGGGCGAACAAATTGCCCGCGAACTGGACTTCCTCACCGGTCGGGGTGAGCAGTCGGCCTGCGGAGAACTTGGGTCCGGCATAGTAAACGCGCTCTATTCTTCCCCGGAGTCGCGCCGGGTTACTCTCATTTCTTTTTGGCATCTCGCGATCCTCCGGTGAAAACGTGTCAGGTACTCCTCGACAAAACGGCAGGCGGCCTGCCGGTCCGAGCAGAAGTAGACGGGGACACCGAAGTCGACGACGATGGAGGCGACCGTTCCAATCAGCGCATGCGGGTGGGCATCGCTGCGGTAGCGGCCATCGACCAGATCGCGAAAGTTGCACTCGACAACCACGCAGGCGGATTCGTAGGCGGAGAGCTTTTCTAGCTCGCGGTGAAACCGCTTTCGCCCCCGGATGACGGTGGAGACGAAATCCGTCAGGGATTTGCGCTCCACCGCCACCCGTTCCTCAAGGCCGACCAGTGAGTAATCACCGGCGGGCAGCGCCTTGCGAACCGCCGAAACCTTGTCACTATCGAAGCTGTAGGGCTCCTGTTCGCGGGTGTCGACGACAACGGTGATCCGGTCCATCATCAGAACGGGATCATGTCGTCCATCGCCGCGCCGGGAGCTCCGGCATCGTCGGCCATGACAATGCGACGGTTGAAGTAGATATTCTCGTTTTCACCGCGAGTGCGTTTGGTCACCTCCAGCTTGATGTTGAGAAGCTGCTCGAGGTGGCCCGGGAGGTCGGAGAGCTTCTGAAGCTGTAGCCCGCAGGTGTAGAGGTCCTGCTTGAGCCACTTGATGTTCTCGTTGCTGGCCATGACGTTGTTGCGCCAGAGCAGACGGCCCTTGTGGGTCGGCGCGAGAATGCGCAGGGTCCACTTGAGCATGGGGTTGCCCGAGGTCTGGGCGCGGGTCAGTTCGACCCGGTCGACGTTGACCTGGTACTTGCCGTCGGGGACGGCCTCGAACTCGCGTTCCTCGACTTCGGCGGTTTCAAAGGCGTCGTCGAACTGCGCCAGGTCGAGGTTGCTGCTGGATTGGTTTTCGTAGTGTTCCATGATCGGATCTCCTTACTGTTGGGGTTTCGCCGCCGCACTCGCGGTCGGCTCCGGCTTCGGCCGGGCGGCACTCGCCGCAGCTCCGGCTGCCGTGTTGTTGAACGCTTTCATGAAGCTCGAAAAATCGAGGGGGATGACTTCGGGGAGTCGGCCGGTGCGGTCACCGGCGTCGTAGTTGGGACTGGGCTTGGTGCGCATCACGCGCTGCCAGACCGGCTTGCCGTCCTCGCCGGTTTTCATGTCCAGGTCGCAGAACAGGATCAGGTCCACCAGACCGGTGACCAGCTTCCGCGCCTTTTCCGGCAGCGTCGGCACGATGCGGGTGTGTTTGCCGGTCCGGGTCTCGATGTCCCGCTCCTGGGAGTGGGAGATCAGGATCAACCCATAGGGCAGGAAGGCGAGCTTGTTGATGACGCGCTGGAACTCGTTGTTGATCAGCGCGTAGCCCTTGCCGTAGCCCAGGTCGGATTCGTGCTCGATCTTGAATTTCTTGCAGACGTAGTCCGAGCACATCTTGTAGGCGTTATCCACCGTGTCGACGACGATGGTCTTGAACTCGTGCTTGCCCTCGGCGATTTCCGCGCAGGCCTGCAGAAGATCGTCCCAGCAGGTGATCGGGGTCTGAAACACCTCCAGGGCGTTCAGGCCCGGCTCGGTCGCCAGGAACAGTGCATCATCGGCCTTGGAGCACCAGGTGCTCTTGCCGATCTTGCTCGGGCCGTACACCAGAGCGGTGAGGTCCGAGAGCGTGTGTTTGGGTTTGCTTTTGGTCTTGGGAAGCATGGCTTCGTCTCCTTATGGTTGGGATTTCAAAACACCGGAGCGGCGTCTTCACCGGCTCCGTCCCGCAGCTCTTCGTGCGGGGCGATCCGTTGGAAATGGTTTTCGATGACGTTGGGGTTGCCGCCCGAGCGGCAGAGCTGGAAGTAGGCGCAGGGCCTTCCGTACTGGAAGCAGTAGCTGGTGTTGCGGTAGAAGGTGTCGCGCCGACGGGCGTCGAGCATGGCCTTGGAGAGTTCCCACAGCTCCGCCCGCAGTTCCTCGAACTGGTCGCGGGAGATGTAGAGCACCTCGCGGTGGAACATGCCCGTCTCGAGGTACTTCTCCTGGAGCCGCTGCTGGAAGGTGTCGTCGTCCTCCGGCAGCTTGCGCTTGGCACTGCTTTTGCCGGTTTTCGACTTGGCGATCAGCTCCGCCCGGCGGGCCTCGAATTCGGCCTCGGTCTCACCCTTGCCCTGGCGCAGCTTGGCCTTGACCAGGACGTTGTAGATGATGCCGCTGACCGTGATGCCGAGGGTCTGCTCCAGGTACCAGGCATAGAGGATGATCTGGAAATCGGTCCACAGCCGCTCCAGGTAGCTGGCGTCGATCTGCGAGGCGGTTTTGTGTTCCAGCAGGAAATACTGGCCATCCTGACGGACGATGCCGTCCACCTTCCCGGCGAGAATGAAACTGCGCGAAGTCGCGCCGGTCGCCGGGTTGACGATGGGGCCTTCGAAGGTCTTTTCGAGCGCGACGACCTCGAAGTCTTCGGCCGGGTAGTGTTCCGCATAGGCACTCATCATGGCCCTGGCGAGATGCCAGTCGGCCTGTTGATGGTCGTCCTGCGCCCGGTTCGGATAGGTCCGGTCGATGTGGTCGAGGACCTTGGCCAGATCCCGCTCGCCGTGCCAACATTCCAGACAGTCGTGGATGACCGAGCCGAAGGCCAGATTGGGGTCGCGCTCGAGTGGCACCAGCTCGTCGATATAGCGCCATTTGCAGGCCATGCGGCAGTTGCGGAACAGCCGCCACATGGAATAGGTGGTGGTCATCAGCTCGCTCATACCGCCACCCCCGCTTCGGCGGCGGCTGGCGCTGCGCGATGCTTGGAGGCGCAGGCGCAACCCGACGGTTGGGTTCGTTCGATCAGGACCGAGCGTTCGCCGTATTCCTTGGTGGCGAAGCCGGTGAAGATGCGGGCGAGGTCGCTGCCGACATCGGTGGAGGCGTCGATCACGCAGGTACGGCGGGCCTTGTCCAGATTGAACCGGCTCTCCATCCGCACACGGGAACGGCCATGCAGGCTTTCGACGGCCAGCATCGCCAGCATGAAAGTGTCTTCCAGTTCCTGGGCCGGGACCGACTCGTCAAAACGGTACTTGTAGGTGTCTTGAGTCATGGTTGAACTCCTCTTTTGTTCAGGTTCTGATTTCCGAGGCCCCGGATAGCCGCACCATGCGGCACGGTGCTTACTTACCGGAGCCGGAGTCGATGCGTCGGAGATCACAGGTAGTCGGTAAGGCCAGCCTCGCTGAACGCGTCCCGCAGCTTGCTCAGCCGGTCGTAGAGGGTGGTTCTGGGAATGCCCATCTCGCGAGCGATTTCGGCCATAGTGCTGTCGTGCAGGCGTACGCACAGATCCCGGAGTTCTTCCGGCAGCGAGGCGATGGCCCGGTCGAGGTCCATGCGGATCTCATGGGCGAGGCGCTCCCTTGTCTCACGGGTGCCGCTTCCCAGAGAGCCCTCGCTGTCCAGGAAGTCGATTCGCTCGGTGGTGTCGCCTTCGCCGTTGTCGAGGGGTTCGTTGAGTGAGGTTTGGCAGAGCCGCCAGTCCCGACATTGGGCGAACCGGGCCTCCAGGATGGTGGAGATGTGACGTTCGACGATCCGGGCCATGAAGGTGGTCTTCTTGGCCTTGGCGGGATTGAAATGCCGCATCCGCTGCAGCAGATCGATCATCAGTTCCTGTTCGAGGTCGGGTCTGTCGTCCTCGGTGAATCCGGCCTTGCCTACGAGTTGACGTGCTTTGTGCCGAATGAGGTCGGCGGCATACTTGTCGATGCCGTCGTAAGAATTCTGAGAAACCATCGGGGCCTCCTCGGAGCGAGGAGGAGTTCCGCGTGGGTGTCAGCACGGGCCAGATCACAGGACAAAGCTGTCGCGTGGGCGAAGGGGTCGCAGGTACGCCGCCAATTGCCGTATTCGGCTCGGCGACACCCACAACAGCCTCCGCCATGCGTCCAGCTTGTTGTCCAGTGTCTAAGGGTTCAGGTCGTTACGTGTTCAGGCTGCCCGTTCCTCGATGCGCATCAGGAACGGCAGACCGTGCTTGATCTCGAGCAGGCAGACTTTTCCGCTGCCCATCTGCGCGAGGTGCTCCAGCAGCGTCACGACCTCTTGCTTGAGGATGAAGTCATCTTGGTCGCGCTCAGGCCTGGGACCGCTCTGTCCGCCCAGCTTGATCTCGCGCTCGATGACCGTGTCAGGGGTGAGTTCCGGCTCGCCGTCGCGGACCGGAATGTTGGTGATGCGGCCGAAGTTGATGTCCTGCATCAACTCGATGAGTCGCCGCTTCGGTGGGGTGAGATGTGCTTTACTTGTCTGGTTCATGCCGAACCTCCTTCATTTCTGGACCGACCGGGAGACAGGTCCGGCATGAATTTCCCGGGTGGCGGTCGTGAACTCTTTGTGTTCACCAGACCTGTCACCCTGCTTTGGCGAATTTTCGTTACGACCCCGAAAAACGCCCTGGCTCAAGGAGGAGGAAAGCCCGTAAGGCTCTGATTGGTGGTGGGTTTACAGAGGAAAATTTTTTTAACTTTTTTTGCCCGGCCCCAGTGAAATTTCACCGGGCGGGCCTCCAAGACGCAAAAAGCCCCGATCCAGAATCCTGAATCGGGGCTTTAATTTCGCTTGGATATTAAGGGTGGTCAGTAGACCTCGGCACCTTCCGGGAGGATGCGGAACTTGCATCGGTAGGTCTTTGTATCCTTGACCCATTCGATGGGATCATCATCGAGCCGGAAGAATTCACGCAGGTGCTTCGACAACTCTTGCTTTTGTTTCTTCAGTTTGTCCGAGGCGTATCGGCTGTGCCAGTCGATCTCGCCACTGGAGTTGGCAAACCCCTCAAGCAATTTCCATTGCTCGGTTGGATTGCCATTCTTCCTGCTCGCCATTCCCATTTGCGTATAGGTGTATCGACCGCTCTGGTCTCCCGCCCATATTGTGACGGTATGGCCATCGCGGAACTGAATCTTGATTTGTGGCCATGTGGTGCCCGGCGGTGTCATGAAAAACACTGTGCCGCCTGAATCCGGCCCAGGCACCTGATCGATAAGGGGAGCGAATATCTCAGTCTTGTCCCGACAGGTCAGGAGTCGTGGCGCATCACCCAGGTACAGATCTTCGTTCAGCGCGACGAAAAGGCTGTCTTTCTGCGCCAGCAGTGTTTCAACTGCAGGACTCAGATGAAGGCGCGTGGGCGCTATTACAACAAAGGGTTTGGGGGTCGAAAGGCATAATGATCGGACGACCTCTACCAGCGCGTCCTTGCTGTCCTGCATTGTCAGCACAACGGGGAAGTCCATCCCAGCCGTGGGTATGAAATCGCCCAGTCTCCATGTGTGGGGCAGGCCATCGAGTTTTGCCTCTCGGTGTTCAATTCCCATGGCCGTGCAGATAGCGCCATTGATGGCTGACTGCTTGAGCCGGTAGATCAGCGTCTGCCGTGGAGAGAGTTGGATGGCCGCGTGTTCTTTTTCGATGCAGACGGCTCGGATGTCGGTCTTCGCATGGGTGATCACACTACGTGGGCATCCCAGGCCACATTCCGTCGGGCAATCCACAGCGGTCGCGTGATTCTTGGTCAGTTGAAGAAAATTGTCCCGAAACAATGGATACCGGTCCCAACCGGAGAGCGCCTTATCCCAATCGAACAGCGCCGCCGACTTTCCAGGCAATGTCTCCAGGTATGCCCAGAAGGGGTCACTCATCCGAGGCCCCTCCGGCTCCGACAATAAAGCCCCTGAGTCCGAGCCAGCGCTCGATAACCTCGGCATCACCATCCCGCTTGAATTGCGCTCGGTTACCTGAACTCAAGGTGACCGACCTGGGCGTCTTGGAACCGTCGAATTTGATCTGGAAGCTCGCCTTGACGATCTTGCCTCCAGCGGGAAGGGTCTTATCCCGATCTCGGAGAGAAGCGAACATGTCCTCGGATCGCCGGATTTCTATATCCTTGTGTGCGCCACCCCAAAAAAACTGAACCTCTTTCAGTCTGACGTATTCAATGCCTTCCACGTCGTCACAAAGAAGCGCTTCTTCCCCGATCTGCCGTAGTGGCTCGAGGTCGAATCGGCTGCGCTCGCTAAAGAACTCTTCGTTGCCGAACAGATGCAGCCCGAATTTCTTCCGGTAGAGCTCCTTCTCGCCCTTGGTTTCGGCGTTCATGCGGATCTCCCCAATGACGGGGTTGTAGGTAAGCACGTCGAATTTTTCAGGGCGGAAGTACTGACTGGTGGACTCACCGGCCTCAATGACCGCCTCACGAGCATAGGGCTTCCCGTGGCGCACGAGGAACCATGTGTGGCCTTCTTTCGGATAAACGAACACCTTGGAATACTTGCCCCGACGCTTCTTAGAAAACCATTCGTCAAGATCGGCTTCAAGGGCCGCGAGGGTTTCCTCCGATGGCAGCACGAAATCTGGCAGCGGGTTTTTCTTGGTCTTGAAATACTCGAAGGACCTGACGTTCATGAAGAACTGTTCGGCGTGTACCTTCTCGATGATTTCCCGATCAGCCATCCAGACCTGTATAGCCAAGTCTGCCGGTGCGGCGTTCTCCCCAATTTCCACGTCGATGTCCGTTCCAGCGATCTCATCCTGAATGGAGTCGAATCCTTCAGGAGTCGAAACTTCATTTACATAGAACAACGCCTCTGCAAGGTCGTCTGGAGTTGAGCCGTCCGGGGTCAGCAAAATGTGACTGAGCGCGTTGTAGTCCAGGCCATCTTCCTGCTGGACTGGTGGCAACTCTACGCCGCGAGCTGAAAAATAGGCGGCATGAGGCTCCAGAAAGGCAATGAGATGCTTCCTGTCGATTCGCCGGAGCATTTCCGGCTTCGAAAAGCGGCGTAGGTTGAAAGTTGCCATCAAATACTCCTGTCGTTTTATCGTTACTCCTTGTTGTCTTTATCCTTTTTTACATCAATATCCGTCGGTGAACAACAACAGCAATTCGCCGCAGTTTTTTTTGGAGGCGAAATTTTATCTTCATTTGAATCGACTTCTTCAAGCTCCAGAGAGCAACAAGAGGATTTTTGTCCGAAGATTTTTTTGAAAAAGCTGGTCTTTTTTTCGTCTTGCATGGTTTTCTCCTTAAAAATTAGAGGATTGTGTTGAATACGTATCCGCCCACAACTGCTGTTGTCCAGATGACAATGACGATTGCGCCAACCAAACGTTTTCTAAAAATACTTGCCAGCATAGCCATTTCGGGTATCGCCATGCCTGCGCCGCCGATAATTAGAGCGATAACCGCTCCCATGCTCATGCCTTTTTGCGACAAGGCCAACCCAATCGGGATGGCTGTTTCGGCCCTGATGTAAAGCGGGACGCCAATACTGGCCGCGATAGGAATAGCAAATGGGTTGTCTGGACCGGCTATGTTTGTCACGAAGTCTTGAGGAATGTATCCGTAAATCCCAGCACCGATTGCGACACCGACAAGAAGATAAATGAGGACCGCTCTAAAATCGCCCCAGGCGGAGATAAATGACGCTTTTAACTTAGCCGAAAAGTTTAAGGGGTTTTCGGATTCACCGGGTGCGCCACAACAACTCGGTTTGACCCTGACCTTTTTAACGTAGTTCGCCCCACCGATTTTTTCGAGAATAACGCCGAATAGCATCGACCCCCCAAAAGTGACTCCGAAATAGAGTAAGCACGCTTTTATCCCCATCAGTGCCCAGACCATACTGATAATGATGGGGTTGAGCAGAGGTGAAGCGATGACAAATGACATAACCGGCCCAAATGGTGCCCCGGCATTCAGCATGCCAAGCGTCATTGGTATAGTTGAGCATGCGCAAAAGGGGGTGAGCGATCCAACCACGGCACCCAAAAAGTTGCCCCATATCCCCCGACGCGAGAGCCACTGTCTGAGTTTTTCTTGCGGTATATACGTTAATACCAAAGCAACAATCGTGCTGATGCCCAAAAAAAGCACCGTCAATTCTGCGGTGATGATCAAAAAATATTGAATGGTACTGATCAGGTTGTTCATTCCAAAATTCTCCATTATGGTTGACATCGTCAACTTTAAGCGCAAAAAAATCAGCCCTTCAGGGCAGTTGCCATTGCCTTGAGCATATTAACGGTGTCTGCCACTGAGTGCTCCGGCATCTTTGCGGCAATGGTATGAAATTGCTCCATGTAACGTGTATTCGCGGACGACAGGACACGTTCTCCGGACTTTGTTATTTCCACGCAGCAGATCCTTGCATCTTCATGGGATTTAATCTTCTGGACATATCCTTTCTTTTCAAGCCGGTTAACAATTCTGGTTGCACCGCTTTTTGTAAAGCCAAGCGAATAACCGACATCTTGTACGGCGCATTGAGATGTGGTGGAGATTTTGTCCAGTGCTATGAATTCCGGCATGGTAAGGTTTTCGCAGCATTCGCCATTCAAACCCTTGGGGCCAAAATGCCAAGCAATCTCGATTAATGCTCTGCTTATATCCGAAATCGTGCTTTGCGTCATGTAACCTCCATTTGAGTGAATCGCCTTAAGGCCCTTGTCGAACCTTTATGCAATGTCGAACGGTAATATAGCTCTATTGGTTGACGATGTCAACCACTTTTGAGAAATAATCTCACACCTGATTTCCGACACTTCCATGAGCCCCTCGGTAGGTAATGCCTGAAGAAAGCCGGTTTGAAGCCGGACGAACAGTTAGAAACCAGATAACCGACCAGAGGCGGAGCTGAGGCGGTTGTGGGTGCCATCGAACGCGCATCCCGACCGCCACCGTTTTCTGGCATCCACACCATCCAGTCCCCCGGTCCCACCGGAGGTGTTCGATGTTGGATGTCCAGGAAATGAATGATGGGCCGGGGACGGATGACCTTGGCGAAAACGGCAAACCCGGCCGCTTGTCGGGTGAGGCGAGGCTCCAGTCAGCCGCCTCCATTCTGGCCACGGCGATCCTGCGCCGAAAGGCAAAAAATGCATGTGTGGGCAATGAGTTAGAGGTTTTCGAAGATTCTTCCCCTGTGCTCGGAGAAGGACTTGATTCATTGCCGGAACAGAGCATTCATTCATGACAACTCGTCCGGAAACCAAAATAAGGAGTTGAAAATGAATGAGTTACAGAACGCCGCCACCGGCGGCAAGAATCAGGACCGAACCCGAAACTCAGTCCTTCGGCAGATGGCCCTGCTGCAATCCATGTCCCTGGAACAGCTCCGGGAAAAATGGCTCGACCTCTACGGAGAAGAGCCACCCCAGTACAAGAAACAATTCCTCATCAAGCGGCTGGCCTATCGCATCCAGGAGCTTTTCTACGGCGGGCTGTCCGAACAGGCCAAGGTCCATCTCCAGCAGGCCGCCAAGGAGGACCCGGTCGCCACTGTCAATCGACGCATCCCAGAAGAGCGGAAATCGAACGAAGCGATCCTGCCCGGGACCAGACTGGTGCGGGTCTGGAACGACCGGCGCTATGAGGTGATCGTCCTTGCCGATGGCTACGAGTTCGAAGGCCGCACCTTCCGGTCGCTCAGCGCGGTGGCCAGGGAGATCACCGGGACCAGGTGGAACGGCAAGGTCTTTTTCGGACTGAAGAAGGTTTACGGCAGAAAAGCCGAGGGAGGTTCGGATGCTTGATAACAGCAATGTCGCGCCGGGCAAAAACAAGACCCTGCGCTGTGCCATCTACACCCGCAAGAGCCACGAGGAAGGTCTCGAACAGGAGTTCAACTCGTTGGATGCGCAACGGGAATCGGCGGAACACTATATCGAAGCCCAGAGGATGCGTGGCTGGACGGCTCTGCCGGATCGCTACGACGATGGTGGATTCTCGGGTGGAAACATGGAGCGCCCGGGGCTGCGTCGCCTGCTGGCGGACATCGATGCCGGGAAGATTGACGTGATCGTGGTCTACAAGGTCGACCGGCTGTCCCGCTCGCTGCTGGACTTCATGAAGATGATCGACCTCTTCAACGAGAAGGGTGTCAGCTTCGTCTCGGTCACCCAGCACTTCAGCACCACCGACCCCACCGGCCGAATGTTTCTCGGCATCCTGATCACCTTCGCCCAGTACGAGCGGGAGGTCATTGCCGAACGCATCCGGGACAAGGTGGCGGCCGCCAAGCGCCGGGGGAAATACTGCGGCGGCGTACCCATTCTTGGATACGACGTCGACCGGAACAACAAGAAGCTGCTGGTCAACCCGGATGAAGCCAGGACGGTGCAGTACATCTTCCGCCGATTCATCCAGATCGGCTCGGCCAAGAAGCTGGGCCAGGAATTGAACGAACAGGGATACCGCACAAAAGCCTGGACCACCAAGAAAGGCAAGGTTCGCGAGGGCTCAGAATGGAATACAGGCCACATCTACCGGCTGCTGAACAACCGGGTCTATATCGGCGAGATTGCCCACAAGGATCGCAGCTACCCCGGTGAGCACGAAGGGATCATCGACCGGGCGACCTGGGACAAGGTGCAGGCCATCCTGGAGGACAACAAACCGGTCAAGGTTTCCATGGCAAGAACCAAAATGGTCGCCCCGCTGAAAGGCGTCATCCGCTGCGGCCACTGCGGATGCTCGATGGGACCGACCTACGCCCGCAAGAACGGCCGCCACTACACCTATTACATCTGTCAGAAGGACAGCAAGCGGACCGTGAGCCGGTGCCCCCTCAAACGGATTCCCGCCGGGGACATCGAGCAGGCGGTAATCGAGCAATTGAGCGCGGTGTTCCGCACGCCGACACTGGTAGCCAAGACCTACTTCGCGGCCCGGGACATAGAGCAGGCGGAGCGGGAGCGGCTGTTCAAGCAGAAAGCCCAACTCGAGATGGAGCTGTCGCAGGCGCGGGAGCAGGCACTCGAACTGATGAAACCTGGCAGCGATCATCCGGGCAAGGCCGAGATGCTGACGACGGTCAACCGCCAGGCAGTCGAGCTCTCGAAACAACTGACCCATGTGAGCGAGCGCTGCAGAGCTTACCAGGGGAACAGCATCACGGAACAGGATGTGTCGGAGGCCTTCCAGAATGTCGAGGGCTTCTGGGAAGACCTTTTCCCGGTGGAGCGGAATCGCCTCATCCGCCTCCTGGTGGACAAGGTGGAGATCCGCGAGACCGGAATCGACATGGAGCTGCGCACCAACGGATTGACAACGCTCATCGCCGAACTGGCCGGTCTGGCATGCGAAGTCACTGAACGGAGGGCAAGCCGATGAAAATGAAGCCGACCATTACCGTAGCCGACAACGGCAACCTGCAGATCCACATCCCGATGCTGATCCGGCGCATGCGCGGCCGCAAGACGGTCATCGCTCCCCAGGCCCTGGATGGGGATATCCCCGGGGCGCAGGAGCCGGTGCAGTCCGCCGTCCTCCAGGCGCTGGGAAGGGCCTTTTCCTGGGCCGACATCCTCGAATCCGGGCAGATCAAGTCCATCAGCGAGCTTGCCCGTACCCTCGACGTCGATGGCTCGTATGTGGCCCGCATTCTCAAGCTGACGACCCTGGCCCCCGACATCGTCGAAGCCCTGATCAACGGCGAGGAACCAAACGGGTTATCGCTGGCCAAGCTGACCCAGACCTTTCCCGAGGACTGGGCCGAGCAGCGCCGCCAGTTCGGCTTCGCCACCGACTGACGACCGGACCGGAGACCGCCCCAGAGAGCCGACCATCAGCGTCGGCTTTTCTTCTTTAGGGGGCAGGAAGCCGGAGTTGACCGCGCTTCTTTTCATGGCCGAGGCGGGCGATTTCGAAAAAAACGTCCGGTTGCGGCATCGAACGATGACCTAAGACAACCGCCCAAAATGGCAATCAGCCGCAAACCCTTATCAATCAGGGATGTAGCTTTCCGGACGAGCTTCGGACTTGGTCCGGAGAAAACAGAGAATCAGGGGCCAAACAGAGAAAGAAAGGCTGGAAGATGGGGAGAATCGATGGTGCGGAGAGGTGCTTCGGAAAGATGTGAAACAGGCGCAAACCCTTTAGAAACAAGGGGAAAAAGAAAACCCGTCACCCCGGAGAATGACCCCAGAGAGACGGGTTTGTCTTTTCTAAATGGTGGAGGCGGGGAGAGTCGAACTCCCGTCCGAGAACGATCCGCGAAAGCGTCTACAGGTTTAGGTCCGGATTAAGATTTCGTACGATGGCTTGCTCCGGGCCGGACGGCCATCGAACTAGATCCTTTGAGTGTTTCGCAGCTCCGGCAAGGAACGAACCTCGGCTTGCTAGCCCTATGATTTGACGATCCATCCCGCTTATAAGGCGTCGGCGGGTGAATCGTGACAAGCTGTGTTGTCAGGTGCAACTCTGCAATTAAGCAGCCATTGCGTAGTCGTAATTGTCGTTGGCAATTATTTTTGTGGTCGATTTTTACGAGGCCATCGACCAACCTCGACCTGCGGCTTCGGCTTCAACTATCCCCGTCGAAACCAGTGCGCCCCCATGTCAAAGAACCGTTCGAGACATGTCCTATATAAGTTCTGGTGACCGTTTGGCAACCAAAACCGGTGTTTTTTCCGAAAAGGGCATTCGAGCAACATTGTTTGAAAAAAGTTAATTTTATCGGATGAATGTATATAGTATAGAGAAAATCTAGATATACTCTAGAAAAAAACAGGCCGGTCTACGCATCCTTTGGGGTGGGGAAAAGGATCGTTTGTGAGTCCGGTGGGTTGGAATCCGGGGGGCAACCTGAGGAGTCTAGACTCCACCGGAGCAGAGAGGCGCGGGGCGCGGAGGGGGCTGCTTGACGGTTTCGGCTCAGTGGCTACTTCTCGGGTATTCCGGCCTCGATTCGCGGGCGCAAGGCAACTGCGCAATTTTGTCCAAGCCATGGGCGCGGGAGTGGGGTATCACGGATGGAACAGAGGGCAAGGGATGTCGACAGCCAAAGACAATACGTTTCAATTCGTCAACAGCGGGCGGGACCTGGGCGTGACCGTGCTCAACGCGGTCATGTGGGATTTCGCCTACGGCCGGCACGCCCATGAGGAAGTGGCCATGGGCGTGACCCTTGATGGTGTGCAGGAGTTCTCCTGCAAGGGGAAACGGTTCAGCAGCGTCCCCGGCGACATCATTCTGTTCAATCCCGGTGAGGCGCACAACGGCAACCCAGGCGGCGGGAACGCCCTGAAATACACTATGCTGTATCTCGACCCGGCCGTGTTCAACGGGCTCGCCCGGAGTGCGGCCGACAGCGACCAGGCGGAGCATCGCGCCGGGGAAGTCCATTTCTCGGACCCGGTCCTGCGCACCCTGATTTTGCGCACGGCACGGCTGGTGGCGGCCCCGAGGCGCAGCGGGCTTGAGATCGAGTCCTGCCTGTATGGCCTGGCCCGGCGGGTGACGAGCCGTATGGGCGTATACCGCCCGGACGGTTGGACCGACTCAAAGGATACGCTTTTGCTGCGAGCCCGGGACTATGTCCACGACAACATCGAGGACGACATCTCCATCGAGGATCTGAGCCGCGCCGTGCATCTGTCGAAATATCATTTCATCCGCCTGTTCCGGAGTCAGTTCGGGCTCACTCCGCACCAGTACATCATCAATTACCGCATCAACAGGGTTCGGGAGGAGCTCGCCGCCGGCGCGCCGTCCACGGACGTGGCCCAGCGGTTCGGCTTTTTCGACGTCAGCCACATGAACCGGCATTTCAAGCGCGCCTACGGCCTTACGCCCCGGCAGTACCAGATTCAACTTACCAAGTAGGGTTTCCATGCTCGGCATTATTCTGTTTTGCATCGGGGTCATGTATACCCCCGGTCCGGTGAATATACTCAGCCTGAACTGCGGTATGCAGCGCGGACCGGCCACGCACGTTCCGTTCTGTCTCGGCGTCGGAGCGGCGCTGGCCTTTTGGTTCACCCTGGTGGGCTACGCCGGGACTGCCGTGGTCGGCGGCGGCATGCTTCCGGTCATCGCCGGACTCGGAACGTGCTTCATCCTCTACCTCGGCTGGAAGGTGGTGACCTCTGACGTGAACCTGGTTCAGACCGAGGAACCCATGGCAGCCCTGGATTTCAAGGACGGTCTGCTTATGCAGTTGCTCAACCCCAAGGCGTTCATGGTGGTCCTGCCCGTGGCCACAATTCAGTTCCCGGCCGTCGGGATCGGGGGCGCGGCGGTGGCAGGGTGGTCCCTGGCCCTCGGCACTCTGAGCGTGGGCGCGCCCCTGTCCTATGCCGCCATCGGGGCGCTGGTCTCCAGGCGCATTGATAATGCGCGTTATTTCAAATGGCTGAACTACGCCATGGGAGCCATGCTTTTCCTCGTGGCCGGGGATATGGCCTACGAGCACGTCTATCTAGCACTTTTCGGCTGATGGCCTGCCGGGAAGGTCCGGTGTCTTGCGTAGCCGCCTGGCGCATCTGTTTTGGCCATCAAGGGAGCGCCCCTGGAGCCTTGCACGGTTTCAAGGGCTTTTTCCGTGGTGCGGGAGCAAGGAGGATTGGTCGCTAGCTCGCAAAACAGGAAGAAGGGCCATTTTTGTTCAGATAATTGGTTGCATGTCGGCCGGATGCTGTTAAGGTGGGGACAATAATCATTTCCACATGGAGGCATCATGAGCAACAGACGTGTTTTCCTTAAATCTGCCCTGGCCCTAGCTGCCGGGTTGTCCCTCGGTGTCCACAAGGCTTCGGCTGAAACCGGCCCGTTCCCTTCGAACATCGTCTACACTGCCGATGATCCAGGCATCTGGGCGAAAAAGGCCCCAATCCACCTGCCCCAGGTGAGCATGGAGGGCGGCAAGCTCACCGTGCAGACCAAGCACCCCATGAGCGAGGCCCATTTTATCGTCCGCCACACCGTGGTCGGCGCGGACGGCAAGGTCATCGGCGCCCAGGTCTTCACGCCCAAGGACAAGCCGATTTCCACTTACGATCTCCCGCCTAAGGGTGAATACTACGCCACGAGCTTCTGTAATCTGCACGATTTTTGGGTAACGAAGTTCACGGTCTAGTTCTGCATCAATGACAAAAAAGCCCGCACGCCTTGCCGTGCGGGCTTTTTTGTCCAGGGGAGGGGGGGGGCGGTCTTGGACGTCGTTGCCGCTCACGTAAAAAGCCCATGCATCGCTGCATGGGCTTTTGCGTTGTTCGGCGGTGTTGCGGCTACTGTCTGCGCATCCTTCTGCCGACAAAGGCCAGCGCCGTGAGGCCAAGGCCGAGGAAGGCGAACGTGGACGGTTCGGGGACGGGAGACGGGGTGCCGGTAATCGTCAGTTCCGAGCTGATGTAGGTATCTTCGTTTTCGGGAGTCGTCCAGCCGTACAAGGTCCCGGGGGAAGCGCTGTCCACAACATACCAGGTGTAGAACCAAAACGATTCCAAATGTCCTTCCGTGGAGACCACGCTTCCCGGCAGGTTTGCAAGATATCGCAGGACGGTGGTGGATCTATAGTCGTAATCGTCCAGGGACATGGTATCCAATTCTCCGAATCCGCTCAGGAAAGAGAAGGTGTAGTCATATCCTTCGTAGGAAAAAACCCCCGAAGCGGCGCTGGGATTCGTCAGGATGAATACGTCATTGTTGCGTTCATCCCCATTACTATAATTATTGCTCGTCTCAAAGAAAAGGAAATCAAGGTTCGTATTGAAGGTCATCACCGTGTCGGAAGTGGTGCCCTTGAGAGTCAGGGTTGCGGCCAATGTCCCGCCTTGAAGAAACGTGCTGTCGCCGTCAATAGGTTGGTTGTTGTGGTATAAATGATCCTGGATATCCGCAGTAGTATTGGTCGCCATGGTACCGGTTTTGTTTACGAAACCAATTGAGCTTGTCCCGTTGCGTCCCCAACCCAATTCGGTTCCGTCCGTGCTGAGCGTCAGGCCCGAGTCGCTCTCGGTGCTATATTGGTTCCAGTAATCGGCGAAGCTGTAGGAGAGGGAATAGGACCATTCGTTGACGAAGGCCGCGAATGCGGGCTGTGCAAGGAGAATGGTAAGACTGAGTGCTGCGAGCAGCTTGGTCGTTAACTTCCTCATCGTAATCCTCACGGTGTTATTGTGCAGTCATATTAAATGTAGCGATCAAGCAAATTATATTCCAATTCATATCGTAGGAGTTTTGTTTATGTTTCTTGAGGCGCAATCGTTGGCTGACGCGTCATTGTGTAAATCCTGCCGACAGTTTTGTCAGGTATAATTTACAGCGTTCGGGACTGGAGATCACTGTCGGAAGGCGGCCTGTCCCATGCTCCATGCCAATTTCAGCACACTTACTGAGGCCGAATCCGAGCGGGCCTTATTGAAGGCCGGAGGCAACTCGTCGACACGGATGGAGCCGAATGTGTCCAGGAACAGTACGAACAGAGCCCCCCTGAGACGATCAACTGAAGACCCATAGAGTCCCTCACAATTTTTCTCCCGTCAGGAAGGGGGGCGTCTGATCCCGGAAGTCGAGGTCTTCGCAGGAGGATTCCACGGTTCCGTCGAAGATTGTGTGCAAAAGGAAAATATAATTGCTTGCCGGACGTTGTGGGCTATTATTCAATCAACTATCCTGTAGGGGGAGGCATTGTCATGAAAATTCGGGCCAAGTTTATTTTATCGATCATCATTCCCGTTTTTGTGTCCGTAGTCGTCATTTCCAGTGTGGTTTCCCTGCAGGTGAGCGGCACCGTCACGGAACAGTTCAAGATGTCCTCGCAGGAGGAACTGCGCGTTGTGGATGGCTTTGTCTCGCAGTTGCTGAAGGGACCGGCCGAGGTCGCGAAATACGTCGCCTCACTGCCCGCCCTGACCGGGGGAATGGGGGAATGGACCCGTTATTTCGACCTTCCGGCCGGGGACAATCCCGTCCTGCATGACGGCATGAGCGCCAAGGAACGTTCTGCGTTCGACACCTTTGAGCGGCTGATGAAATCCCACCCTGATTTTGCCTATGTCTATGCCGGACTCGAGGACGGCGGCTATACCCAGTCCCCCAGCGAGAACATGGGCAACAAGTTCGATCCCAGAAAGCGGCCGTGGTATATCCAGGGCAAGCAGTCGCCCACGGAGGTGACGCTGCTCAGCGCCTACATTACCACTCAGGGCGTGCCGAACATCGGCGTCGTCGCCAAGGTCCACGACAGCTCTGGAAAGCTCGTGGGCATCGGGGCCGTGGACATGTCGCTGGCCAAGCTCACGGAAATTGCGGCCAACATCAACATCGGCAAGACCGGTTACATGATGATCGTCCAAAACGACGGAACCGTTCTGGCCGACCCCAGGCACAAGGACTTCGTTTTCAAGAAGATGGGCGAACTGGCCGGGGCCTATTCGACGTTGAACGAAACAAAGGGCGGCCTGGTCGAAGACCTCGACATCGACGGGGTGCCCATGTTCGGCAGCGTCTACGTCTCTCCGGACTCCGGCTGGAAGTACGTGGCGCTCATTGAACGTAAGGAGATCATGAGTGCATCCAACGCGGCCGTCCTCAACACCGCCGTCATCGGATTGGTCATCGCGGTCCTGTTCGCTCTGGGCGGCTGGCGGATCGCCAAGTCCATGACCGATCCCATCATCCGAAGCGGCAGCTTCACACGTCAGGTCGCCGGTGGTGACCTGACGGCTTCCATCTCCGTGTCCGGCAAGGATGAAGTGGCCGTTCTCGCCAAGGATCTTTCGGAAATGGGCACGGCCCTCCGGGGGGTGGTCGGCGATGTCCGATCGACGGTCGATGGCGTTGCCTCCGGCGCCGTGGAGCTGTCGGCCACGGCCGAAAGCCTGTCCCAGGCGGCCACCGAGCAGGCGGCCAACGTCGAGGAGATCGCTTCGTCCATGGAGCAGATGGTCAGCAACATCAGCCAGAACGCGGAGAATGCTCGCGAAACCGAGCACATTGCCCAGCGTTCTGCGACCGATGCGGAACGGGGTGGACAGTCGGTCGCCCAGACCGTGGAGGCCATGCGCGAGATCGCCGACAGAATCTCGGTCATCGAGGAGATCGCGCGGCAGACCAACCTCCTGGCCCTGAACGCGGCCATCGAGGCGGCCAGGGCGGGCGAGCACGGCAAGGGCTTCGCCGTTGTCGCGGCGGAGGTCAGAAAGCTGGCGGAACGCTCCGGCGTCGCTGCCGCGGAAATCAGCGACCTGTCCGCCACGAGCGTCCAGGTGGCCGAGGAGGCGGGCGAGATGCTGGGCAAGATGGTCCCGGACATCAAGCACACCGCGGAACTCATCCAGGAGATCACGGCCGCGAGCAACGAGCAGCAGTCCGGAGCGGAGGGCGTCAACACCGCCATTCATCAACTGGATCAGGTCATCCAGCAGATCGCCTCGGCCTCGGAGGAGATGTCGTCCACTTCGGAGGAATTGGCCAGTCAGGCCGAGCACCTCAAGAGCACGGTGGCCTACTTCAAGATCGACGGCGGCGGTTCTGGCCCGGCCTCCCGGGTAACCGTGCGCAAGACGACCCCCGCCCTCAATGCCGGGAGCGCGGGCGACGGCGACGGGTTCGACAGGTTTTGATTCATCCGACGCATACATGGCAGGTCGTCCTCGGCGTCGTGGACGGCCTGCCTTTTCGTTTGGGTGAGGAGCCAGCCTGGCGAGAACAAGCGACAAATGGCGAAGTGAGCGCCGCCCAGAAAAACGGAAAGAAGAAAGCCCGTAAAATCAAGCTGATTTTACGGGCTTTCGTTTCATTCGTGGTAGCGAGGAGAGGACTTGAACCTCCGACTCTGCGGATATGAGCCGCATGCTCTAACCAACTGAGCTACCTCGCCACGTTTGTTCCGCCGAAGCGGTCACAGTCTATAGACCGTCTTTCCGGGCTTGGCAAGTGTAAATTTCCGGTTCGGGCCAAAAAGAGGAACACATTACAAAAACAGGAGAATCAGTGCAGCCAGGAGAATGCGGTATACGGCGAAGGGGCGCAGGGTCAGGCGTCCGAGCAGGACGATGAACCCTTTGACCGCCAGCCAGGCCGCGATGAAGGAGACCACGAAGCCGATGAGCAGGAAGATCAGATCGCCGGTTTCGAACAGCGCGTAGTTCTTAAGGAAGTCGTAGCCGGTGGCGGCGAACATGATGGGCACGGCCGCGATGAAGGAGTATTCGGCGGCCACGGTTCGCTTGGCGCCCAGGAGCATGCCGCCCATAATGGTGGAGGCGGACCGGGAAAAGCCCGGCCACAGGGCCAGGCACTGAAACAGGCCGATGCCGAACGCCGTCTTCGGGGTGATCTCGTCCAAGGTCAGGGTGGTCTTCTCGAAATCCTTGGCCTCGACCACGAAGATGAGCACCGCGCCCACGGCCAGGGCCACGGCCACGGTGAAGGGTGAGAAGAGGTATTCCTTGATGTAGTGATGGGTCAGCAGGCCGAGCACGGACGCGGGCAGGGAGGTCAGGAACAGGAGCCACAGGCCGTACACGCCCGAGAACTTGCGCTCCTTGTCCGGGAAAACCAGGCCAACGAAGCGATCCCAATACAGGACCACCACGGCCAGGATGGCCCCGAGCTGGATGACGATCTCGAAGGTGTCGGCCTTGGGGCCGGTGAAGTCCAGGAGATGTCCGGCGATGATCAGGTGGCCGGTGCTCGAGATGGGCAGGAACTCGGTCAGGCCTTCGACAATGCCGAGAATGATCGCAACATACCAGGGTGCCATGTGATCCTCATGAACGGAATAGGGTTCGGACGCGCATTGTGCTAGGGTTTAGACCAACTAATGCCGTCTTGCAACCCCACGGAAGCTGGTGTATCTCCTTTCGCTGGAACCATGTTCAACCCCGGGAGCGATCCATGACAACCATAATGCCCCAGAGCGAATTGACCCGTAAGGCCGTGGCCTGGATCTGCGAATTGCGTGACAACGGAGACGGGAGAGGGCTCCCCGCGCTCATCGAAGAGGCCGGCGTGCGCTTCAATCTCGGCCCCAAAGACATGGAGTTTCTCCTGCGGTTCTTCAAGGAAAACAAGGGCTGATTCCATCCGGTGAAACTGCTTCAACGTCAGATTTTTCTGGAACTGCTCAAGCTGTTCGGCTTGACCGTGTCCTGCCTCCTGGGCCTTATCCTGGTGGGCAGAATGCTTCAGTTGCGTTCCCTGTTCCTCTCCCAGAACATCGGCATCTTGAACATCCTTCAGCTATTCTTCTTCCTGACGCCTTTTTTCCTGCTCCTGATCACGCCCATCGCGACCATGCTCAGCGTCTTCCTGACCTTCCTGCGCATGAGCACGGACAACGAACTGGTGGCCCTCAAGGCAAACGGGGTCAGCTTGTACCGCATGCTCCCCGCGCCCGTGCTCTTTTGCAGCCTGTGTACGCTGTTCGCCTTCTTCATCTCCTTCTGGGGGCTGGCCTGGGGCATGGACATGTTCAAGACCAAACTCTATTATTTTGCCAAGACCCATTCGAAGTTCGCCTTGCAACCGGGTGTGTTCAATAAGGAATTTCCTGGGATCACCTTCTACGCTCACCAGGTGGACAACGAGAAGGGCGAATTGAAGTTCGCCTTTGTCCGCGACGATTCCATCAAGGGCACCTCGGTGGTCGTGGTCGCCCCGGAGGCCGAGGTGGTCTCCAAGCCGCAGCAGGCAGAAATCCACGTGGTCTTCCACAACGGCCGCATCTTCCGGCAGAGCGGCGACGAACTGAATATCCTCAAGTTTGGCACGTATTCCATCAAGCTCGACCTGGGCAAGCTGTTGACCGGCTTCAATTTCGTGGAGCAAAAGGCTAAGGACATGCCGTTTTTCCGGCTCAGAGACATCCGCAAGGACCACGGCCTGATGCCGCATGAAGACGACCGCTTCTTCCGCAAGGTGGACACCGAGTTCTACAAGCGGCTGACCCTGCCGCTGGGCTGTTTCATCCTGGGCATGTTCGCCATCCCCATCGCTTCGGTCTTCCGCGGACTGAAGCAGCAGTACGGCCTGCTCCTGGCCATGGGCTTGTTCATGGTCTACTACACAATGTTCTCCATCGGCGTGAGTATGGGCGAATCGGGTACGATTCCGCCTGAATACGGCATGTGGGCTCCGGACATCCTGTTCGTGTTCGTGGCCCTGTTCGGCATGCGCTACGCCAACCTTGAGCGGACGCCCACGGTGGTCCACTGGCTGCTGCACCTGCGTTTGCCGGGACGAAAAGAGGAGGCCGGGGCGTGAAGGTCATCGGCGTCTTGAACCGGTACCTCATCCGGCAGAATCTCTATCTCATGGCCATCTGCCTGGCCGTGGGCACCAGCCTCTATTTGTTGTCCGACATCTTCGACCGGCTGGACGACTTCATCCGGGCCGGGTTGGGGGCGCAGACCATCCTGTTCTATTTCATTGTCAAGATCCCGCTCATCGTCTCGCAGCTCATGCCCGCGGTCTTTCTCCTGGCCATGGTCGTCCAGCTCGGCGTGCTCTCCCGATCCAGGGAGATGCTTGCCCTGCGCGCCGGGGGCGTGTCTTTTGCGTGGTTCATCCGCTTCTTCGTCGTCTATGCCTTGATCTGGAGTGCGGGGCAGCTGGTTTTTTCACAGTTTCTCGGGGTGTTCGGCGAGCAGGAGGCCAATCGCATTTGGAAGGAAGACGTCCGCAAGAAGCAACTGGACGAGTTGACCATCCACGACCTGTGGTTCCGGGACGGGCCGTTCATCGTCCTGGCCAAGGAGGCCCAGCCGAGCAAGAGCAGGGCGAGCGACATCACCGTCTACGAGTTCACCACGGACAATCAGGAGCTTATCCGCATCCTGACCGCCAAGAAGGCGCTCATCGACGACCACGGTTGGGGGCTTCTGGACGTGCATGAATTGGACACCCGGACATTCATCACCGTGGACCGGCCGTCCCAGTTTCTGTCGGTGCGCCAGAACCTCAGCGCCTACGCCGCCGTGGAACTCAAGGGCGACACCGCCCAACTGCCGCTACTCGAATTGTCCAAGGCCATAAAAAGGCTGCAGGAATCGGGCTCCAACGTGGAGATATTGCAGACCATCTGGCACAGCAAGCTGGCCTATGCCTTCTCCATGGTGGTCATGGCCCTGCTGGCCCTGATGTTGGTAACATTTTCGGAGAACGTCTACGCCAACATCGGCCTGTCGCTCATCCTCATATTTATTCAGTACGGGATGCACGTGGTCGGAGAGACCGCCGGGGAAAAGGGCGTGCTGCCGCCCATCATCGCGGCCTGGCTCGGCAACGGGATTGTGGGCTCGGTGGCCTGTCTGCGCCTGGCCTGGGTGGCCATGCCGGGGTTCAAGGCCGCGATCCGGACCGCGGTCCACGGTTTGATTCCAGGTCGGGCGTGATCACTGCCCTGCGTATTCGCCGAGCCTGTCCCACAGTTTCTCCTCGCCCTTGCCGGTTTTGCTTGAAAAGAGCACCGGCGCGCGATCCTGCTGGAGGATGTCCTGCCACTGCTTCTGGAGTTTGGCCAGCTCGCGTTGCTTGGGCTTGTCCGCCTTGGTCAGGATGGGAATGACCGGGATGCCGAGGCCGCGCACGTAACTGGTCAGCTCCAGGTCGATCTTCTGCGGGGAGAGCCGCGAGTCCAGGAGCACGGCCACGGCCTTGAGGCGCTGGTTGTCCTTCATGTAGGCCTCGATGAGCTTGGCCCACTTGAGCCGTTCCTGCTTGGAGCACTTGGCGTAACCGTAGCCGGGCAGGTCCACCAGGAAGTAGCCGTCCGGCTGCACGCGGTAGTAGTTGAGGCTGCGCGTCTTGCCGGGCTTGGAGCTGATCTTGGCCAGGGACTTGCGTCCGGCCAGCCGGTTGACCAGCGAGGACTTGCCCACGTTGGACCGGCCCGCCAGGGCGATCTGGGGCTCGTCAACATCCTCAAGCTGCTTGATTTCGTATATTGTTTTGACTAACTCGATGGTTCGGTTCATAAAGAGGTACCGTTTCGGCAATTGGTTTTCGAACGCCCCTAATGTTCTTTTTTTCGCGGGGCGCGTCAAGGAGAGCGGGGAATACACCATACCGCCGCACAAGGGAAGACGCATGGACAAGCTCAAAATTCTGATCATGAACGGCCCCAATCTCGGTCATATCGGTACCCGCCAGCCCGAGATCTACGGATCAAAGACCATGGACGACATGCCCGTGCTCCTTGCCCAGGTCATGGGCGGCAAGGGCGCGGAGGTCACGCTGGAGCATTTCCAGTCCAACTCCGAGGGCGCGCTCATCGACCGGCTGGAACAGGCCCGCGAACAGGGCGTGGACGGCGTGGTCTTCAATGCCGGTGCCTACACCCACACCTCGCTCGCCCTGGCCGACTGCCTGGCCTGGATCGGCATCCCCTGCGTGGAGGTGCACATCAGCAACATCTGGGCGCGCACGGACCAACCTCTGCGCCAGCAGTCCCTTATGGGCGAGAGGTGCGTCGGCGTGATTGCCGGATTCGGGATTCTGGGTTATGCCCTCGGTGTCCAGGCGCTGTACCAGCGGCTCCGGGGCTGATTCCACCTGAAAAATACCCGGGGAAATCCCGGAAACCATTTGGAGACAATATATGATTTCAACCAAGGATTTCAGGACCGGCCTGAAGATCGAGATTGACGGAAAGCCCTTCGAGATTATCGAGTTCCAGCACTTCAAGCCCGGCAAGGGCGGGGCCATGGTGCGCACCAAGCTGCGCCAGATGATGACCGGCCAGGTGCTGGACAAGACCTTCCGCTCCGGCGAAAAGGTCGACAAGCCGGACATGTCCGTGACCGAGATGCAGTACATCTTCCGGGACGGCGAAAATTTCGTGTTCATGGATCTCGAGACCTATGAGCAGATGCACGTGCCCGGCGACAATGTGGGCCCGCAGGGCGGCTTCATCAAAGAAGGCGACACCGTGAAGGTCCTCCTGTACAACGGCGAACTCATCGGCGTGGACCTGCCCGCCAACGTCAGCCTCAAGGTGGCCCAGACCGATCCCGGCATCCAGGGCGACCGCGTGTCCAATGCCACCAAGCCCGCCACCATGGAGACGGGCTTGAAGGTCAACGTCCCGCTGTTCATCAACGAGGGCGACGTCATCAAGGTCGACACCCGGAGCGGAGAGTACCTTGGTCGCGAATAAAGCGGACTTGCAACACCTTGTGTAAATTGCGTAAAAAAGGTCGTGGGCGGGTTGCCGTCCAGGACCTTTTTTATCAAGTGAGGCTCAATGGCGAGACGACGGAAAACCACGGTCAAGACGGAGAAAAGGAAAGGGCGCGGCAACGAGTTCATCGGGCTGTTCTTTCTCTTTCTTTCCGCTTTCCTTTTCTTAAGCATCCTTTCCTTCAGCCCCGGTGACCCGAGCTTCAACCAGGCCGTCACCGCCGGGCGGAAGGTCCAGAACGTGGTTGGCTACGCGGGGTCCTATTGTGCCGGCTTCCTGGTGGAAATGTTCGGCATGGGGGCCGTGTTCTGGCCCCTGTACTTTCTCTACCTCGGCCTGACCCGGTTCGTGGCCCGGCTGAAGCTCTCGCCCATACGCTGGCTGGGCATCATCGGCCTGGTCGTCGCCTTCGAGGCCTGGGCCATGCACCCGTGGTTCTTCACCGTGCCCGAGGACGCTTACGGCCTCATAGGTTCCGGCTTCTTCGGCCGGTCCATCATCACTAAATATACCATGCCGTATCTGCGGCCCGTGGGCACGTTCCTGCTCTGGCTGTTCGTGACCATCATCTCCCTGCAGGCCGTGGTCGGCTTCACTTGGGCCTCGGTCTGGGCCTTGCTGGTCCGTTGGTGGGGAATCTACAGAGAAGGTGCGATTTTGCGGGCTGAAAAGCGGGCCGAGCGCCGCGCTGCCAAGACCCTGGCCAAGGAACAGGAGCCGGAACCGGCCGAAGAGGACATGGGCCTCCAGTTCGTGGACCTCGATGCCGGTGAGGAAAACCGTCCGTCCAAGGCCCCCAAACCCAAGCCCGCCAAGCCCAAGCCCGCACCGGCCAAACCGGCCGCGGCCAAGGCCCCTGCGGGGCCGGGCGGGTTGCCCAGCACGGAGCTGCTCACCGCGCCGCCTGCCCAGAAGACCTCTCAGACACCGGCCGTGTTGCAGCCTCTGGCCGACCGGTTAAAGGAATGTCTGAATGATTTTAATGTCCAGGGTGAGATGCAGCGGGTGATTCCAGGTCCGGTGGTGACCATGTTTGAGTTCAAGCCCGCGCCCGGCATCAAGGTCTCCAAGATCGAGGGGCTGACCGACAACATCGCCTTGGCTCTGCGCGCGGAGTCCGTGCGCATCGAGGCCCCCATTCCGGGCAAGGACAGCGTGGGCGTCGAGATACCGAACATCGACCGGGAGATGGTCTATCTGCGCGAGATCCTGGAATCCAAGGAGTTCACCGGTTCCAAGTCTCCGTTGACCCTGGCGCTGGGCAAGGACATCCAGGGGGGCACCAAGGTGGCCGACCTGGCGCGTATGCCGCACCTGCTGGTGGCGGGCGCCACCGGCGCGGGCAAGTCCGTGGGCATCAACGGGTTCCTGCTCTCCCTGCTGTACAAGGCCGGGCCCGAGGACGTGAAGCTCCTCCTGGTGGACCCCAAGCGCATCGAGCTGGCCCCCTACGCGGACCTGCCGCATCTGGTTCATCCTGTGGTCACGGACATGAACATGGCCAAAAGCGCGCTGGAATGGGCGGTCTTCGAGATGGACTGCCGATACGAGAAGATGGCCCAGCTCGGCGTACGCAACATCGAGGGATACAATAAGAAGCTCGAAGAATTGGGCGACAATCTGCCCGAGGAATTCGAGCACATGAAGCACATGCCGTACCTGGTCATCATCATTGATGAGCTCGCCGACCTGATGATGACCGCGGCCAAGGAAGTAGAGCAGTGCATCGTGCGTCTGGCCCAGCTGGCCCGGGCCGCAGGCATTCACCTGATCCTGGCCACCCAGCGGCCGAGCGTGGACGTGGTCACCGGCCTGATCAAGGCCAACTTCCCCACCCGCATCTCCTTTTTCGTGACCTCCAAGTTCGATTCCCGAACCATCCTCGACGCCGTTGGCGCGGAGCGGCTGCTGGGCAAGGGCGACATGCTCTTCAAGCCGAGCGGCGGCAAGCTCAAGCGGATGCACGGTGCGTACGTGGACGAGACGGAAATTGCGCATGTGGTCGATTTCTGGAAGAACGCCGTGCCCCAGGAGTTCGACCTCGATTTCAGCGAATGGAGCCCCAACGCGGGCAACGACGCGGGCCCCGGCGGGGTCGGCAACTCGGGCGATCCGGTTTACGACGAAGCGGTACAGTTCGTGCTTTCCCAGGGCAAAGCGTCCATATCCCTGTTGCAGCGCAGGCTGCGCATCGGGTTCAATCGCGCGGCCCGGTTCATCGAACAGATGGAAATGGACGGCATCCTCGGCCCCCAGGAGGGGAGCAAGCCGCGCAAGGTCATCAAGCCGGAATAATTGGAGTAAGCAATATGTCTAGATTTTTTGTTGCCGTTTTCGTCATCGTTTCCCTGCTGTTGTTCCCAGTCTTTGCAGGAGCGGTCGAGCCCGTCCCGGCGCAGGATCTGCCGGACCTGATTCAGAAGCGATATGAGTCTATTAAAACATTTCGGGCCGACTTCACCCAGGAGTTGACCAATGTGGCCAGCGGCGAAGTGGAGAAGCGCGAGGGCAAGATCTGGTTTCGGCAGCCTTCCCAGGTTCGCTGGGAGACTTCGGCCCCGGAAAAGGAGTTGCTCGTGGTCGGGCCCAAGTTCGCCTGGGACTATATCCCGGACGAGGAACTGGCCATCAAATACGGGGTAAGCGCGCTGCTTGATTCCAAGACGATCCTGCGGTTTCTTTCGGGCCGGGCCAACATCAAGGAGGATTTCGTGGTCAAGACCGAGTGGCCTGGCGCGGACGAGGTTCGCGCCAAGTGGGGCAAGGAGCTGACGGTTTTGCAGCTGGTGCCCAAGGAGGCCGAACCGGGGATGGTCCTGGCCTTTGTCGGCGTGGAGCCGGGCACCGGCCTGCTCAGGCAGGTCATGATCGTGGATTTTTACGGCAACGGCAATGAGGTCAAGTTGTCCAATGTCGAGACCGACGTGGACCTTGCCCCGGACATGTTCACCTTCACCCCGCCCAAGGGCACGCAGGTGGAGGACAACACCCAGGGGTTCTAGAGGCCGACCTCTTTCTTCAGAGCCGCCGTCTCCCCGGCGGTCAGTTCGCGCCACGCGCCGGGCTTGAGGTCGCCCAGGGCCACCGGGCCCTGCTGTACGCGTTTGAGGCGCAGGATGGTCAGCCCGAACTCGTCGCACATCCGGCGAATCTGCCGGTTCACTCCCTGAATGAGCGTGATTTCAAGCTGTTGCGTTCCAGCTATCGGTTTTTTCAGACGTACCTTGGCCGGGGCGAGCTTCTCCCCTTCTTTGAGGGTCATGCCGGTACGCATGGCCTGCACCGCCTTTTGCGGCACCGAGCCCCGTATGGTCACGACGTAGACCTTGGGCAGGTGGTATTTGGGGTGGGTCAGCCGGTAGCAGAGGTCGCCGTCCGTGGTCAGCAGGAGCAGTCCTTCTGAAAAGAAGTCGAGCCTGCCGACGGGGAAGGGGCGTTTTTTACGAATTTCGGGCGGCAGGAGGTCGAGGACGGTCTTGCGGCCCTGGGGGTCGCTGGCCGTGGTCACGGTCTCCACCGGCTTGTGCAGCATGAGGGTCAGGTCGCCTGCGCTCGCCTTCAGGCCGATGGCCTTCCCGTCAACCGCCACTTCATCCTTGGCCGGATTGACCTGGACGCCGGGGGAGTCGGCGGTCTTGCCGTTGACGGTCACCCGTCCGGCAAAGACCATGTCGTCGGCGCCGCGCCGGGACGCGACGCCGCATTGGGCGATGAATTTGTTCAGCCGTATGGTATCGGAAGGGGCGTTGGGCATGCCCCGTCTTCTAGACCTGAATGGACTTGGTGGCAAGCTGGAAGCTGGTGACCACGTCGAGCATGTTGGTCACGTCGCCCACGGCCCGCTTGTCGGTCAGGCCGAAGAACTCCAGACAGGTGCCGCAGACCAGGATGGACACGCCGCTCTTTTCGAGCTTCTGCAGCTCTTCCAGGCATCGGCTGCCGGGCACGGCCAGCTTCACGCCTCCGTTGACCAGGATGATGCGCCACAGCTCGTCGCCCAATTCCTTGAGGGTGACCATGAAATTGTACATCAGGTTGCCGCCGAGCGTGTCGTCGCCCGAGCCGATGACGTCCGTGGGCACGAAGACCAGGATCTTGTCTTTGTCCGCGTTTTGCAACTCGGCCTCGCTCATGACCGCGCATTCCGGGCACTCGGCCCCGTTCTCGCGCAGGCCGGTGACGATGAAATCCGGACCGGACTTTTCCGCGTGCACGGCGTATCCCTGCATGGTCAGGAAACGGGAGACGTTCTCCTTGGCCGCTTCGTTGTCCACGATGACCACCAGTTGGGCCGGGCCATCCTTTTCCACGGCTTCCTTGCAGCGCAGTACGGGCTGGGGGCAGGGGAGTCCTTTGCAATCGAGGGAAATGTCAGTCATATCTACTCCTTGATTCTGAAATGCTGCCCAGAATACGTTCGTTGGTCAAATTGATATGCTGCATTGAAAGCAAATGATAGAAAGATCGTCTCAATACTCATCGGCACTTGCCCTTCGGCCCGCGAGCCGGTAGAGAAATAGAAATCTGAAATCGAGCGTCTCAACATGAAAATACCGATTGATCCCGCCGCATTCGCGCCCGTCCTCGCCTGGCTGTTCAAGCTGTGGGTGCGGACCATCCGATTCGAGCCTGCCCGAGACAACACCGATTTTGTTGCCCGGAACGAGCGCGGCGAACCCACGATCCTCGCCTTGTGGCATGGCGAAATATTTCCGGCGACCGCCTTCGGCCATACCTTGACCTCTCAGGTGGTGACCTTCGTCAGCCAGTCCAAGGACGGCGAGGTGATCGCCCGGGTGTTGGAGCGCATCGGCCACACCACGGTGCGCGGCTCAAGCACCAGGGGCGGGGTCCGGGCCCTGCTCCAGGCCAAGCGCATCATGGAAAGGGAGAACCGCATGGCCGTCTTCACCGTTGACGGCCCCAAGGGGCCTCGCCACAAGCCCAAGGAAGGGATCATCTTTCTCGCCCAGCGGGCCGGGGCCAAGATCGTTCCCATCCGGGCCTATCCCGTGCGCAAGAAAGTCTTCGACAAGTCCTGGGACCATTTCGTCCTGCCGTTCCCGTTCACCCGCTGCCCGGTCTACGTCGGCGAGCCCATGGCCGTGACGACCGAAAAGTTGACCAAAGAGGTCCTCGAACGCGAAACCGCCCGCCTCGAAGCCCGCATGCTCGCCCTCGGGCCGAAGTAGGGCGGTGGGGCCCCCTTCCCCCGGCCCCCCACCCCCCTTTCCTTCCTAAATTTCTTGGTGCCGCTTCGCGGGGTTCAAGCGCGAAGAAAAGCCCCCGGCTCGGTGAGTCGGGGGCTTGCGTTTTTTCGTCAGTCTGGCGGAAGGTTACTCGGTCTTCATGCGGGCCGTGCCTTCCTTGTAGAAGGGCAGGCTCGTCTTTTTCGCTTCCAGTTCGGCGCGGGCGGTCTTGATGATGAAGGTGTCCTTGTCCGCGTCCTCGGCCCGGACGTAAGCCAGGGCGATGCAGTGGCCCAGGCTCGGAGCGAAGGAGCCGCTGGTGATGATGCCGGTCTTCTCGCCGCCGGGCAGGCAGACCTCGTCGTTGTGCCGGGCCGTGCGGCGGCCTTCGATGGTCAGGGGGATCAGGGATTCGTCCACCCGGCCCAGGCCGGACTTGCCGATGTACTCGGACTCCTTCTTGAGGAAGAAGCCGGAACCGGCTTCCACCGGAGTGCGCTGTTCGTCCAGGTCCTGGCCGTAGAGCGGATAGCCGATTTCCAGGCGGAGGGTGTCGCGCGCGCCCAGGCCGACCGGTTCCACGCGTTGGTCGGCGGCCAGCTTTTCCCAGACCTCCAGGGCTTTGTCGGCGGGCAGGTAGAGCTCGTAGCCCAGCTCGCCCGTGTAGCCGGTGCGGCTGACGATCATGGGGAAGCCGAGCGCCTCGGTCTGCTCGAAATTAAAATATTTCAGGTGATTCCACTTGGAACCGAAGAGATCGTTGAGCACGTCCAGGCTCTCGGGACCCTGCACGTCGATCTTGCCGGTCTCGTCGCTGATGTCCGTGAAGGACAGGCCCCCGGGCAGGTTGGCCGCGATGTGGTCGAAGTCCTTTTGGCGGCAAGCGCCGTTGACCACGAGCATATATTCGTCCTCGGCCAAGCAATAGATGATCAGATCGTCGTTGATGCCGCCCGATGCGTTGAGCAGGAAGCCGTAGCGGCATTTTCCGGAGCCCAGCGTGTCCAGGTCGTGGCTGACGATCTTGTTCAAGCCGTCCTTGGCGCCCTGCCCGGAGAGCCTGAACTCGCCCATGTGGCATATGTCGAAAATGCCCGCCTTTTCGCGAGTGTGCTTGTGTTCGATGATGATGCCCTTGTACTGCACCGGCATGTCGAAGCCTGCGAACGGGGCCATCTTGGCGCCGTTTTCCCGGTGCCACTGGGTGAGCGGGGTGGTTTCAAGGTTTTCCAATGTATGCTCCTTGCGGTAGTTGCTATTGTCCTGAACCGGCCTGGCTCGACACGCGGGATTTCCGGATGGACCGGAACTCGTCGAGCAGCATGACCAGTTGTTGGTACAGTTTCTTGATGTCCCGCCCGTAGGGCGAGAGGTCCTTGTCGTCCTGCTGCACGTACTTGCGCAGCAGATAGGCGTCGGACACCACGTCGTTGCCGATGATCAGGATTTTGACCACGAGCTTGTCGAAATAGTTGACGATCTCGAATTTGAGATCGTTCAAAATCTCGGTCATCAGCTCCAGCATGCGCTTGTACGAAATGGCCTCGCCTTTGTACTTGCGATAGCGCAAATCTTCAAGCACCCGGATCTTCCTCGCCTGCTGAATCTGTCCGTACCGGGACCAGACCTCCTGGTGCAGGTCGTGCAGCTCGTTGAAAATCTTGTAGTTGTCCGGGGCCAGGAGATAGGCGTCAAGGACGCGGACCAGTTGGGCATAGTAGTCGTCCGAGTAGTCCACGATGCGGTGCATATGTTTGGAAAGCCAGACGTAGAGCACCTTGAGCCGATTTTCGTGGGTCTCGGTGTTGTCGATCAACTCCTGGCGTTTGTAGTTCACCGGGATGCGGTACTCGCCGCGCACGATGTCGTTCAGGCGCAGGAGCATGTTGCGCACGTTCTGGATGATGTTCATGCTCTCGATGATTCGCCCGGTGATGGGGTGGATGATCTCCTGCTTGAGCACGGACAGGGCGCGGTCCTCGCGAACGTTACGGGGATTGTAGTCGTGCTGCTGGTAGGAGACTCGGAGGATGACCACGCGCTTTTTGCGGTCGATGAAGAACCCCTGGTCCTTGAGGACCTCGCAGAGTTCCTTCTGGTTCTCGTTGACCTGGGTGAGGGCGATCTTCTCCACCTTGGGGTATTTGATGGACCGCCTGGGGGTGCCCTTGGGCGGCGACATCAGGGTGGTGATGGTCCGGTCGCTCTGGCCGAGCACGCGGACGATGAACCGTTCGTGCTGGCGCAGCAGGCGGATGGCGAACATGGCCGAGGAGGTGCGCCGCTCGGACACGATGGGGAAGCCGTACAACTCCATCATGAACTGGTACACGAACAGGCGGTTGCATTCGTAGAGCAGGTTGTTGCCCGGTTTGAATTTGCCGATCTTGAGCCCGAACTGCTTGAGTTCGCTGTCCAGGTTGGAGGGCAGGGAGGCGTATACGCCCTGAAGCGTGAACTCGCCGGCCGAGTTCAGGGCCAGGACGTGCGCCCGCTCAAGTTGCAGCAGAAAGGGGAGTATCCGGTCGTAGTCCTGGATGGTGCAGATGTCGCAGGACCCGAATTGGTTCAGGAATTCCTGATGGTATCGTTTGGGAAGACGGCTCAGAAAGGTACGGATGTTGGTGCCCCGGACGTTGTCCTCCACCGTGCAGGAGTCCTGAACCTGCATCTCCTCCCAGTCCGAGGGCGAATGCAGGGCGTCGAACTGGAATATCTCCTGAAAGGAGTTGAGCTGCCGTTCGAAGGCGACCATGGAGAAACCAGGCAGGTTCTTGTGCTCGTAGAGATCGACCTCGAAGGAGGGGAGCAACTCCCGCGCTTCCACCAGGGGGTATTCCTGTTCCTCGAAATAGGGCCTCAGCAGGCAATGCTTGATGTGCTCATAGTCGATGAACTCCTTGAATTCCTCAAGGGTTTCGAGCCTGATGCGGGATTTATTTTTCCCTTTTCTCTTGTAGCCAGGAGCCTGGCTGAATGCTTTTTTCCACATTGGGAGCGGTTCCGGGTCGAGTCAAAGGAGGAGAGGCGTTGGGCCTCATGTGATCATCATATATCTCTATACCCATCTGCCATGAAATACAATGATTAGCGTATTATAATCACATTAAACGCGTTTTGGCGGTCCATGGGCTGATCAAGGGAGTCAAGGAGGGCCCGTCGCGAAACAATGGGCCTGAATTATTGACTCTCTGCCCGCTGTTGGCTACTGTACGCAGGCTTTTGAGGCACAATCGAACCGCACGTTTCCGTGACCAGAGGGGTCGTCATGAAAAAGAAGGATCAATGCCCGCGATCGAAAATAAACGAGCAATATTGTACCTGCACCCATAATTGCGACAAGCACGGTATCTGTTGCGAATGCCTGCACTACCACCGACAGCGGGGTGAATTGCCTGCTTGCTATTTCACCAAGGAAGAGGAAAAGACCTTTAACCGGTCCGTGGAATTCTTCATCCAGCGCAGGTCCTGAGCCCGCGCACCGGGACATCCAGGAGGGCGGTTGCGACCGCCCTTTTTCTTTGAGGAGCAACGCATATGAGTGGTGATTTCGATTCCGCCCGTATCATGGACGGTTTGGCCGCCATCGCAGACAAGGCCGGGGACATCGTCCGGGAGGGCGCGAGCCGAGGGCGGAAGATCCGGCACAAGGGGCGCATAGACCTGGTCACCGAGACCGATGTGGCCGTGGAGACCATGCTCAAGGGCGAGCTGGCCGCGCTCCTGCCGGGATCGGATTTTTTGGCCGAAGAGACAGCCAAGGACACGGAACCCGGTGAGCTGACCTGGATCATCGACCCGGTGGACGGGACCACGAATTTCGCCCACGGCCTGCCCTACGTGGCCAATTCCATCGCCCTGTGGCGCCGCGACCGTGTCGTCCTGGGGATGGTCAACATGCCGCTGCTGGGCGAGCGGTTCACCGCCGTGGAAGGGGTGGGGGCGTTCCTGAACGGCAAGCCCATCCGCGTGACCGGCGAGGCGGACCTGGAACAGTGCGTGCTGGCCACAGGCTTTCCCTACGACATCGACGCCCATCTGGAGGATATCCTGAAAAATCTCCGGACACTGCTGCCTGTGGCCCAGGGCATCCGGCGGGGCGGGGCCGCGGCCGTGGACCTGGCGTTCGTCGCCTGCGGACGGCTGGACGGTTTCTACGAGCGTGCTCTGAACCCCTGGGACACGGCGGCCGGGCTGCTGCTTGTCAATGAGGCGGGGGGCCACGTGACCGAATACGACGCGGCCGCGCCGTACACCTTCAAGTCGCGCAGCATTCTGGCCAGCAATGGCCGAATTCACGGGGAACTGAGCGGATTGCTGATGTGGGACTAGGCCGGGACCAGGAGGCCGGATTCCCAGAGAATGACGAGGTTGGGCGTGAGCAACTCCCGGAATTCCTTGATCAGACAGGTCAGTTCTTCCCGCGAATAGTAGAATCCCTCGGAGGCCGCATCGCTGTTGGGCATCACAGGCAGGGTGTTTTTGGTCACTTCGAACAGGGAGACGTGTTCGAAGCCGGTCTCGGGCCCGGCGGGCAGCTCCCGGACGAGTTGGGGATGGTCGATCTCCAGGTTCAGTTCATCCTTGAGAGCGCGCGTCGCCGCATCGAAGGCGGATTCGCCGGCCCGGGGGTGTGTGCGGGCGGAAATGTCCCAGCGGCCGGGGAAGAACTGTTTGTTCGGGTTGCGTTTTTGCAGGAAGATCTTTTTTTCGGGGTTGAAGACGAGCACCTGGACCGAGCGGTGCATCAGCAATTGGCGGTGCACGCTCCGCTTGGAGAGTACGGCCAGCGGGCGATTGTTCCGGTCTATGACTTCGACCAGGTGATCCGTGTCGCGTTCGAGGGCTTCTTGATGAGAGTTCATAAACGCAGGCTCTTTTGTTTGTCTTGCAAACTCTGTATACACGTAATGTTACTACATATCCAGCCCCATGTGGCTGCGGAGGCGCGATGAAGGACGAGGTGGTCGAGTTGGGGGAACCGGATGTCCGGGAGCTCATGGAACTCGAAGCGCTGTGCTTTGCCTACCACTGGACCAGAGAGCAGTTCCTGCTCGGGCTGGAAGGGGAGGTGTTCAAAGTGATCGGCGTACGTCGTGACGACATCCTCGTGGGATACATGGCGTTTTCTCTCATCGCGGATGAGATGGAGGTTCTCAACCTGGCCGTGCACCCCGAGTACAGGCGGCAGGGGGTGGGAGAGGCGCTGTTATCCAGGAGCTTCGAGATGTGCGTGGCGAACGGCACCACTAAAAGTTTTCTGGATGTAAAGGTCTCCAATGATCCGGCCTTGGCTTTGTATCGCAAGTTCGGGTACAAGAAGATTGGCGTGAGGAAGAAATATTACCCGGACACCAGGGAAGACGCACTGTTGCTCCGGTACGATTTTAAACAATACGAAGGGTGAGGTTCTGCCGTATGCTGTTTATCGATCAGGTTGATATCGCAGGGAAAAAAATGCTGTTCAGGGTGGACTTCAACGTTCCCATCGAGGACGGCGTCATCACCGACGACAACCGTATTCGCGCGGCGCTGCCGACCATCCAATACGCCCTGGACAAAGGGGCCTCGGTCATCCTCTGTGCGCATCTGGGCAAGCCCAAGGGCAAGGTCGTGCCCGAGCTTTCCCTGGGGCCGGTGGCCAACCGCACCGGCGAACTGCTCGGCAAGGGCGTGGCCCTGGTGCCGGGCCGCATCGGCGACCAGGCCGTGAAGATGGCCGCCGACTTGGCGCCGGGCCAGGTGATCATGCTCGACAACCTGCGTTTCAACCCCGAGGAGACCGGCAAGACGCCGGAGGAACGGGGCGATTTCGGCAAGCTGCTGGCCTCCCTGGCCGACGTCTACGTCAATGACGCCTTCGGCGTGGCCCACCGCGAAAACGCCTCGGTGGTGGACGTACCCAAGTTCGCCAAGGTCTGCTGTGCCGGGTTCCTGCTCAAACGCGAATACGAATATCTCGGCGAGGCCCTGAAGAATCCCAAGCGGCCCTACGTCTGCGTCTCCGGCGGCGCAAAAGTTTCCACCAAGTTGGGAATATTGAACAATCTTCTCGGCAAGGTGGACGACATCATCATCGGCGGGGCCATGGCCAACACTTTCCTGCTGGCCCAGGGCTACGACGTGGGCCTGTCCCTGGTGGAACCTGACCTTGTCGACGCGGCGGCCGATATCATGGCCAAGGCCAAGTCCAAGGGCTCGGTGCTGCATCTGCCCGTGGATTTCCGCTACGCTAAGACCCCCAAGGCCAAGCAGGCCGAAGGGGTGTGCACGGCCAAGACCATCCCGTCGGACGCCCTAGTCCTGGACATCGGCCCCGAGACCATCACCAATTTCGTGGCCATCCTCAAGCGGGCCAAGACCGTTGTCTGGAACGGGCCCATGGGACTGTTCGAGACCACGGCCTTTGCCAAGGGCTCGCTGGCGGTCTGCAAGGCCATCGCCGATCTGGACAATGCCCTGACCATTGTGGGCGGCGGTGACACGGATGCGGTGGTACATATGATGCAACTTGATGAAAAATTTAGCTTTATTTCGACGGGTGGCGGTTCTTTCCTGGAATTCCTCGAAGGCAAGGAGCTTCCGGCCTTCAAAGCCCTAAAGGAGTGCATGAACAAATGAAAAAGTTGATGGCAGCCAACTGGAAGATGTACAAGACCTGGGACGAGGCCGAGTCCACGGCGGAAGAACTGGTCGGCCTAGCCGCGGACAAGCTCCCGGCGGACCGCGAAGTGCTGATCTTCCCGCCTTTCACTGCACTCAAGGCAGTGGGCGACGTCTTTGGCCCGGTGGCCGGCTTCTCGGTCGGCGGCCAGGACTATTATATAAAAGAAGAGGGCGCCTTCACCGGGGAGATCGCCCCTAAGATGCTCAAGGACGCGGGCGCTTCCTTCGGCCTGACCGGCCATTCCGAGCGCCGGCACGTTCTGGGCGAGGACGATGCGCTCGTGGGCGCCAAGACCGCCTATGGATTGCAGGAAGGACTCAAGGTCGTGTTGTGCATCGGTGAGATCATCGAAGAGCGCAAGACAGGCCGCGTTCACGAGGTGCTTGAGCGCCAGTTGCGGGCCGGCCTCGAAAACGTGCCCAGAGACATCGAGCCCGAGCGTTTGTCCGTGGCTTACGAACCCGTCTGGGCGATCGGGACCGGCGAAGTGGCCGGGCCGACGGAAATTGTCGAGGCGCACGATTTCATCCGGAAAATTCTTGTTTCCATCTTTGGTGAAAAAGCTAATGAAATGAGGATATTGTACGGCGGAAGCGTCAAGCCGAGCAACTGCTCGGAAATTATTGCGCTTGACAATGTCGATGGAGTATTGGTAGGAGGCGCGAGCTTGCAGGGACAAAGCTTCAGCGAGATCGTACTGGCTTGATTTTGCAAGCGGAAAGAAGTTTTAAGAAAAGGGATTAATTGTGGAAACCATAGTCATAGTCATCCATGTTTTGGCTTGCATCTTTTTGATCGGCGCTGTAATGCTTCAGTCCGGTCACGAGGGGATGGGAGTCATCTTCGGCGGCGGCAGCAGCACGATGTTCGGCAGCACCGGCGCCGGCGGTCTCCTGGTAAAGGTAACCGCAGGACTTGCAACGGTTTTCCTGCTCACTTCCCTCGGATACAACATCCTGTCCGGGAACAAGATCGCCAGCCAGGACTCCATCATGCTGCAGCAGAACGCGCCTGCGGCGGAGACCACGGCCCCGGCCGAACCGGCCAAGCCCGGAGTGACCTTCAAGGATACCGGAGACGACGCCAAGAACCAATAGGTTCAACGCATATCGTGCCGAGGTGGTGGAATTGGTAGACACGCTGTCTTGAGGGGGCAGTGGAAGAAATTCCGTGGGGGTTCGAATCCCCCCCTCGGCACCACGAAATCAAAAGGGTTGTAGCTAACAAGCTGCAACCCTTCCTCTTTTTATTCAAAGAGATGTATGTTGCCGGTGCGGATCAGGCGGTCCGCATCACTTCCCGGCACCATGTCAGGAGCATGGCGAAGCGCTCCCTTTCGGAGCGGTCGGCCGTCCGGTCGGGCCGCTCCAGGCTCGCCTCGACGATGTCCCTGTCCGCGCCGTCCAGTTCCGCGAGCAGTTCCCGTTTGCTCGCGCAGAACCGCCCCGAATCCAGGTAGTGGACCACCAGCATGAGGAAAAAGGCCGATTTGCAGGCCTCCTTCAGAATGGTGGGCCTGGCCTCCGCGTCGGCATACAGGTAGCTGTGGGTCAGCAGGTGGAGCAGGGTGGAAGCGCCGGTCTTTGCGCCGTACCGTACGTCCTCGCGGGTTACTGGCGGCAGGAAGTCCTCCAGCCTGCCGAAATGATCGGCCGTATCCTTCGCAAAGGCGAACAGTTCGTGGGGCGGCCAGGCGGAAAACTCCCGGACGCCGCAGAGGAACCCGCATGCCTTGCGCCCCTCGGGCATGGCGAGGACGATCCCCCGGTACATGTCGAGGTCGTCCAGTTCGACCGTGTCCAGCAGAACGACGAGGTCGATGTCGCTCGTTTCCGTGGCCTCTTCCCGGCGGTAGCTGCCCTGCAACCCGAGATATCGCAGCCGGGGGCCGAAAGCAGCTTGCAGGCGGGGGAGGACTTCGGCCATCCAGGTTCGCGCTTCGATCATGTCATACTCCTTGAGGGTTGCGTGAACCGGAGGTGTACCAGTTGCCGCCCGCCGATGCCAGCCCGCCCACGGGGTAAAGGAGCAGGGAAGGCGGCTCTACTCCTTGGAGGGCTCGCGGGCTCCGTGAGACTTGAGATACTCCACGACATCAATGAGCCTCTGTTTAATTTCCCCTCTTGGTTGGCGTTTGTTGCCGAGTCGACTCAAAGCGAGGTCGAGCGGCGTCTGGCCGCGCTTGTCCAGCGCGTTGATATCCGCTCCGGCGTCGATAAGCTCGGCGCAGGTCTCCGGTTGGGCGTTCAGAGCGGCTTGGTGCAGGGGGGTATTGCCACCCTGGTCCCGGGCCATGACGTCCGCGCCCTGTTTGATCAGGTATTCGGTCGCCTCCTTTCTGCCGCTCATTGCGGCGCTGAAGAGGGGCGTCATGCCCAGACGGTCTGGCTCGTCCACCGCATATCCCTTGCTCACCAGCAGTTTGAGCGTGGACATCTCGTTGGTCCTGGCCGCGAGGTGCATGGCCGTTTTGCCGAACTGGTCCTTTTGCGCTCCGTCCGCGCCGGCTTTCAGCAGCAGGTCGACCATGTCGGGATACCGCTTTTTGACCGCGACCTGGAGGGAGGATACGCCGCCGGGGCCGGTTGCGTTGATATCGGCCCCGTGGGCCAAAAGCAGATGGGAGGTCTCGATGTTGTGTTCGGCCACGGCAATGAAGAACGGGCTCATCTTGGCCCTGCCCTGGAGGTTCACATCCGCGCCGGAGGCGATGAGCAGCGGGGCCACTCGGCTGTCGGGTTTGAAGGCCGCGTAGGCGAGGGCGGTCAGGCCCATGCCGGAGGCCTTATCGACGTCTGCCCCGGCTTCAATCAGGACTTTTGCCGCGTCATACCAATCCAGGCTGGCCGCCCGTTGGAGCGGGGTGTCGAGCTTTCCCATCTGATTGGGTTTCGCGCCGTATTGCAGGAGGTACTTGATGACTTCGGGCCGATTCTTCTGAGTCGCCGAATGCAGGGGATAGCCCCACTGGCTATCCGAAATGTTCGGGTCCGCGCCCGCCTCAAGCAGCAGGATTATAGTAGATAACCGGCCCTCATTAACCGCATAGGCGAGCGGAGTCTTCTGGTAATTGTCCAATCGGTTCGGGTCCGCGCCCGTTTTGAGCAGGGTTCTTACCTCCTCCAAGTCGAAGCCGCTCTGGGCGGCGTGATGGAGGGGGTATTTCTGCTTTTTCCTCTCCGGGCGGCGCAAGGGTTGGTTCGAGGCCAGCCGGGCTCTGTCCGCCCCGTTCGCAACCAATATTTCGGCCATGGCCGTGAAGCCGTTCATGGCCGCCACCTGCAACGGTGTCCCGTACCGTCCCGGAGTGTTCAGATCGGCGCCGTGCCGTATCAGATGCTCCATGATGGCCACCCGGTTGGTGCGTACGGCCTCGTGTACCGCCGTCTGGCCGGACTGATTCGGAATGTTCGGGTCGGCCCCGGCGTCCAGCAGCAGGAGAATGCAGGAACTCTCGACCCGGCCGATGCCGAGGCAGAGCGGGGTGTTTCCCTGTTTGTCGCGGACGTCGAGGTCGGGCTTGCGCTCCAATAGGACGCGAAGGGCCTCCAAGGCCGGGGCCCCGTGTGCCGTGAAGGCCGCGTGCAGCGGGGTGATTCCGTTGCCGCTGGCCGCGTTGATATCCGCACCGGCCTCCATGAGGACCATCATATTCGCGGCGCGACCCTCCCTGGCGGCCGCAAGCAACGGCGTGGCGCCGTTCTTGTTGCGCGCGTCCACCTCGGCGCCTGCCCGAAGCAAGGCGCGGCAGATGTCCGGAGTGCCCCAGGCGGCGGCAATGTGCAGCGGAGTGTTGGCGTTCTTGTCCCGTTCACGGGGATCGGCTCCGTCTGCCAGCGCCTCCCATACGGGCCGCGCGTCCAGGGAGCGGGAGAGTTCGATCAGGGTTTTTCCCTGTGCGGTGGAGGGCAGGAGCGTCAGGCAAAACAGACAGACCGGAATCAGATACCGTACGCAAGCAGCTAGATTCATGGAAGGTTTCTCCCGGAGATTGTGGGGAAACAGCCTGAGCAACCTTTGCGTACCAAGATACTATGTCTTTGTATATCGGTTTATCCCGAAGAAATGGTCGGGTGCCGCGCATCGCGCCGCCGGCAAGCGTTGGATATGGAACGCTTCGTGCAAATCAAGACCGATTATTCGATGATTATTCTGTGTGTAATAAATTAGATTCATTGAATTAAATCATGATCAATGAGGAGCATGGCCTCGCCGATTGAGCGTGGTCGACCGTTTGGCACCCGTCTTATGTTGCATCCAGCAACAGCTACGCGCCCCGAGACGACTGCCCGCATGTCGCAAACAACCGCCTGATGGGATCAGGCCCAAGCCACGGGTACACCATGACTGCCATTACAATTTTCAACGGATGTTTTTGCGATGCACGGCCTGTGGCCGAGCGGGTGGCGGAAATCACCGGATATCGCTTGGTTGAGGATCGGGAGATCGTTGCCGATGCCGCCCGTCTCTCGGGCCTGAACAAGGCGATGATTGCCGGAATGTTCAGTGTGGAAGCGGGCGAATTCGGCATGAACGGGCCGGACCGGAACCAGGTCGTCAGTTGGTTGCGGCATGCCGTTGCTCGGAAGTTGGCTAATGAGAAGAACCTGGTATTCTGGGGCTATACGGCCCTCCTGGCACCTCGTGATTGCGGGAATATCCTCAGCGTCTGCCTGGTCAACGAGACCAACGACAGGGTATGGACGGCTTGCCGGGATGGCGAGCTTACCGAGCCCGAGGCACGGGAGTTCATGGCTGCCGACGACCGCGTGCGCGGAGAATGGGTGGTCTGCGTTACAGAACGCAACGATCCGTGGTCCGAAGCCCTTTACGACATGATCGTTCCGGTGGGGGCGCTCGGGGTCCGGCAGAGCGCGTACCTCATCGTCGAGCAGTTGGCCAACGCCATGGTCAGAGATTCGGCGGCCGACAGGGCGCGTCTGGAGGATTTTGGGCTGGCGGCCGAAGTACAGGCGGAACTGGCGCGCCATGGACATGACGTAGCCGTGTCCGCACGGGCCGGAGCGCTGACCCTGAGCCTTGAGAGCCATGACTCGACGCTCAAGAACGGCACCCGCTGTCTGTTCGACAAGGTCTCGGAATTCAAAGGGGTTCGGGGCGTAGAGATCGGCACCGGCCAGCGCTATAACCCCAACGACGTTTTTCAGCGCGCGGCCTGCGACCGCCCGCATTTCGCCGGGGAGGCGTTCGAAGACGCTGAATGCCTGTCGGCCGGAGCGGAGGACATCGCTTTGACCGAGACCATCCGCGCGCATCTTCCCTATGACGCCTGGGGCGTGTCCGTGTTCGTCAAGGACGGCTTCGTTTCCCTGGCCGTCAACGATCACGGCAAGCTGCTGGATCGGATGGCCCGGCGCATCTGCGGCCTGGCAACGGCCATGGACGGCGTGACGGGCGTGGAATTCGGCATCGGCCGGGAGTATCACCAGGGCGCAGCCTGTGCCCGAATCCGCCGTGAAAGGTGCCTGGCGGTGCTCGCGGACGACAAGCGCAAGTTCGTCCCGACGCTGTCTCCGCGCCTGCGCCAAGGCGGCGAGATGGGTTCCTTTGCCCTGTATGACGGGAAGAGCGCGTTTTTCACCATGGATGAGCACGACCCCGAAGTGGTCCTGCTCGACATGCCCACCTCCCACGGGACCGACGTGTTGCGCCAGTTCAAGCGGGATCATCCGGAGACTGAGGTCCTGGTCCTTTCGGGCCGGGAGGGTGACGATCATGAGGCGTGCCTGAACCTGGGGGCATTCGCCTGCCTGAAAAAACCGGTGAACACCGCCGCCCTGAGCGAGACCATCCGCGCCGCCTGCGAAAAGTATCGCTCGATTTCCTGCCCGTGATCCGGGCAGCCATCCGAACAAACCACGTCCGAACAACTGGTTTTCAAGCCGTTGACGGAGGAGCGGACGCTCCTCCGTGGAGATTGTCTGCGGTCCGGAGCCGGGATTCGGGGACGCATGTCGGCTGAGCTGGGAGAGTTTTTTAATGAAATTGGATTGTCTCTTTTCTGAATAGTTTTTCAAAGGATATGAGTGTGAAAGTTTTAAACTATGATTTCAAGCACCTCCGTGGAGACGTCTGTGGAGGATTGACCGCCGGCATCGTGGCACTGCCCCTTGCGCTGGCATTCGGAGTGGCCTCGGGAGCCGGAGCCGCGGCAGGCCTGTACGGGGCCATCGCCCTCGGCCTTTTTGCCGCCGTGTTCGGCGGTACGCAGACCCAGATATCCGGCCCCACCGGCCCCATGACCATCGTGGCCGCATCGGCCGTTGCCGCCTTCCCCGGCCATCCGCAGTACATCATCGCCGTGTTCCTGATCGCGGGGCTGGGGCAGATCGTGCTCGGCTCGGCCCGGCTGGGGACCTTTGTTCGGTTCATCCCGTACCCCGTGGTCTCCGGGTTCATGAACGGCATCGGCGTGATCATCATTCTGCTACAGTTGGAACCGCTCCTCGGCCTGCCCTCGGTCAGTTCGCCCATGGCCGCCTTGCTGGGGCTAGGGTCCGCCCTGGGCAGCATCCAGATGCAGTCGCTCATGCTCGGCGTCCTGACCATCGCCATCGTTTTTCTGGTTCCCGCCCGGATCACCCGCGTGGTGCCGTCCCCGCTCATCGCCCTGCTGGTCGGGACGGCCATCGCCTGGGAAGGACATTTCGACGTGGCCATGATCGGCGCCATCCCGTCCGCCTTGCCTCATCCGACCATGCCGGGCTTCGAGGCCTCGCAGGTGGGCCGGATCGTCGGGCTCGGCCTGGCCCTGGCCGTGCTCGGCACCATCGACTCCCTGCTGACCTCGGTGGTGGCGGACTCCCTGACCCGCAAGAAGCATGATTCCAACCGCGAACTCATCGGGCAGGGCATCGGCAACATGATTTCCGCCATCCTGGGCGGCCTGCCGGGAGCGGGCGCGACCATGCGCACCGTAGTGAACATCAAGGCCGGCGGCACCACGCGGGTTTCCGGCGTGATCCACGCCGCGCTGCTCCTGGCCATCCTGCTGGGGCTGGGTCCCCTGGCCTCCCATATCCCCATGGCCGTGCTCGCGGGCATCCTGGTCAAGGTCGGCGTGGACATCATCGACTACCGCCTGCTGTCCTTGGTGAAGCGGGCGCCGCGCACCGACCTGCTGGTCATGGTCGTGGTCTTCGGGGTCACGGTCTTCATCGACCTCATCGTGGCCGTGGGGGTGGGCGTCACCTTGGCCGCCGCCATGGTCGCTGTGCGTACCGCCCGCCAGTGCAGCGTTTCGGTCTCGGAAGTGGAGGATCGGCCACTGGACGATCTGGCCGAAGACGCCATTCAGCGGGAGACGGATTACCGCATCCAGGTCGTGACCATCCGCGGACCGTTCTTCTTCGGCACCACGGCCAACATGCAGGACAAGTTCTCTTCCATGCTCGGCACCCAGGTCTTGGTGGTCAATTGCCTAGACGTGCCGTTCATGGACATCTCGGCGGTCTTCGCCCTGGGCGAGACCATTGAGAAATTGCAGGCGGCCAGGATCACCGTGCTGCTGGCGGTGACCGCCGAACAGCGGGAGAGCCTCCAAAAGCTGGGCATGGGCAAGCTGCTCGCGCCCGACGCCTACTACGGCAGCCACGAGGCGGTCCTGGCCGCCGCACGCAAGCTCCTGGCGCAACGGCATCAGCGGGAATCCATGGTTCCCCGCATCAGTGGGGCGGCCTCATAGGCCGCCGCCCATACTCTCTTTTAACGACGCATGGGTTGCGGCCAACCGGCCGCAACCCTTTTCTTTTTCGTATATGATCATCTTGTGATCAGGACGGGAAGGGCACAAAAAAAGGGGAACCGCGCGAGTGCGGTTCCCCTTTGTCTTCTCAATGGAGAGGGGGACTATGCCTTGGAGTCGAGATACGCCTTGAAGGCGGGCGCGCCGGGCTTGCCTGCCGTTGTAGTCACGCCGTTCAGCCATTTTTCGTACATCTCGGGATGGGCCTTGAGCCAGACGAGCCCCGCCTTGGCCAGGCCGAGGGAGGCGTCTTTGTGCACCGAAGTCATGATCTGGTTCATCATGGCAACCGGGAATGTCATATTGTTAAATAATTTAGAAATGTTGGGGTTATCCTGTTCCAGACCTTTACGGATGTTCGTCCATACGGTGGCCGTGCCGTCGTTGGCCCCGAAGGTCGCATCGGTGCTGCCGGTCAGGTAGGTCATGTCGATACGCTCGTTCATGCTGTGCGGAGCCCAGCCGAGGAACACGATCCATTTGCGGTTGGCGGCATAGGCCTGGACCTGGGAGAGCATGGCCACTTCGCTGGACGCAACCAGCTTGAATTTGCCCAGTCCGAACATGTTCTTGTCGATCATGTTCTGGATGATCTGGTTGCCGTCGTTGCCCGGTTCGATGCCGTAGATCTTCCAGTCCAGCTTGTCGCCGAACTTGGCGATGTCACTGAAATCCTTGAGCCCGGCCTGAGCGCAGAAGGTGGGCACGGCCAGGGTGTACTTGGCCCCGGGCATGTTGGCTACGTATTTGATGACCTTGCCGCTATCGAAGAATTTGTTGGCGATGGTCGCCATGGAGGGCATCCAGTTGCCGAAGAATACGTCGGCGTCTCCGTTGGCCAGGGCGGAGTAGGTGATGGGCACGGAAAAGACTTTATTTTCGGCCCGATAGCCTAGGCTTTTGAGGACATCGACCGCGATCTCGGATTTGATGGTCACGCCGGTCCAGGACACGCTGGCCACAGTGATCTTGTCGGCTGCGCGCGCGGGGATGGTGGAGCAGAATATGGTTGCGATGAAGAGTAAGGCGACGGCGAGTCGCCTGAAGCCGGAAGACATTAAACCTCCTTGGTTGGGATTGGCGGGAGCGGTCGCACTGATTATTCGGCCTTCACGCCGAACCAGTCGAGAGCTTTGGTGGCGTGGTTGCGATATATGTGTTTGATCTCAGTGTATTCTTCGAGGCCGACGGCGCCCAGTTCGCGGCCGAGGCCGGATTGCTTGTAGCCGCCCCAGGGGGCCTGAACGAAATAGACGTTGAAGTCGTTGACCCAGATCGTCCCGAAGCGGAGCCGCTTGGAGACCCGCTCGATGCGGTCTGGGTCCCGTGTCCAGAATCCGGCGGACAGGCCATAGATCGTGGAGTTGGCACGTTCGACTGCCTCGTCTTCGCTGGAGAATCTTTCCACGGTGATAACCGGACCGAAGACTTCCTCCTGGACGATCCGCATGTCGTTGGTGCAACCGGTGAACAGAGTGGGCAGGTAGAAGAATCCGCCCGCCAGCGCGGGGGCGTCCGGCCGCGACCCGCCGAGCTCAAGGATCGCGCCTTCCTGCCTGGCGATGTCCACGTAGCCCTCGACTTTGGCTAGGTGTTCGGCAGAGATGAGCGGCCCCATCTGGGTCCCTTCGTCAAAACCGTTGCCCATCTTGATGTGGGCCATACGTTCGCGCAGGGTCTCGACGAACCGGTCGTGGATGCCGTTCTGGACCATGACCCGCGCCCCGGCCGAGCAAATTTGCCCGGCGTGGAAAAAAACGCCGTTCAAGGCATAGTCCACGGCCAGGTCCAGGTCCGCGTCGTCGAAGATTATGTTCGGATTCTTGCCGCCCAGCTCCAGGGCGACCTTCTTTACGTTCACGGCGGCCGCCCGCATGATGGTCTTGCCCGTGGCGATGCCCCCGGTGAAGGAGATGAGATCCACGTCCACGTTCTCGGACAACTCCGCGCCGACTTCCGCGCCGGGCCCGAGGACCGTGTTGACCACGCCGTGCGGAAAACCGGCCTCTTCGGCCAGTTCCGTGACTTTGAGGGTGGTCAAGGGAGTGATTTCACTTGGTTTCATGACGATGGTGCACCCGGCGGCCAGGGCCGGGGCCATCTTCCAGGAGGCCTGGAGCAGGGGGTAGTTCCACGGCGATATCTGGCCGCAGACTCCGACCGGCTCGCGAACCAGGGTGCTGGTGGAATCCGGGATGGGCGAGTTAATGACCTCTCCCCCGTCCTTGTCCGCCAACCCGGCGAAATAGCGGAAGATGCCCACAATGTCGTCCATGTCCCAGCGGCTTTCTTCCACGGTCTTGCCCGTGTCCAGGCTTTCCAGCCTGGCCAGCTCTTCGCGGTCCCGCTTGATGAGGTCGGCCAGGCGAAAGAGCAGGCGGCCGCGTTCGGCAGCGGGCGTCTGCGGCCAGCCGCCGTTGTCGAAAGCGGTCCGGGCCGCGCTGATGGCCGCCTTGGCATCCTCGCGTGTCCCCTCCGGTACGGTGGCGATGACCGAGCCGTCGAAGGGATTGATGATGTTCCGGGTCGCGCCTGCCAGGCTGTCCACCCATTTCCCATCTATATATAGCATGCTTTTTATCATGGTTAACCTATTGGGATTTCAAGTGTTGATAGAATGGGGCGTGTTCCGGGGGGAGGGGCGAGTTGCCGAGGATGAGGTCGGCGGCCTTTTCC